>CALVEU010000085.1 GCA_944326635.1 Candidatus Gastranaerophilales bacterium | reverse complement strand
GATATGCTTCCTGCAATTTATTTTACATTTTCTCGTAGAAAATGTGATGAGCAAATGGAAAAATGTGCTTCGTTAGATTTGATTTCAAAAGCAGAAAAAGCAGAAATAAGACAACTAGTTGATGATTATATTGCAGAAAATCCTCATTTATATAATAATAAACATATTGAATATTTATTATGTGGTGTAGCATCGCATCATGCAGGTTTGTTACCTGCTTGGAAAAATTTAGTTGAGAAATTATTTCAAAAAGGTTTGATAAAAGTTGTATTTGCGACAGAAACTCTTGCTGCAGGAATAAATATGCCAGCTCGTTCAACAGTTATTAGCTCTACTAGCAAGCGTACTGACTCTGGACATAGAATGTTGACAGCAAGTGAATTCCTACAAATGTCAGGACGTGCGGGAAGACGTGGGATGGATGAAGTTGGTTATGTTACTATTGTTGGTACTCAATTCCAATCTCCTGAAGAAGTTGCAGAACTTGTGTTAAGTGATGCAAATCCTTTAGAAAGTCGCTTTTCTCCAAGTTATTCAATGGTATTAAACCTTTTACAAAGATTTTCTTTAGAAGAAGCAAAAGAATTAATTTTAAAAAGTTTTGGGTATTTCTCATCTGGCTCAAGACTTCAACCTCTATTAAAAGTTCAAGAACAAATTAAAAATGAAGTTAAAGCTAGAGAATTTGTTTGTCCTTATAAATTATGCGATGAAAAATTGCATGAGTACGATAAAATAAGACATATTTATGTTCAAAATCGTCAAACTTATAAGAAAATTTGTAAGCAGGAACGTTCTAAAAATAGACCTCTTTCTCCTGAAGCGGTTAAGTTTGGTAAAGAAACTAAAGCTATGCTTGAAAAAATGCATAACTTCAAATGTGATACCTGTAAGTTGTATAAAAAACATTCAAAAAATGTTGAAGTATTAGAGCGTTTTGCTATTAGACTTGGAAAATTAGATAAAGAAATTGAAAAGCAAAGAGACATTTTCTGGAATAAGTTTTTAGCTCATCGAAGTGTATTGATGGATATGGATTATTTGCGTGACGATTATCCGACTCAAAGAGGTATGACAACATCCCAAATCCGTTCAGAAAATGAATTGTTTATTGCAGAAATTATATTTTCAAATGTTTTAGAAAATTTAACGCCATCACAGCTTGCAGCCGTAGTGTGCGCAATTACAACAGAAGATCTGCGAATTGATATTCCATATTTACCTTTGTCTGAACCTGTTAGAAAAACATTAAATTTGATAAGAAATATCAGGAGAAAACTTGAAAAAGTTCAAAACAGATATTCTGTTGAAGCTCCAATGTATATAAATCCTTATTTTAGTTCTTTAATTGAATTATGGGTTGAGGGTTCTGAATGGGAAACTATAACTGAACAAATTGATATTGGCGAAGGAGATATTGTAAGATCATTTAAAAGAGTTGTTGATGTTTTAAGACAATTTACTACTATTGAAAATGTTCCTGAAGCTCTAGTATTTACAGCAAGAGAAGCTATCGAAAAAATACAAAGAGAACCTGTTGATATTGATTAATCTTTGTTTGACATTAATTTTATTTTGCTGTTTAATAAGTGTGTAATATACATTTAATATAGAGGATTTAAAAATGATTTCAAAAATTATGTCTACCCCTGTAGCTTTTGCTGCAAATTATTGTGCAAATAATTGTACTCCTAAAAAAAATAGTACTTTAAACTTTACTCCTGCTTTAAAAGCTGATACCGTTTCATTTACTTCTAAAGGCAATTCTATTGATAAAATAGTGCATAGAGCTTTTTCTAAATTAGCTAAGAATAGAAAAAATAATGGCTTGGGTACATATTTAACTACTTCTAATAATGTTAATATCTTTTTGCAAGAAACTAAATTTGGGAAAGAAGCTAAATTAACATTAACAGATGGTATATTTGGTGATAAATCTTATGCAAATTTTAATATTTCAAGAGTAGCAGGTAAGCCTGTAAAAATTACTCCTGCAGATGAAGATATGTCTATAAAAGAAGCAAAATCTATGGTTAAGACTTATTTGCAAGATTTGAAATAGTTATTCAATATAATTAAAAAAGCCTCGATTTTTGTCGAGGCTTTTTGTATTAGTAGTGTAAAAAATACTATATTTCGAAATGTTAAACCCTTGATATAAGAGGTATTGAAGTCTTTGTTAAAATATGTTACAATAGTAGTAGGAAGATCCTGAAAATGGTTTCTTAAAAGATAAAAATCAGGTTTCCGACGAGTGTTATTCCCCACCCCACTCTTAAATCAAAAAGGTATCCGGTTACTTTAACCTAAGAGGTGACACTATGGATACATTGATTTACCGTGCAGAAAATTATGAGCTGAGAAAATTAGCAGAAGTTGCTGTTAATATATCTGTTATTGGGGTTTTAGTTTTGTGTCAGGTGCTGTTACCTATACATGCAAGTAGTAATAAAATCGCACAGGTTACAGCTCCTGACTTTGATACTGGACAAATTAAACATAAGATATTAAATGAAATTTCTCCTGAAGTTCGGCAAAGAAATTTTGATAATTTAATTCGGCAAAAATATCCCAAAGCGGTTATTGCTGATGTAACTAGTGGGGTAAAGCATATCAAACTTACAAAATATTATAGCGGGCGACCTGTCAGAATAAATGTGGTAGAAGTGGATATGAAACTGGCAAAGGATTTAGAATTAACTCCCGCACTTTCATCAGATTCAACATTGAAAAGTAGAAGGACTATTACTACAATTGCAAAAAATAATAATGCTATAGTTGCATTAAATGGTACATATTTTAAACCTCAAACAGGTGTTCCCTTAGGAACTTTGATGATTAATCAAAAAATGTACACAGGTCCTATTTATGATAGGGTAGCTTTGGGAATTTTTGAAGATAGTTTTGATATTGCAAGATTACAGCTTGATGCAACAATAAAAGGTAGTGGAAAAACAATTAATGTTAATAATATTAATCAGCCTCGCATGCTTTCTACTCATGTTCTTGTATATACTCCAGAATGGGGGAAATATTCTCCTGCTGCACCTAAATATGGTGTTGGTTTACAGGTGATAGATAATAAAATTACTAAAGCATCTGCTAATGCTGTTGAAATACCTCAAAACGGTTATGTAATTTCAGGTCCTAAAAGTATTTTATATGCATTACTAGATAAAAAAGATGTTGAACTATCAATTAAGACTAATCCCGATTGGGATGGCGTTAAACATATAATAAGTGGTGGTCCATATTTAGTAAAAAATGGAGAAGTATTTGTTGATATGACAGCTCAAAGGCTTCAAGCAATAGGTGGACGTAATCCTAGAAGTGCTATTGGTTATACAAAAGATAATAATTTTATTTTTGTAGCAGTAGATGGTCGAGAAGGAAGTTCTATTGGTATGACATTAATGGAGTTAGCTAATTTTATGCAATCAATAGGCTGTGTTGGGGCGATCAATTTAGATGGCGGTGGTTCAACAGTTATGTATGTAAATGGAAGAGTTGTAAATAAGCCTCAACAAACTGGAGGTATACCTCTTTCAAATGCAATAATTTTGTCAAAATCTAATCAATCTTAATTCATAATCTTTTCATACTGACCACATCTATGCGCTTTACAGCGCATTTTTTTTAGTGATTTATATTTTGATCAATTATATCAGATACCCAAGGAATATAGCTGAATTTCCCAATAAATGCAGTAATAGCTAAATAAATTAATAATACATATATAACAGATTGTAGTAATGAATAATCAAATATTAAAGGCATATTTAGTAAGAATGTAATTTGCGCAACTATTCTATTAATTATTGGAATAAAGCTTAAAATATTGGAAAGCCAGCCTATGAATATTGATAATACTGCAAATGCTAAAGAAATAAATATTGATTGAAAAATATGGTATTGCAAAAAAGGTTTTAATCTTGCTTTTGTAAACAATCCTATTATTAGCCATATAAATCCAACCATTCCCATTGTTAAATATGTGAGAGCTGCTATAATTCTTTCAATCATATATGGGGTATCTTTTTGCATTTATACTGCTTCTCCGTTTCTTTTTTTATCAATATATTCATCTAAAACTTGAGTATATACAAGTCTAAATTCGTCATTTTCTGGCTCAATACTTATTGATGCTCTATAAGAAGCTATTGATTGTTCCATTTCTCCTTTTAGATAGTGAGCATTGCCTAAAAGCATATATGTTTTAGCACTATTTGGTTTTAATCTTATAGCTTCTTTGTATAAATCCATTGCTAAATCTAAATGGTTAAAGTTTGTATAAAGATTTGCAAGTAAAATTTGTGCCTCTATTTCTTTTGGTTGAATATTTTGAGCTCTCTTATACATTTCTACTGCCATATCATATTCGCCAAATTCTGAAAGAGCTATGGCATAGCATATGTAGGTTTTGTAGTTGTCGCCTTCCATAGTTAAGGCTTTTTCATAATAATTGTATGCTTTTTCTCTTTCTTTCATTAAAGTAAGAGTATTTCCTATGCAAATTGCAACAATTTTGTTGTCAGGATTAAGTACAAAAACTTTTTTGTATAGTTCTAAAGCTGTTTCATAATCAAATAATTTAAAACATACATTACCCATATCAATTAATGCTGTAATATTTTCAGGATCAAGAGATAGCGCTTTTTCATAATAAGCTTTTGATTCAATATAATCTTCGTTATCTTGATATAAAAGAGCAATTGCATTGTAGATTTCAGGATTAGTTGAATTTAAATCAATAGCTCTGTTGTAGTAAAATAGTGCTTTTGGAAAATTTTTCCATTCAGCAAAAACATTACCCATATTATAATATATTAAATAATTTTTAGGATTAACAGTTAGAGCTTTGTTATAATAAGATAATGATTTTCTAAAATCTTTTTCATAAAACCACATTGTACCCATTCCAACTAGAGCTTGTACGTCATCTGGTTTAATTGTTAAAAGACTTTCTAAAACTGACATTACTTTATCATAGTCTTCAATTTGTAAATAAAGTTCTGACAATCTATGATAATTGTCTATATTATTTGGATCTTTAGCCATTGCTAAGACTAATTCGTTAATTTTATTATTTATCTCTTCTCTATTCATAATAACCTATTTTACACTATTTTGTATATTTTGCAATAGTATTTAGAAATGTTACATAAAGAAAAGACTCCACATATTTTGTGAAGCCGATTACGTTATTAAAATTCTTTATATTCTTCTGATAAATTTTTCCACTCATCTTCTGGAATACTGAATGCATTATTCCAAAATTTTTCTATTGCATATGTTTGTCGTTCTTCTTTATGGAGAATATGTACAACTACATCTCCATAATCAAGTAAATTCCATCTGTTTTTAGCATCATTTTCAAATCTTACTGGAGATCTTGAAAATAGTTCTTTAATACGTTCTTTAGTATTATTCATCAATGCTTTTACTTGAGGTGTAGAATCTCCTGTAACTATTACAAAATAGTCCGCAAGTGATGATACATTACTTATGTTTAAAATTGTAATGTCCTTACCAAGTTTTTCATCAAGTGCTCTTGCAATAACGCTTGCTAATAATTTTGAATCTAATTGTTTTTCCATGGTATTTCCTTTTTACATTAATTATACCATGAAAACAATTATTCAATCATATCAACCCTACGTTTGTGTCTTCCTGCTTCAAAACTTGATTTAAGCCATACATCTACAATATCAAGTGCCAAATGTTCTCCAATTACTCTTTCTCCAAGGCATAATACATTTGCATTATTGTGAGCTCTTGATACTCTTGCAGAATATGTATCACCGCAAAGAGCAGCTCTAATTCCTCTTATTTTGTTAGCAGCTATAGACATACCAATACCAGTACCACATATTAGAATGCCTCTATTTGCTTCCCCTGATATTACTTTTTCAGCAACATTTTTTGCTATGATTGGATAATCACATGATTCTCGAGTGTATGTACCTACGTCAATATATTCTATATTTCTAGCTTTTAAATATTCAATAATTGATTCTTTGTAATGAAAACCGCCATGATCTGAGCCGATTGCTACTTTTAAATCTTCCATATAACCCCTCTTTCTTTCTACACATTTATTATACATTTTTTTTTATAAATTGCCAATTTTATGTAAAGATTAATTTACTAATGAAACAACTCTCTGGTGTAGAGAGTTGTTCTAAAATTAATTATTGCCAAGGAGCTTTAAATTCTTCTTCCTTTGAGTAATATTTTCCATCTGAATGTTGATAAGGTGTTTGGATTGTAAATGTATTACTTACTTGTGTTCCATCAGCTAGTGTTTGAATATTGTTTGAAGACGAACCTGCTGTATTGGATCGAGTCTTAACTTGTGTATTTTGAGGAGAAGAATTCCCTGCTTTTATACCTTGCCCGAAACCATTTTGTCCATTTTCATTAACTAATTTACCATCTTTTAATGTATAAGTTGGTGCTCCGATTGTAGCTTGACCATTTTTACTTATGCATTCATATGATAAAGAGCCGTCACTTCCAACTTTAACGGTGTATTGATATTTATTTCCGCTAGAGCTGTCTGTTAATGTAAAACTTTGTGGTATTCCATTTGCATCAGTTTGTACATTTGATAATGTTCCAGATATGTCCTTTGTTCTGCCACTTGCGTCAGTACATACCATTGGTGCTCCATTTTTTATAAAAGAATAATCAGAGTTTTCTTTTTGTTGTGTTTGCGGTTGTTGTTGTATTTGTGGTTTTGCTGCTGCTTGTTGTGCTTCTTGGTATGCTTGAGCTTGTTTTTTTAGCTCTGCATTTTCTTGTAATATTCTATCAAGTTTTTTATTTAATTCAGCATATTCATTTGATTGAGTTTGTGGTTGTGATTGTGATTGTGATTGAGTTCTAGTTTGAGGTTCTTCTTTCCCTCCTGCGCCTTCGACAGTTCCTGCGCCGCCTCCAACGCCAAACATGTTAAGTATACCACCGAGTAATGTTGAACCGATGCCAATACCCATCATCCAATTTAACCATTTAGGAGTACTGTTATTACAGCAGTGACTATTTGTGTAAACACCATATCCTCCACCAATTATATTATTATTTATAATCGTACTTTGGTTTGGGATTACATTTACTCTTCCCATACCTCTAAATTGGCCTGCTTTTAAATTGTATGTTAATGGACGGCGTCCTCCGCCTGACCATCCGGTTATGCTATACATACCCATGGCTAGTTCTCCGTTTTTTATACTCTCTGTATATATATAAAGTATATATCTTTTAAATAATTGCTCTTTTTGACTTATCTTTGTAATATTTCTTTACAAATTACTAAAAAAGAGAATATTTAAAATTAGGCTTAATAACTATCCCTGCTTAAGTTTATATTCCCTAAAATGCCTCTTATATAACAAAAACTACCTTCTTGTATTAAGAGGTAGTTTTGATTATTTTACTAACTTTTACTACGAGTATTTTTCTTGAATAATTTTATTATATTCATTTTCTGTCATTAACTTATTTTGAATAACATATGCTTTAGATAGTTTTTTGTCTCCATTAATAAATGCTGCTTTTAAATCTGCAATTCTTTTGTTTGTTTTAGTAATTTCTCCTTGGCGTGTTATTCCTTTTTGTGCATCTTGCATAAGAGCTTTTAGTCCGTATTCGGAAACTCCATTAGCTGTAATAGTATCTCCAGATAATGGATTTACAATTAGTTTTGTTTCTGAACCTTGTGTGTTAAATTTTGCTTTAGCAACTTCTAAATTTTCTTTTTCTA
>CALVEU010000084.1 GCA_944326635.1 Candidatus Gastranaerophilales bacterium | reverse complement strand
AGACATAATATTTACCGCCAACATCACCTAAATTTGTGCTTACTAAAACATCCATGCCAGCGATTCTACCAATTGCACCTTCTCTTAATGTTTCATCTGCAACGTTATGAGCACCAATGAATTCAGAGCTTTGTAACAAGTAAGATTCAATAGTAGGATTGATTACAACCCAAGGTCTTACACCTGTTGTTACAGCATTTGAATTTTTCAAACATAGAGCTAATTCTACAAATTTTGAATAAATAGTAGATTTATCAAGAGTTACTGCAGCTTCTTCAGATCCTACAACATTTTTTGGATCAACTTCGGCATGTAATGATAAAATGTAAGCATCTTGAACTTCTTCAATAGCTTTTTTAGCATTTTTTAAATGAGCTTCCATAATATCAGTGTTAGCTTGCACCTGTGCAACATCATTTATTTTAAATGCAAAGAATTTTTTCTGATCAATTACTAAATCTTGAGAAGTTGGTTCTAATTCATCATAAGTAATATTAGATGTGCTCAATGTTGAAATTGCAACATCTGCTGGAGTAATAATTTTTACTTTATCTCCTTGATTTTTAATTTCACCTTCCCAATTTCTGTTAACACATTGAAGCATTACGCATTCTTTTGAAAGCATGTAATTAAGTTTTTGACTCCAAATTTCAGGGATAAATGCAGCATAAGCATTGTCAGACATTTTTTTGTTTCCTTTCTTTTTTTACTACAAATATAAATATGAGCGGTGTATATTCTAAAATTAATCGTCATCATAAATCTCTCTAAATTGCAGACCAATAATTGCACAAGACTGTTCAACTCCTTCTCCCTTTACACATAATTGAACAGAATAATTCGCCTCTGATATTTCAGCCTTTTCCATAGTATCACTATTAACAGCCCATACAGGAGACACAGCATCGTCATCAGGCCAATGGCAAGGGAAATAATCTGGAGTTTGATCATCTGCCCATATTAAATGATCTTGATGAACTGAATAAATCTTTTCTATATCATCTGAATATTCGCTATCATAATCTTTGTATACAGAAAAATCGAAATTATTATCGTATTCCGTATCTAATAAAAAATAAAATTCATCGATCATTTTTCTATGATGAGGTTTAGACAAAGACAAAAATGGAGACTTCCACATAAAGTTTATAACACTACCGTTAAAAGTTGTGCCAAAGTCCTCCTTATAAATATTACCGGCTTTATCTGCAGTATATACATAATTGTTATACATACAAGCAGTAACAATATCTTGAGGAAGAACTCTTTTATACCAAGCTTTATTCACATAATCGTTAATCCATATAGTATGAAAATAAGCATCATCTGCATAAGGAAAGAAAAACCACATTTGACTTCTTGATTCATAATGTAAACATAAAGTATTTTTTAATTGTCCAAATAAGGAAAATTCTTGTTTAATTTTCTGGGAAATTTCACTGCCAAGCTGAATTTGATTTAACTCACCAACCTGTTCTAAGGCAAAAATACCATTACTAAGAAAATATTGTTTATTTTCAACATTTACAATAGAATCAGAGCCTACTGCTCCTTTATTAGCAAATAAAGAGATTGCGAAATCATCAGGACTAGTACCACTTAATAAATAAACACTATCAGCTTTATAAACAGCTAAATAATCCTTATAAGGTTTTAATGCCGTAATAGAACCTGTATCAGTATGAAATTCATTAATATAACCAGCATCATCAGAAGTTGTAAAATCATTATAAGTACCTAATGCAGAATAATAGATTGTAGCATCTTTAGCAACCCAAACTCTGCCCTTATAAACAGCCATTGATGCACCTAATACAGTATTATCAGATAGATCCTTTAAGTTACACTCAACAACATCATAATTTTCATTATTTTTTATATAGAATAAACCATCAGATTCAGTATTAATTAAAATTCCATTTAAAAAATTCAAAAATACAGGTCTAATTCCAGATAAAGTTTTACCAACCAATACTTTTTTTGAATGAACTTCATCATAAATATAAATCTTACCTGATATAGTTGTAATAACTAATTTATTCACATCATAAGCTGAGAGTTCTGTTAAACCAGTGATTTCTTCCCCTATTTCTAAAAACAAAGAATTGCCGTTTTGTTTGACAATCCCTCGATTTTGTAATATTTCAACATTTTCAGCATCAGCCCAATAGATTTTTTTCGTATCAATACCCAACTCAGTCTTTGTAAGAGCTTGATTTATACCACCTGACAAATTGTAATAAGCAACTTCCATAAAAATTATACTCCTTTTGATTTATACCATTTAACTTTTGAGCGAATAAAACTACCAACCTCATTTTTTTCAACCCAACTATAAGGAGGCAGATAAATAATATCAATTTTACCTGCAGACGTCGTTTTAGGATTTTTAATCCCAAATTCATAATGAGTTAAAACTGACTGCGGAGTAACCTCCAAATTATACTTCTTGACAAGGCTCGCACAAAATTCCATTGTTTTTTCAAATTGCTTCTTTAAAATAGGATATTTACCAACAGATAACTTATTTATAAAACCAGACATTGCACAAATCGCAACACCTATTGATCCTGTATTTCCACCACCCGTATGAGCGGCATACTTTCCTATTTTACAAACTTCATTATCTTCTGGTCTAAATTTTCCACTATGAATAATTCCTTCTTTATCTATCAGAAAATGATAATGTTCCTTTTCGTACTCTGTCGGATAATAACCTCCTGCAGTCCAATGAATAATTATTCTTTTCATAAATATCCTCTAACCAATCTTTATTCATAAGTTTATAAATCATAGCTGCATGAGTTCTATTCTGAGCATTCAATTTCAAAACAATTTTATCTATATGATTTCGGACAGTGCCATATGCTATTTTTAATTCGACTCCGATTTCTTTATCAGAATACCCCAGTGCAACCAAAGTCAAAACTTTAAGTTCCTTTGGAGATAGTGCCATTTTTCCTAATTCCCTCTATTATTAATTTTACTGTTAGCATACTAAAAAATATTAAAATTCTATTCATAATATTTCCGCTCAAAAAAAATAGGGCGGGTAATCCGCCCAGAGAGTAAGATAATTTTAAGGATTGATTTTTAAATCTTTATTTTCTGCCAGACCAATTTTTAATGATTTTAAATTGGAATAGCATCTTTTTTTTACACCAAACTCGTTATAATTAAGATAAAATCTTCCACAATTCATCTTATTGTATTTCAGTGGGCGAACTTCATACAAAATAAAACTTTTTAATTTTTCAAAAAAATCTTTAGCTTTTTTATTAACTTTCCTGACAACTGATATATTATCATCTTTGTCAACTCTTGTAAGCTGAACAACTGTATGTCCGCAAACGGGACATTTGGAAAGATAATCGAGTTCGCAAATTATAAACTGCTCTTTTGGCGCAAGTCTATAAGTCCTTGTCTTATGCAAGGCCCCGCAACAGTGAATATATCCCATATACTATCCCCTAACCCAATATAGTAAACGATTTTTGCCATCTTTAGGGCGTGAACCTTAACTACATTTTCAGTATAACCTATATTGAAAATTTGAAAAGTCCACGATTCTATATTGATAGGAACATGTCCATGTTTTCATGGATAAAATTACTTATTTTTAATATCATCAATTCTCATGTATCCAGATAAAAATTTTGATAAATCTAAATTTAAGACAGATGCTATTTTTATAAAATTATAAAGAGAAAGGCTTTTTTCACCTCTTTCAACAAAGCCAATATAAGACATACTACAATCAGAAAGTTCTGCAAGTTTTTCCTGAGAAATTTTTTGTTTCATTCTTTCTACTTTAATTGCAAAACCTAAATTTTTTAAAAATTCTGTTTTATCCATTTTATTATTCTATTCTATTGACAAACTTCGAACTATACTCTATAGTAGTTTTAAAACTACTATAGTAAATATAAATTAACTAAGATAGGAATTATGAAAAATAGGGCATTCACATTAGCAGAAACACTAATTACACTTGGGATAATAGGAATTATCGCTGCAATTACAATACCAACAATAATTACAAAATATAAAATTTATGTTACAGCTTCAAAATTAAATAAATTTTACAATCTGATAAGCAACGCTTATTTAAGAGCCAAAAAAGACAACGGAGATATAGATACCTGGAATTTAATAAGCCACGAAGAATCAACCGAATTGGAAAATGACATACTATATTACCTTATTCCCTACATACACGTTATAAAAAATTGTGGACGTACGCAGAAAGGATGTGCACCAGAAAACACTTATTACACCTCAATAGGAACAACAGGGTTTGGTGCTTATATAGATGGAAATCCCTATTATGCTAAAGCAATATTAAATGATGGAGAAATGATATCTTCTTTAACATATAATAATTCTTGTTCAAACACAGGATCTCCATGTGCTCAATTAAGATTAGATGTAAATGGTTCAAAAGGACCAAATAGACTTGGAGTAGACCTATTTTCTTTTTTTGTATATAAGGATATGATAGCCCCAGGAGGATTACAAAACGGAATAAATAGCGATTATTATATAAATCGTGGGGACTTATGTACTGCTCATGTAATGTATGAAAAAAACATGAATTATATTAAAGAAGGAAAATGTGAACCATACAAATAATTAGTAAAATTATTATTTAACACAAAGCTCACAACACATTTGACAAGCACCAAAAACTTTCGCAGCTTTTAAATTTTTTCTGAAACATCTGTAATGAGGCAAATTAAAGACTTCTTTAATTTGCATATCTTTAACATTCCCAATTTTTTGCGATAAACAAGGATAGACATCCCCAGCTGGTGTTATCATCATATTTGAATACGGATACATACAAGGCTTGTAAATTTCAGAAACCGGCTTATCTGCAGGAGTATTAAAAAATTCTTCGATTTTTGCAAGAGGATCCTTTGCATACTCAAACTTTGGAGAAAATCTAATTTTAACTTTTGATTTTTTACTTAAAGATTCTAATTCTTTATAAACCTCTTTAAAATGCTCCATATCAAAATATTTTTCAATAGGATAATTCGCATTGAATTCAGGTACAAAACTATCAAAGAGAACTGAATTTTGTTTTAAATTATTATTTCTTAAAAACGAAATTGATAAAAAGTTAAAATTCTTTTCATCACACATTTTATATAATTTGACTAAATCATCAAGATTATTTTCTAACACAATTGTTTTAATATCAATCATTGGGCGTTTTTTACGGGAATTCATATTATCAAAATTGTTCATAATTTTATCCCAAATCCCGTCTTTTGCCCTATTCAAATCATGATTTTTCCCATACCCGTCTAATGAAACAGATAAAAGCATCATTTTACTTTTAATAAAAGCATCAATTATTTCATCATTTATTAAAATACCATTAGATACAACATTCAATTTCCCTAATGTCTTTCTAGATGTTTTCATCAAGATATCAATAAAATCTTTTCTTACTAAAGGCTCTCCACCAACCAAAGTAACAAAAGAATACCAAGGAATTTGATCAATAATCTTATACCACTCATCTGTTGTTAATTCTTCTTTTATTCTGTCATTCCCTACATAACAATAAGGGCAATTCAAATTACAACGATAAGTTAATTCAAAAAAATATCTCAAAGGTATAGGAGCTAATCCACTTTTACTATTATATGCAGGCATAGCATATAAATTTCGACCAACATCAAATAAATTAGATAAATTTACCATATAAATTAAGCTCCAATTAAAATAAGACTAACCCATATCACTAGAATCCCTGAAAGAATTCCAACTATAGACTGGTGCCAATCTCCATATTCTTTTGCTAAAGGTAGCAAGGTATCAAATGAAATATATATCATAATCCCCGCAACAGCAGCCATTAATGCTCCTACCAAAATTTGTGGCAAAAATAAACTGAACACCAACATTCCAACTAAAGCACCAATAGGTTCTGTTATCCCAGATAAAGCGGCATAAAGCATTGCATAACGTTTTTTCCCTGTAACATGATACATAGGTAAAGCAACTGCAATACCTTCAGGAATATTATGAATAGCAATTGCTATACCAACAGAAAGACCTAAAGTAATATTTTGTGTAGTAGTAAAAAATGTTGCCATACCCTCAGGGAAATTGTGTACACAAATAGCGATTGCAGTAAACAATCCAGCTCTTTTAATCTTATAATCATGATGAGCTGGTGCATCTGGATTTAAGACATCATCAGTATCAATATGGTCAGGTAAAAAATAATCAATTAATATTGCAACAATTAAACCAACTACAAATCCTGCAAAAGTAATCCAATCATGATTTTGAGGAAAATGAGAAGAAAGCAGTTTATCTGCCTCCGGCAACATATCCATAAAAGAAACAAACACCATAACACCAGCTGAAAAACCTAATCCTACAGACAATGCTTTTAAGTTATCTTTTTTTACAATAAATGCAATTCCACCACCTATAGCAGTAGACAAACCTGCAAATAAAGTAATTAACATAGCTGGGATAAAATTCTGTGGTATATTCATAACAATTTCCTTTCCAGACAATTGTACCACAAAAAGAAATTATTAAATCTCTACATCTTTCATCATATCAACAAGTGTACTAATTGTAGTATCCATACTTACAATATCAGAAGTCCTTTGTTGCAAAAAAGCATTAATTTTAGGCATCATCTCAATTGCGACATCAAGCCTTGGATTTGACCCAGGTTGATACATCCCGACATCAATCAAATCCTTATTTTCTCGATATAATGACATAATAGTACGCATTTTTCCTGCCGCCTCTCTATGTTCAGGCGTAACAATAGATGACATAAGCCTTGAAATACTCCCCAATACATCAATAGCAGGATAATGATTCATTTCCGCAACTTTTCTTGACAAGAAAATGTGACCATCTACAATACCACGCACAATATCTACAATCGGATCTGAAATATCATCACCTTCCATTAACACCGTATATAAAGCCGTAACTGAACCTTTAGGACTATTACCTGCACGTTCCAAAACTTTTTGTAACCAAGAAAAAATAGAAGGCGGATAACCTTTCATCGTAGGAGGCTCTCCTAAAGATAGACCAACCTCACGCCCAGCCATCGCACAACGAGTAACTGTATCTGTCATTAAAAATACTTTTTTACCCTGATCCCTAAAATATTCACAGACAGCAGTCGCAGTCAAAAGAGCTTTTTGACGAATCAATGGAGGCTGATCTCCTGTAGAACAAACTAATACAGATTTTGCCATACCTTGCTCGCCCAAAGCATCTTCTACAAACTCCTTAACTTCACGACCACGTTCTCCAATCAGAGCTACAACGTTTACATCAGCATCTGAATTTCTTGCAATCATACCAAGTAATGTACTTTTACCGACACCAGATCCGGCAAAAAGACCTAGACGCTGCCCGCACCCCATTGTCATACAACTATCAATTGCTCTTACACCTGTTGAAAAGACCTCTGTAATAATTGGTCTTTCAAAAGGTCCAGGAGGAGGCCCTTCTACTGGACGCCAAGTTGCACCAGTTGTATCTAATGGTTTCCCGTCAATAGGTTCTCCCATAGGATTAATTAATCTGCCAAGCAAAAAATCTCCAACAGGAATTATAATCGGTTTTCCTGTTGAAGTTACCAAGCTCCCTTGCCCTATACCTTCTCCATCATATAATAAAAGTAATTGAGCGACTTCACCTTTAAAAGCCTGAACTTCTGCAGGCTTCTTCCTACCATCCTTAGTCTCAATATAGCACAAATCACCAATTTTTAACCCTGGTAATTTAACCTCAACCGTTAAACCTAAAAGTTTTGATACAGTACCTTTAAAACGAAATAATTCCGTTTGATCAAGCTTAT
>CALVEU010000083.1 GCA_944326635.1 Candidatus Gastranaerophilales bacterium | reverse complement strand
CAATTATCCCCAACGTAACCAACACTTCTGCAAGGGTAAAACCAATAAGAGAGCTTAAATTACGCCCCCCCCCCGCATTCTAAAATCCATAACTTGTTTCATAATCGCTCCTTTTTATTCTACAGATATATTATAACAAAATTTTAAATAAGTTTCAACTAATCAACTATTTTTATTCTACCATCATCTTTTATATCAATAGGTTCAGTATGTTTATGCATATAATTTTCTATACATTTGCAAACATCAAAATCATAGATTTTTTCAGCTTGTTTATATTTATTTAGCATTGTAAACCCATCGTGTCCTTGTGCATAATAATCTGTTAATGCAGTTTTATACATCTTATCAGTTCTTGGATTATTAATATTTATAGGTGTCTCATTACCATTTTTATCAACAAAAGAAGCTGATTTTAATTCTCCATTTTTAGAAATTGTATATTTTAAACCTGAAACATGAACAATTCCCGGTTTGTTATTTGTGTTCACTAATGACTTAGAAGAAACTCTTAGCATATCTACTATTTCTTTTTCTGAATAATTTGCAACTACCATTTTATTTTTGAATGGAGAAATATCCTCAAGCCATCTTGTATCTAATTTACCTGGTTCAAAAAAGCCTCTAATTGTCGCGGAACCAAATAAGGCAATATCTGTATCTAATTCTTCTCTCATGCAATCGCATAAGAAGTTTGCATGCCCGCTTGGTTCAATTGATGCATTTTTAAGTGGCGGAGGAGCAGAATTTATAACTCCTACAACTTTTGGTTTTCCTAGAATTTTTTCAAACACATATCTTACAACTGGACTACGTTTAAAACCTCTTGTACTAGTAACATTATTTTGAATTTTTGTCATTACACCGTTATTATTCCACTCTACATTCAAAACTCCAAAATAATTTCCGTCACGACCGGCTTGCGTAATAACTACAGGTTCACCTGATTTAGAATTGAATAAATTAACACCTGGTTTTACATCAGTTATAAAATTATGAGAATGCCCTCCTAATATAATATCAATACCTTCTGTTTCTTTCGCAATTTTTTGATCATACCCAAAACCAACATGAGATAATAGAATAATTCTATTTACACCTTGTTCCTTTAACTTATTAACCTCTGTTTGAACATCTTTTATAGTACTTTCAATACCATCAATTTTTAAATCTTCAAACAATTTTCCATATTTTAATCTTGAAAATAAATCAACCGGAGAAACTCCAATTATACCGTATTTATTTCCGTTAACT
The DNA here is from genome assembly GCA_944326635.1 of Candidatus Gastranaerophilales bacterium. GTDB lineage: Bacteria > Cyanobacteriota > Vampirovibrionia > Gastranaerophilales > Gastranaerophilaceae > Stercorousia. The sequence continues at coordinate 6,612 of CALVEU010000083.1, read as the reverse complement.
TCTTGAATATAAGATTTTTCAACCTTTTTATACAATGGATTATCTGGCTTAATATTTATATTACACGCTAACATTTTATAACCCATTTGAGGAATTAATTCTGCAATATGTTTAGGCATATCATATTCGTGGTTACCCATAGCTGAAGCCATAATCCCCATAATATTTTGAGCTTCTACCATAACCTGATTTGCTTTAACAGGCTCTCCTAATTGAATATCCCCTGATGACAACTTTAATTTATCAGTTGGTACTGATGGAATAAATGCATCAAAAGCATTTGAAGCCGTAATAGTTCTTTCCATATTTATTGACTTGCCATGGAAATCGTTTATATAAAAAATACTGGACCTATTAGGATTATTAGCTTCTGTTTTACCATTTGGCAATTTTCTAAAAAGCGCCTGAGCCATTAAATTCGATTGTGGAGTATTTATGGGCGTTATCATCTAATCTAATTCCCTTTAGCATTAAACACCCTAAAAAAATTTTTTGCTATATTAAAAATAAAAGGTTTACAAAAGTTATAATTCAAATTCCATTGTCTTAATATCCCATTTTTCTTTTAATTCTTTTATTAACTTTTCTGCATTTTCTAAAACTTCTAATAAGACAATGCCTGAATTCACACAAGTATCTTTTTGCACTGGATGCAATCCAACTCTTGTTTTTATATCACAACCGTAATTTGTAATAATCTTTTGAAATTCAATAGCATCTTCTAATCGATTTTTTAAAATAACACCAATAATTGTAGTTTTCATATACTCATCTCCATATTTAAAACCATAATAAATTTCTATATAAAAAAATAACATCCCCTGGGGGATATTATCTTTTATTAATTTTGATGAGTATTTATTATTATTTTTCGAGCTCATCCATAGCTTGAAGCTGTTTTTTCTTGTAGTTATAAATAACAGCATCTACAAGAAGCTCATAAGATTTCATATTCTCGATATTCGGGAATTCTTCTTTGAGTTGTTCTCTGACCATTGCTTCCAGCTTACGTTCGTCAGAACTTGATTTTAATTCGTCAACTCCGCTAATCATTCTAATATATTCAGGAGATGATTTGTCAATATTGTGATTCATAAAATTTAGCCAGCGTAATTTAGGGCTAATATGTTTTCCTAAAGATTTTACGACTTTTAAATTTTTTAATCGGTTTAACATGAAGTTGACTCCTACCATTTATTGTTAATTTTTATCTTACCTACTTCGTACTATTGTAAAGTATCCTGAAAAAAATAATTTACTTTTTTACAAAGATTGTTTACAATTCTTTATAATTTACTGAAATCAGCTAAGTGATTGTATTTACCTTTCAACATAGTAAGAAGAGCTAATCTGTTTTCCTTAACATTTTCATCTTTATCCATTACAAGAACATCGTTAAAGAACTTTTCAACAGATGGATTAATTTCTTCTAACTGCTTCAAATAAGCGTCATAATCTAAATCTTCACTTACTGTTTCTATTTGACTTAACAACATGCTCTCAGCTGGTTCTTTGAATAAATTCTTATTAACAGATTTTTTAGAATCTTCTTTTAAAATTCTCAATACTCTGTTAGCACTTTCTAATACTGCTTCGGAATTCAATTTTGAAACAGCTTCTACTCGTTTGATATAATCTGTTAAATCAACAAGTGGATTTTTATTCGCTGCACAAGCCTCTAAAACATTTTTAGAATATTTTTCAGACAAGAATATTATTAATCTTTGAATAAAGAATTCATAAATTTCATCTGTAACTTTACCTGATACTCTGCTAATACAAGATCCTGCAGCTTTTTTAAATTTATCAGCAATATTTTCACCTTCTGTAGATACAGGAAGTAATAATAACGTTTCTGTAATCAATTTAGTCAAATCAATTTTTAAATCGTTTGCTAAAATAGTTCTGATAACACCTAAAGCAGCGCGTCTAACACCTAGTGGATCTGAAGATCCTGTAGGTTTTTTCCCTTCTGCAAATACTGCACAAATTGTATCTATTTTATCAGCAATACCAACAATTTGTCCCTCAGTTGTAACGGCAATTTCACCATCTGCGTTAAGAGGAAAATAATGCTCTTTAATGCCTTCACAAACACAATCAGGTTCACCTGATACCCTTGCATAATCAGCACCGATAAATCCTTGCAATTCAGTAAATTCAAATACTAAATTTGTTGTCAAATCAGCTTTTGCAAGAAGTGCAGTTCTTTCAACAGTAGGGTTATTTCCAACCATTAATTTTGACAATTTAACAAGTCTTTGAGCTTTATCATACATAGAGCCCATACCTTTTTGGAATGTAATACCTTTTAAGTCCTCAACATAATCTGCTAAAGGCTTTTTAGTATCTTCATTGAAGAAAAATACTGCGTCATCTAAACGAGCTTTAATAACTCTTACATTACCTGCTTTGATATTTTCAAATTCATCACCTAGATAATTTGTCATAGTGATAAATTTATTAATTAATTTACCATCTTTATACAAAGCAAAATATCTTTGATGAACTGCCATTACTGTAACTACAAGTTCTTCAGGCAATCTTAAATAATCAGGATTAAACTCACATACAGCAGGTACTGGATATTCAGTAATAAATGTTACTTCTTCTAATAAATCATCTGTATAATATGGAGTTGCTCCCAATTTAGCTGCTTCTTCTTTAGCTCTATCAATAATTCTTTGTTTTCTTTCTTCCTGATCAACAATTACGCAACAGTTACGCATAATTTCTACATAATCATCAGGATTATTAATATAAACATTTTGTTGAGCAAATCGATGACCTCGAGTTATGTTAGCACTTTCTTTATCAATAATTTTAATTTTAACTTCTTCTCTATCTAAAATAGATACAATCCATCTTATCGGACGAGAAAATTTTTCATCATTATCTGCCCACCTCATAAAATGAGAGCCTTGCAATTTCAACACTATTGATGGAACATTTTCTTTTAACAACTCAACAATAGATTTTCCTTTGATTGTAATTTTCGCATGAATATAATCATCTTCAATATACAAATCTTCAGGATTAATACCGTTTTTTCTACAAAAACCTTCTCCAGCTTTTGTCAAATTTCCATTTTCATCGTATGCAACTTTTTTAATAGGACCTTTCACAACTTTTATTTCATCTTTACTTTCTTTTTCAAGGCCTGAAACGATTACTGCTAATCTTCTAGGTGTTGCATATACTTTAACATCTTCAAATTCAACTTTATTTGAATTCAAGAAGTTTTCAAAACCTGTTTTTAATTGTTGAATTGCTGACGGGATAAATTTATAAGGTAATTCTTCACATCCAACTTCTAATAAATATTTACTCATAATGTTTCCTTTAAATTATATATAATCTTAATACAATTATAGTTTATCAAAACTGAAAGTAAAGCAAACAAAAAACTTTTTTACAGATATAAAAACCTGTTAGCAATTTATGAACATTCTTGAAAATTAACCAATAAAAAATTGCGCTTGGCGCGATTCGAACGCGCGACCTATCCCTTAAAAGGGGAGTGCTCTACCTGCTGAGCTACAAGCGCAAATTTATAAATGCTATTCATTTCGTCAGTGATATTATCTTAGCAAGAACAAAATTTAATGTCAACACTTTTATTAAAAAAAAATTACGATCTTAAAAAGATCGTAATTTTCAAGCTATTTTAGATGAATATACTTCTTTGCACAGTCAAACATGGAATTCACAAGAGCAGCATTTGAATATATATTCATGCCATTCGATTCTAATACCTGTTTCATTCGTTTTTCCCACATTGAATAAATATCATCTTTACTTAAATCTAATACTTGAGCAATCATTGTAAGTTCTTTAAAGTCAATTGGTATAGGCAAAGATCCTCGAAGCATGTCAACAATATCTAAACGTTTTTTTCTCGGGAATGCTTTCAAAAAATTAACAGTTGTCATGCCTTTTTCTTTCATTACATCTTTAAAAAATTCGACAGAATCATCTATTAAAATAGGTTCCTGAGGAATTTTATATTCTTCAAATTCTTCAGGCTGAATTTCCATGACAGTTGCAATTCTTTCTAAAGTAGTACCACGAGTTGAAAATTGAATAGCATCATCAATTAAATTGTAAACATAAGACAGTGTCACTCCAATCATTTCAGCAAAATCCTTTTTGTGCAGAGAATTTTTTTCTAAGAATTTTGCAACTTTTTCTGAACTTTTTTCTTGAATTATCGGTTTATTCTTCATAGTCACATCCTCTTCTTTTAGCATTTTTAAAATAAATGTTTTCTATCTTTTTGTTAAGCGTAAAGATGGTAAATCATAACGGTAATATTTATTTACGTTAAAATAATAAATATAAAGGATTACAAAATATGAAATTAATCACAGGACTAGGGAATATAGGCGACAAATACTGTTTTACAAGACATAATGCAGGATTTATGGTACTTGATAAATGGGCATTAGATAATAATATCTCATTCAAAGAAGAAAAAAAGCTAAAATGCTTTATTGCAAAAATGGAAAATAATCTGCTTATCAAACCGACAACTTTCATGAATTTGTCAGGAGAAGCAGTAAGAGCTGTTATGGATTATTATAAAATTGATGTGAAAGATATTCTGATTGTATATGATGATATTGCATTAGATTTAGGTAGAATTAGATTTAGAGCAAACGGTTCTGATGGCGGTCATAACGGTATAAAATCAATTATTAAACATGTTGGAACTAAAGAATTTGACAGATTAAAAATTGGCATTGGGCCACAACCAAATATTCCATCTGAAAATTATGTACTACAAAATTTCCCGAAGGAACAACATGACGAATTAAAAAACGTTTTAATGAAAGCCAATGAAGCAATTGAATTTTATCTTGAAAATGGAATTCAAAAAGCACAAAATCAATTTAATTAGAAATTATTTCCAAAAAGATTGATCATACAATGCTCGATTTGTACAAGCTATACCATTTAAAGAGCTTGTTGATGTTTTTGAGCAATAACTATCAGCATTTTTTTCATACATTGTACCAACTGCACCCATTGGCAAAAACTTTCCAGTATCAGTCAATTCAAAGGTAAATAAATCATGTCCCCAACGATTAGGCAGTTTTTTTAAACCATTAACATCAACAGAAACATATATTACAGTAGACATCAGTTCATTTTCAAAAAAATACATCATACCATCAGTTACAATATACTGTCCGTCATCAAATTTTGTACTAGGAACTTCACTTGTATTTGTATAATTTCTGTAAGGATTATTTGTCTCACCACTATGAGAATACACACAAGCACTATTATCAGATTCAGTCCCAACTCCACAATCTATAGCTCCCTTAAAGTATGGCAAAAGAGCATTTTTTAAAGCTGCAAATTCTTTATTAAAAGTAGATTTTGTTGGGACTTCTCCTATATCATTTTGATACATTAATAAAGCTTGTTGCAAAGTTGAATAAGCCTTTTTTAAAGCTTCCTGACGTTCTTTTTTTTCTGTATTGTTAATAACTGCAGGTAATGTAAGAGCAGCAACAACACCTATTATTCCTAATGTAATTAAAACTTCTGCTAATGTAAATCCAAATCTGTCATTGCGAGACTTTTGTCGAAGCAATCCAGCTTTTGTTTTTAATAATTGGCTGGATTCTTTCGGGTATTCACCCTCAGAATGACTATTCCCCTTATTACCTTGTGGGACAAGCCCTAAATTGCCCCCCCCCCGATATTAATAAATCTTTTCATTTCTCGTTCCTTTCTTATATTCCCAATTATTATTTTAACATATTTTTTTACGCAACTCAATACATGTGATGAAATATATAAAACATATACTAAATCACATGTATTAAATACGTTATGATACTAGATTTATCTACAACTGTGCGAGCCATTTATTGAAACTTTATTAGGACACCTCATATAATCAAGATTATCATATAGTAATATCCAATCAACAGCACTTACAAAACACCCCGAAATATTATATCCTTTTAGATAATGTTCTACTGAAGTTGCCTTAGTACATGTATAATAAGTTAATTTATCTGTATCTAATTTAAAAAGAAATAAATTTTTATTTAAAATATTTTTTTCTTTTCGATCTGTTTTAATAGCTATAAAATTACGATAAGCCATAAATTCAAAACCGTCAGCAGCAATAGCATAACCACCACCACCATCACCTAAATTTCCTAAAGTTCCACCATTTATAGAAAACATTTCTGTAGATTGATAATTATCATGAAAAAAAGATGAAAACTTACAATCTTTAAGATCTCCATTTACTCTACAAACATTAATAGTTTTAATATATGGCAACATATAACTTATGTAACACCTTGCGGCTTTTGATCCATCTGAAGTATCTTGAAAAGCAGAACAATCCCATTCTTCTTTTTGCAATCCTCCATTTGCTTCAATTGCTTTAACATAAGCCTGACTAAAAATACTATAAGCTTTTTTTACTTTTGTAACAACAACTTTATCCTGATAATAAGCTAACAAACTAGGCAATGTAAGAGCAGCAACAACTCCTATTATTCCTAACGTAATTAAAACTTCTGCTAATGTAAATCCAAATCTGTCATTGCGAGACTTTTGTCGAAGCAATCCAGCTTTTGTTTT
>CALVEU010000082.1 GCA_944326635.1 Candidatus Gastranaerophilales bacterium | reverse complement strand
TGGGCGGAAACCAAGTTAAAATTATTTCTTGGTATGACAACGAAATGGGTTATTCAACTCGTTTAGCTGAAACTACTAAAATGGTTGCTGAAAAATTATAATTTTCACGATTATAAAAAAAACAAGTCCGAGTAATCGGGCTTGTTTTTTTTATTTCATATGAGATAATATTTTTATTAATTTATGGTGAATTTATGAAAAAGTTATACATATTTATTTTCTCATTATTATTAATAAGTTGTTTTTCAAAATCAGTATATGCTATGGAATATTTAAGAACACCTATTCCAATAGCGGGATCAACTTTATTGCCTTATAATATGCATGCTGTTGTTCTTGGAAATGTGTATTCAAAAGTATATGGTATTTATGGAAGATGTAAGGATTTTTCTATAGTTGATACAAAAGTTACTAAAGATAAAACTGATGTTGTAAAAAATCGTTATGGTAGAGAAGTCGCAGGAAATTGGTCTGAAGTATGGATTGTAGATGCTTGTGGGTATAATATTTCTGTTCCGATTGACTTTGAAACTAAAAGACACGGAGTCAAATTTGATATAAAGAAAGATGAGTTTAAATATTAGTTATTTTCAAGTTTTTTGAAATATTCTTCATTCGCTTTAATAGTGTTTTCTGTTGCAAGAATTGAATAAGTTGGGTTTCCTGCAAATACATAATTTGCTGCGTTATTTATATCTTCTGGTGTAATTTTGTCAATTTCATCAAATATTTGATTTTCTCTTGAAATTCCATATGGAGATTCCATACCTTGCATAAGACTCATTATTTTCCCAAATGGGGTGTTATTAGAATTAAGAATACTGTTTTTTAGGCTTAATTTTGCATTATTTAGTTCTTCATTTGTTACTTTTTCTTTTTTTATTTTTTCAATGTGTTTGTTAAAACTGTCAATAGATTTTTTTACATTGTCAAAACTTTGTTCGCCTGTTTCTTTATTATCTGTTGTTGTTTTTATTTTTAATGTAAATAGGCCAATATTATTATTGCTTTCATAATTAGATCTTACATGATATGCAAGTTTTTGTTGTTCTCTAAGATCAGAGAATAATCTTGAAGAAGGATTTCCGCCTAGAATTGTATTTAAAAGTTCTAGGGTCACTCTATCTTTTATGTTTTGATTAATTTTAAATTTATATGCTTCAATTATTTCTGCTTGATTTTTAAAATCTGTATCTGTTAAAATCTTTGTTTTTTCAGCAGGTTTATATACATCTTGTAATTCTCTTGCGTAGTGAGGTGTAACAGTTTTGAATTCTCCAAGAGTATTGAAAAGAATTTTATTTAATTCTGGTTTTCTTTCAAATGGTGCTGATATTGAAAGTTCACCTTTCCCATTTTTTATTGTGTACTCGTAAAGAGCTTTAACATCTTCAATCGTTAAGGATTCAAGATCTTTTAAGATTTCTTCTTTAGAGTATCCAGCTTGCAAGCCTTTATATAATTCATTTGAAAGTTTATCATATGCAGATTTTTCAGCAGTTAATAGACCTTCTTTAATGTCAGCTTTTGCATGTTCAAATTCTTCATTTGTAAATCTTGGATTTTCAATAACTTCTTGCATGCTTTTTAGAGCTTTTTGTAAATCTTCACTATTACAGGTGACAGCTGCAGAAATTGTATCATAGGTAGCTCCGATTGAACTTTCTATACCATCTTTGGCTATTTCGGTTTTAAATTCTTCTTGATTTTTGAATATTGAACCTTCATCTAAGATTTTATCAAGTACAAATTCTGCAGATGGTTTTCCTTTAAATGTTTTGTCTGTAGTTATTCGGAAGCTAATATTTGCATTGTTTGTTTTTGAATTTATTGTTGTAACTCTGTAATTGTTCGGCATATTATATTCTTTTACAGAAGTCATATTTATAGCTTCTTTTTTAGATCCTGAAAAGGAAATATTTTTGTAATTTTGTTTTATGCTTTCTTCTGTAGCAGAAGATGGGTGAATTAGAGTTACTGAGGCTTTATTTATATCTAAATATTTTTTTGCAGCATTTGCAAGATCTTCAGATGTCATTGATTTTACAATATTTTCAAAATTATTTAGAAAATCTTCATTGTTTTCTAAAATAGATGTACCTATTGCATTATTTGTATTAAATGATTTTTCAAACATATTAGAAAAAGCATTAAGCATCTGTTTTTTTACAATTTGCAATTCATCTTCAGTTGGAGGATTATTTGCAATATTGCCGATTTCATTGAAGATTTCTTTTAAAACTTTTTCAGAATTTTCGTCAGAGCATTCTGACATAATCATTAATACTCTACCATCTTTAGGATTTGTGCTTATTTTTTCTTCTTCTGCCCAAGTCCCTGTATTATATGGTTTAATTTTTTTATCTATTCTAGATGTTGCAGATCTTGCAAGTACTCTAGTAATTGCTTCTGCATAAATTCTATCTTTTGTGTTATCAGATGAAGGTCCGTTGAAACCAACTACAATAGTTGTAGAATTTGCTTTGTCAGAAATTAAATCTTCTCTAATAGTTTTTTGAGTTGGTACAAGCTTTTCTAAGTGTCTTTTGTCTGTTGGTTGTTTTTTTGATGTAAAATATTTTGAGATAAGTTTCATTGTCTCATCAGGTTTTACATCACCTGTGATTACAGTTACCATATTGGCAGGGTAGTAATTATTATTAAAATAGTTTACAACATCTTCTCTTGTCAGATTTGTAATGTTATCAGTTGTACCTCCAATTATATCAGTTGAAGTTGTATTAATTCCATACAAATTTTTAATCATTTTGTTAATAGCAAGATTTTCAGGATCAGAGGTTATCATGTTAATTTCTGAATTAACAATCCCTTTTTCTTTTTCAAGTTTTTCAGTTGCAAAAATTGGTGTTTCAAGCATTGATGCGTGAAGTTTTATTTTTGTTTCCAAATCGCTATCGTTTAAAAGATTTGAACTTATATAATAGTTTGTTTCAGCAAAGCCAGTTGATGCATTTGTAGATGCTCCCATTTTATCAACTTGCTTAAAGAAATCTCCTTCTTCCAAGCCTTTAGAGCCATTAAATAAATTATGTTCAATATAATGACTTATTCCACGCAATTTATCAGGTTCGTTCATCGAACCAGTGTTTACATATGTCCGAAGGACAGTTTCGCCTTCTTGAGGAACAATAATTACTTTTTGCCCGTTTGCAAGCTTATAGCAATAAGCTTTAGTGTCATAAGGAAAATTCATTTCTCCAGTCTCTGTATAAGCCATAGGAGTTTTAACCGTATAATCTGGTTGAACGTTAGATAACTTGTCTATTTGTGGATTTGTTTGATTTTCGTTCCCTTTAAATACGATCTTTGAATTTCTTTGATAATTATTTACACTATTGATTGAATTTATTCTTAACACATTTATATAAAAACATGAAAATTATAAAAATTGCTATTTTATTGAATTTGCGCAAACTATTTTGATTTAAAAATAGTTTGTTCTCTATCAGGCCCTACACTAACGATAGAGATAGGAACTTCCAGCAATTCTTCTAATCTCGCAAGATATTTTTTTGCATTTTCAGGTAGTTTTTCATATTCTGTAATTCCTGTGATATCTTGTTCCCACCCTTTGTGAGTTTCATAAACTGGTTCTAAATATTTATGGATAAATACATCTGTTGGATAGCTTGTGTAGATTTTACCATTTCTTTTATCTTTGTATGCTGTACACAATTTAATTTCATCAAAACTGTCAAATACATCTATTTTTGTAAGTGCAATTGAAGTTAATCCTCCAACTAATACCGCATATTTCATAGTTACTGCATCAAACCAGCCGCAACGTCTTGCTCTGCCTGTTGTAACTCCGTATTCATGTCCGATTTCTCTGATTTTATCACCTGTTTCATCTGTGAGTTCTGTAACAAATGGACCTTCTCCGACACGTGTTACATATGCTTTTGCAACACCTATAACTTCATCAATCATAGTTGGTCCATAGCCAGAACCTGTTGCAGCTCCGCCTCCTATTGGGTTTGATGATGTCACAAAAGGATATGTGCCGTAATCAATATCAAGCATTACACCTTGAGCTCCTTCAAATAGGACTGCTTTTTTTTCTCGTTTTGCGTCTTCTAAAACTTTTTGCCAATCAAAACATACATATGGTCTGAATATTTCAGCATATTTTTTGCATAAGGCAAGAATTTCTTCTTTTTCGTATGTTTTTAGTCCGTATACTTCTTTTAATGTTTTGTTTTTTAAAGGAAGAATAATATCTAATTTCTCAGAAAGAGCATCTTCTGAATACAAATCTTCGATTTTTAAACCGATTCTTGCCATTTTATCAGTGTAAGTAGGTCCTATTCCTTTTTTAGTTGTACCAATTTTACCTTTTTTAGCTGTACTTTCAGAGTATCCGTCAACCTCTGTATGATAAGGCATTGTAATTGATGCTAGCGGATTGATTTTAAGCCCTGATACATCAATGCCTTCATTAATTAAACCTTTTATTTCTTCTTCAAAATATTCAGGTAGAATAACAGTTCCGGCACCGATAAAGCAAGTTTTTCCTTTATATAAAATTCCAGATGGAATTAAATGAAATTTAAACGTTTTGTTGTGTGCAACAACAGTATGGCCTGCGTTGCATCCCCCTTGGTATCTAATGATTAAATCTGCATCTTGTGCTAATAAATCAGTAATTTTAGCCTTACCTTCATCGCCCCATTGAGCGCCTACTACAACCTTATTCATATCCCTTAATCCTTTCTTGAAAAATAGGTTTATTACTTATTTATTTTAGCACAAAAAATATCAATAATTTACCAAGGATAATCTTTTTTAAACTCCCAATTATCATATTGGAGTAATCCGCTACATTGAGAGGAACTATTTTTGCATGTATTTAACAGTGATTCTCTTGATTCATTGTCAGGTGATGGATAACTTTGGAATGGTTTCTTATTGTTTGATAGTGATAATGTAAATGTGAATACATCTTTACCAAATAAATTAGGTTTATGTATCCCATTTGTATCTATTAAAATGTGTACAAAATCGCTTTTCCCATTAACTGGATTGCCTCCACTAAATATGTAAATATGAGACCCATCATTTAAAACATATAAAGCTGTATATAGACCTATTGATGAACATTTTGATGGATTATCAGCATTACAAATTCTATCTAAAGAATTCGCACAAGGTGCTTTAGTGTCACCGTCTTCGCAAGCACTGACAATTTTAAAATATTTTCCAATATATTCATTTGTCCAATTAAGCATCCCTTTTGCATGATATGGTGCTAGTTCCCATTCATTTATATCTCCGTGTTCTTGAGTAGATATTAGGATTGCTTGAGATAAAATTGTATATGCCTTTTTTAAGGTGGCACTTCTTTGTTTATTTTTTGCATTTCCAATTACGCTAGGTAAGGTCATTGCTGCAATAACACCGATTATTCCTAGTGTGATTAAAACTTCTGCAAGTGTGAATGCAGGATAATAATTTTTTAATTTAATCCGAAAAATATTATTCATTATGACACCTATAGGTGGTAGTTACTTCGCAATTAATGTACCACAATAGGTGGTATGTGTCAAGTTGAAAAAATAAAAAAACAAGTATTGATAAAATTAGGTAAAAATATCCGTAGTTTGCGATTAAATCAAGGCATTTCGCAGGAAGAATTAGCATTTAAAATAGATTCTGCTCGTAATTTTATAGGCTGTATTGAACGAGCAGAAAAATCTCCGACTATTTATACACTATTTAGAATAGCCCAAGCGTTAAATGTTAAGATTGAGGAAGTTGTAAAAAATATTGATGAAATTTAGGCTTTAAAAATATCTGTTAATTTAGGTAATATTTCAAAAGCATCGCCCACAATTCCGCAGTCACAATGTTCAAAAATCGGAGCTTTTTCATCTGTATTTATTGCTATAATTTTGTCACTGTCTTGCATCCCAACAATATGTTGTATTGCACCTGAAATTCCGCAAGCTATATATAGTTTTGGTGTAACAGTTTTACCTGTTTGTCCTATTTGAATATCTGCTGATGCAAGTCCCATATCTACTGCGCCTCTGCTAGCTCCAACACAGGCTCCTATGCTTTCTGCAAAGTTTTTCAATAGTGCAAATCCTGCTTCATTTTTTAGCCCTTTGCCGCCTGCTACAATTATTTCAGCGCTATCCAGTTCATTAATAGTAGAGTTCATTCCTTTTACAAATTCAATAAATTCAATTCTTTTTTCAATATTTTCGATTTCTGGTTTTATGTAGATAAATTTTGTATCTTTAACAATATTTTCTGGAGCCGGTTTGAATACTTTAGGTCTTACTGTTGCCATTTGAGGTAATCTTTTGCATAAAATTGTAGCCATTAATTTTCCCCCAAATGTTGGACGAGTAGCTGCAAGCTGTCCGTTTTCGTTTATATCAAGTCCTATGCAATCAGCGGTAAGTCCTGTGTGTAAAGATGCAGATATTCTAGGTGCAATATCTCTACCTTGTGTAGTAGCTCCAATTAACATAATATCCGGTTTAATTTCATTTATAATATCTATTGCAACTTTTGAATATAATTCTGTTGAATAATGAGTAAAGCTGTCATCTTCTGCAATATAGACATAGTCAAAACCAGAATTAATGAATGCTTCTTTAAAACTTTCAGAAAGACCTGTTTTGCAAATTAAAAGAGCTGATACGTCGGCATTATTCAATTTTTTTGAAAGTTCTTGAGCTTTGTAAGCAAGTTCAAATAGCACTGTGTGGAGGAAGTCATCTTTTGTAACTTCTGCATATAACAAAATATTACTCATTATTTAATCCTCCAAATTCTTTTATTTTTAATGCTAATGTATCGCAATCTTTGCAGATTTCACATTCTCCTCTTGTATTAATTGGCCTAAATGCTTTGCTGACATATGTAGGTGAGCCTTTTATTCCAACATCATCAGGAGTTAAGCCAATATCTTCCATAGAATATACTGTGATGTTTGCTTGTTGAGCTTTTATAATACCGTTTATTTTGGGTCTTGTGGGTTCATAAGTCCCTTTTAGAACACATACTAGTGCAGGCAGATCAACTCTTAATGTTTCAAAGCCTTCTTCAATTTCTCTTGTCGCATAAATACATTTGCCGTCACATTTATCTAAATTCTTAACATATGTGATTTGTGGAATTCCTAGATGGGCTGCAATACTAGGACCTGTTTGAGCTGTATCACCATCAATTGCAAATTGCCCACATATTATTAAATCAAAATCTGATAATTTTGATTTGATTGCAGCTGCAATAGTTTTACCTGTTGCATAAGTGTCTGCACCTGCGAATTTTCTGTCAGAAATTAATACGCCATTATCACAGCCTATTGCAATTGCTTTTTTTAGCATCTCTACAGCTTGTGAAGGACCCATTGTAAGAGCTGTAATTTCAACATTTTCTAAATTATTTTTAAGTTTAATCGCTTCTTCTAAAGCATATACATCAAAAGGGTTGATGACGCTTTCGACACCTTCCCTTTGAATAGTATTATTTTCTGTCCACTTAATATCAGTAGTATCAGGGACTTGTTTTATGCAAACAAGTATTTTCATATAAAATCCTTATCTGTGTTGTTGTGCAGCTTTTTGTCTAGCATTTGTTTCTAATAAAGCATTATATGCTAACATGTACATTGAACATTTTCTAACACTTGGGATATACCAAGCACAACTTTCTAATGTACAAACTTTGTCGATATCAGAGCCTGCACTCATAAGCGGACAATATGGAATATCTTTAGCCATTTTTATTTTCTCCTTATTTATTTAGATATTTTTTCTGCTTGTTTTAACAAGTTGCAATTTTCATCGCGTTTTCTTTCCTGATCTTTATAAATTTTTGTTCGATTAATTACTTCATCAAAGTCAATTTTATGGGCATCAAAATCAGGACCGTCTACACATGCAAATTTAGTTTCTCCGCCAACAGTAACTCTGCAAGCACCGCACATACCTGTGCCATCTACCATAATTGGGTTCATACTTGCTTCAGT
>CALVEU010000081.1 GCA_944326635.1 Candidatus Gastranaerophilales bacterium | reverse complement strand
AACTTTTTTTTCATCCACAAAAATATTATTTATAAAAAAAAAAAAAACAAATAAAAAAAAAAAATATATAATAAATAAAAACATTATCCTCCACTCCATTCTTTAAAATATTAGCAAAAGGCATATTATTTTGCAAATATACTTTACAAGACAAATTTTTAAGATAATATATAAATATGAATTTAAATATAATTCACATCCGACGAATAATAAGTAATACGAAAGGCTTGTTGTAAAAATAAGACACTTATTATTGTCGTAAAAAATTTTTATTACTTGACCTTTCCCCCCGAAAGGTCTTTTTTTTGTTAATAATCGTTAAAATTATACAAAAATTAAGCAAGAAATCATATTCAGAGTACTTATGAAAAAAGTGAAAGGTAGTTACATGAAAAAATTTATCCGACGAAACTCAATAATCAAGGCGAATACCCCAATCGTCAAATTCATGAATTTAATTTGGGGGCTATAGTTTAGATATTGAGAAGCACATAAATGTGCACAAGGAAGGTAAAAATGACGCTCGCAATTACAGCAGGAACAATATATTCAACATTAGGAAATAACAATTCATTAGTCCCTATGGCTATCAAAGATATAGCTAACAGTACAGGACTTACAGCAGGTTCATACATTACAGGGGATAAATTAGAGGGAAAAGACAGATTTTTAGATGAATTCGGCACTCAAGCCATTTGGTTATTTGGAATTCCCGTTTATAAAAAACTCATGGATTACACCATGTACAAAGCATTAAAAATCGATCCGACTTTTGATGTTAGAAACCTTTCAAAAAATAGAAACAAACTACTTGAAAAATCTATAGAATACGCAGATTCTTCAATAAAAGAAAGCATGATCAAGGCAAGTAAAAACCCAAAATATACAAAAAATCTTGCCATGACAAAATTTATTGTATCTACAGCTTTAACAATTGCTTCTTATGCAGGATTAACAAAATATAGACACTACAAAACAAGAAAAGATGCAGAAAAAGAAATTCTAGCTGAAATGGCTAATGAAAAAAATAACAAAAACACAGACTCTTTTTCTTATACAAAGCCAACATCAGAAGCTTTTAACAATTTAAAATTAAAAAAACAAACTACTTTCACAGGAAGTATTCAAGACTTCATGTATAATCCGGTTAAAAACCTTATGATTTTAGACGGAGCTATCACTGCTGAAAGGCTTGCTGAATCAAGAAACAAACAAGAATTACTTGGTTATACTATTAAAGAAGGCTCTGTATGGCTATTCATGTATTTTGCAAGCAAACCAATCCAAAAATTCTTAGAAAATGCCGCAGAAAAGAATAAAGAAAAACCTGCATCAATTGATCTGGATGCTAGAGTAATAGAAAGTGAAGAATTAAAAGAAGCATTTAAAAACGGCAAACTTATAGAAAGCAGTAAAAAAGTATCATCTTTAAAAAATCATGAAGAATTACTTGATTTTATACACAATAATCCTGATGATTTCGTTGTTCAAATGGCAAAAAAATCAGACATATTGCCAACTTTGAAAAATGCAACTCAAAATGATGATATTGATTATAGAAAATACATCGATTTTGATGAATTCAAAGGTGTCGCAGAAAAATTAGATAAATTAAAAAACAAATTTGAAGAATTTAAACAAGCGAACGTCAAAGAAAAAACATTAGATGCATTTTTAGATAACGTCAAAAAATTAAAAAGAAGATCAATACTGAAAAACATGGGAGCATGTATCGGAGCATTAGGAATACTTGCACCAGCTCTAATGATTGCATTTAGAAAATTTGATAAAGATAATAATGCATTCCAAGTTAAAGAAGATCTAAAAAAAGAATTACAAGCCAAGGGAAAGATTTAAGGATTGAGCAGCAACAAAACCTGTTGACCAACAGTTTTGAAGATTAAACCCTCCGCAAAATCCATCTATATCCATGACTTCCCCACAAAAATATATTCGTGGCACAATCTTTGATTCAAGAGTTTTAGGATTAATTTCTTTTAAATCAACTCCGCCTGATGTAACAACTTCACCATCAGGCGCTGTACCTACAATCGTTGTTTCAAAATTTCTTAACTTATCTAAAATTTTATCGCGAGTTCTACCGTTTATTTCATGGCATTTAATATCAGGGTTAACACCTAGTTCTTTAAGACAAAACTCCGCTAATGATTTTGGGACATACTCTCCCAACAAATTTTTTATACTCTTATGAGGATTAGAATTTAACTCTGATTGCAAATCAATTTCGCCAACAAAATCAAACGCTAATTTATATGGGAACTTCTCTCTAGCCCTTAAAGAAGATATCTTGTAAACTGCAGGTCCAGATATCCCTTTATGAGTAAATAGTACATTATTTATAGCCACTCCACTTAATGAAGAAAAATCTTCAGCAGTCTTTAGTCCGACAAGTGCAGGTTTAGGCTCAATAATTTTATGACCGAGCATTTTTATCAAATCATATGAAGCATGCCCACCAGTTGCAATTACAACATAATCAGCACTATACGCTCCCATGTCAGTAACGACAGAAAACCCCTCATTAATCCTTAAAACTTCTTCTTTTACAAATTTAACTTTATTTAGAGAATTAAGAATTTTTTCTCTTACATCAGAAGCGCTATTTGATGTAGGGAAAAATCTCATATCATCTTGCATATAAGTTTTTACGCCAATAGTTTCAAAAAAGTCAAGCGTATCAGCAGTCCCAAATTTTGAAAATATTGAATATAAAAATTTTTCTCCTCTTGGATAGTTAGAAGCTAATTCTCTAAAATCATATTCAGCATGACATAAATTACATCTACCACCACCTGTTGGTAATAAAGTTTTTAATGGAGATTTTTTATCAAAGACAACAACATCCAAATTGTTCTGCAAAAAATAGGCACAAATACACCCAGCAGGTCCACCCCCGATAATTGCAACTTTAGATTTCAACTCTTGTACCATATAAAAATACCATTTCAGGGTTTTCTAAATCATTATGCAATTCAGATATAGTTTTGTGTAAAACAGGATGTTCAAAATTTGGAATTAATTCTAACAAAGGAACAAGAGTAAATGCTCTTAAATGCACAAATTTATGAGGAATTATAAGATTTTCATCATTAATAATATCTTTGTTATAAAACAAAATATCTATATCAATCGTTCTATCAGAATATTCTTTACTTTCTTCTCGTTTACGTCCTAACTGCTTCTCAATTCTTTGACATTCAGCTAAAAGATCTTGAGGCGAAAGACTTGTCTTAATTTCGACAACAGCATTAACAAACCAATTCTCAGAATCCATTCCCCAAGGTTCTGTTTCATAAAAAGCAGATGTTCTTATAAGAGTAATATTATCAGATGCACCAAGCAAACTCGTTGCTTGTTGTACATATCCGATACGATCTCCGGAATTTGAGCCTAAACTTAAATATACTATTGCCATATCAACATTTTAGGTTTTTTAAATGGTAATGTCAATATTATAATTAAAATTGAACTGTTATTTTTTTTATTATATAATCACTGTTGGAATTATGTTTATTTATAGAATTTTATCAACAATACTTTTTTTAATCTCACTGCCAATTTACGCAGCAGTAAGAGCATGTCGTGGGAAATTTTTACCTGGTTGGAAAGAAAAACTTGGGAAATTTACAGCACCTGAATTAGGTGAAAAAATTATAATGTTCCATGGCGTATCTGTAGGAGAAGTTATTGCACTTGAAAATTTAATAAAGAAAACAAAAGAAACTTTTCCTGATTACAAAATAGTTATTACAACCGGAACTAAAACAGGACAAGAAATTGCTCACAAAAAATTTGAAAATATAGCTGATTTTATAACATATTTCCCATTTGATATAACTATATGCGTTAAATTATTTTTAAAGAAAATTAAACCTAGCATTGTCTTAATTGCAGAAACAGAATTGTGGCCAACTTTTGCAGCTTATTGCAAAAAAAGAGAAATTCCACTTTTTGTAATTAATGGAAGAATTTCTGATTCAACTTATAAAAGTTATCGTTTACTAAAAGGCTTCTTCAAAGAACTTTTCAAAAATTACACAAAAATTCTTACTCAAAGTGAAGAAGATAAAGAAAAATTTATCAGTATAGGTGCTCCAGCAGATAAAACAATGGTTATGAAAAACCTAAAATTTGATGTAAAAAGAGTTGATGCCAATATTGAAATAGGTAAAGGCAACAATAGAATAATAATAGCAGGTAGCACTCACAAAGGAGAAGATGAAATAGTATTAAACTCTTTTTCTGAACTAAAAAAAGAATTTCCAGATATTAAACTATTACTTGCTCCAAGACATCTTACAAGAGTTAATAACGTTAAAGAATTAGTTGAAAAAACAAATCTCCCATACGGACAAAGATCTAATAATGATACTTTTTTAAACAATGATATTATTATTCTTGATACACTTGGAGAATTAAGCAAAATGTACCAAATATGTGATTTTGCTTTTATTGGTGGTAGCTTTAACAAAACTGGAGGACATAACCCTCTTGAAGCCGTTGTATATAACAAACCCGCAATTTCAGGACCATCTATACATAACTTTAGAGATATTTACTGGATTTTGTCACGTTCTAAAGCAGGGAAAGTTGTTAAAACTCCTCAAGAATTAACAAATTATATGCACAAATTATTAGCTGATAAAGAGTTTTATATTGAAAGCTGTAATGATTGTAAAACGGTATTTGAATTCCAACAAGGAGCAATGGAATTTGTTATTAATGAATTAAAAAACATCCTAAAATAGTCAATATTAATGATTTTCAAAGCATTCCCTCCGACAAATGTATGATATTTGTAACGAAATATTAAGTTTTTTGATATAATAATTAAAGATTACTTGCTTGATTGCCGTAAACAATATCAAGGAAACAAAGCGAAAGGAAAAATGTCATGGGAATGGCAGCTTCTCAGGCAAGATTTTTAGGTCTTACCGCCAGAAAATCAAATACAGAATATGAAGGTCAGCAAATTAACCAACAAAGAACAACTTTGTCAAATCAATCTGCTAACTACTATAACCAGCTGCTTGGAATGACAGTTCCTGTTCCACCTTCTGTTTCAGACTATACAAAAACTGTTTATACATTTTCAGACGGAGCTTTAAGTAACTCTATTAGCTCTCTAGTAGCACAAGCTGATGGAACATATTTAATTAGCTATACATCAACTTGGACAAATGATTTTGCAGTAATCGGTGCATCTCCTGCTATTTATACAAGAGTAAATAATGGAACTCCTGATGCTCCTGATTATTCATATTTCGTGGGTGGTCAAGAATTAAGAGAATTAGGAGGAACAATTCCAGTAGATGGAGAAGGTAAATATACTGGAAATGATCCATATCTAAGTACTTTATCAGCAGATCAAATAAAAAAATTAGAAGAAGAAGAAAAACACTATATTGAAGAATTAAACAGTAAATATGGTGATGCTGATTGGATGGTAAGATATGTTCAAAATACATCTACAGGAACTTGGTCTCCATATTTCGTAAAAAAAGATGTTTTAGAATCACCAAATACTATCTATAATGAAAATGGAGTATCTCAAAGCAATATCCCAACTTATACAGTTGGCACTGCAAAAGAAACAGAAGAAATTAAAGGGGTTACAGCTCGTCTAGAACAAGACTCTACAGGACGTATAATAAACATAACATTAAACCCTGGACAAGAAGATGAAGTTACATATGCAGTAACTACTAATACAGTAACTGATCAAGCTGCTTATGACGATGCTATGAATCAATACGAATATGATAAATATGAATACGATCAATCTATTCAAAATATCAATGCAAAAATTGAAATTGTTCAAGCTGAAGATAAAAACTTAGAATTAAGATTAAAACAATTAGATACAGAACAAGATGCTATCCAAACAGAAATGGATGCTGTACAAAAAGTTATTGAAAAGAACACTGAATCTACATTCAAAACATTTGGTTAATATTTTTAAAATATTTAGTAATATTAAATTAATAAAATTTTATATATTTTTGTTTCCTTAATTTACGACTTTTTACCCAAAAGTCGTTTTTTATTATTCTGACTGAATTGTTAAATTCATAAATTCAATGTCATCATAATCAATATATGCAGTCTGCTGAAGATTTCTACCAGTTCTTATCGTCACTTCATTCATTTGTCCAGGACGCAAAAGATTATTTGGGATTTTAATTCTTTGTCCATCACCATTTAACTGAATCTCCGCAATCTTAGAACCATTAAAAAACACCTCTGGAGGACTTGAGTAAGAATTTACAACTGAATTCTGCTTCATTGAGCGAGCCATTAAAGTATCAATTCCAATAATTGAACCAACTACAAGATAATTTCTCTTAGACAGAGCATTTGCACTAATTTTAAATGATTTAGAGAAAAAAGGTCCAATTGATTTTCCTTTAAACTCTCCTGAATTAGCAGAATTATCAGAAAATCTGTCATCTCCTAAATGAAACATTTCAGATGATATAACAACATCTTGTATATTACTTTTTTCAATCCCCACAATTATCGGCTTTGATGCAATTTTTTCATCAATAGTTAATGAAAAAGGTCTATATCCTTCCTTCTCTACAGACAAAATTGTAGGGTTCTTTACATCAGTATTAATATTAAACACACCTTCTCCATCGGAATAAGTTGTGTAATTATTTTTTGGCACACTTACTTTAGCTCCAGCTATAGGTAAATTTGTTGCATTATCAACAATTCTGCTAGCATTACCAACACCAGTTTTAGAAATTCCTCCTTCCATAACAGATGAATTTGCAGGAACAGATAATATTAATAAAGAAAAAATACAAATTATAAAGTATCTCATAAACCCTCTTTTCAAAAAATTTATATATGCATGTTAAATGCTAGAAAATATAATTTAATCAACCCTAAGTAACAAAAACGTACCTATTAAAAAATTTTTAAAAATTTTATTTGAAATTTGAAATTTTTCTGCTAATATAAATATATGACAATTAAATATATGCCGAAGTGATGAAATTGGTAGACGTGCTAGACTCAAAATCTTGTGTGGGCAACCACGTGCCGGTTCGAGTCCGGCCTTCGGCAAATAAAAAGACACTCAATAAAGAGTGTCTTTTTATTTATTAGAACTTTCATAGTAACATTACTATATTTATTTTTAGTGTACATTTTACTAAAATCTAGCTGTATTTTTTTTGAGTAATTCGCTCGGAAGAATTTTAAATGTTGGTTGAGCATACTTACCCTACAATACTAACATTCAGCAAAGCCGAAGTCCGTTAATTATCCATATTCCAATTACTCATATTAATCTTTTAATGGTCAGTGGTAAATGCAATTTATTTTTTTTAATGCCAAATTTTCCAATAACATCAAACAAATTGTACAGATTAGAAAACGAGTATTTTAAATTTGTTTGGAAGCAAACACCCTATATCCAACTTGAATTTGACAAATAATATGTTATAATTAAAAATATTTTGATAGAATTTTGGGAGTTACAGATTTGAATAGTTATGGTGATGAATTAGAGCAGGAACCAACCAGTGCCGAAGCGTATAATGAACGCGGCTGGTCAAAGTATGAACAAAAAGATTATGAAGGCGCGATGCTCGATTACGATAAGGCACTTGAGCTGGATCCTGCATTTGTAGATGTCTATAACAATCGAGGTATAGCAAAATATGAACAACAGGATTACGCTGGCGCGATACTCGATTACAATAAGGCACTTGAGCTGGATCCTGCTTTTGTACATGCTTATAACAATCGAGGTATAGCAAAATATAAACAACAGGATTACATTGGCGCAATATTGGATTACGATAAGGTAATCGAACAGGATCCAGCTTTTGTAGATGCTTATAACAATCGAGGTGATGCAAAAAGTGAATTAAAAGATTACACTGGCGCAATATTGGATTACGATAAGGCACTTGAGCTGGATCCTGCATTTGTAGATGTCTATAACAATCGAGGTATAGCAAAATATGAACA
>CALVEU010000080.1 GCA_944326635.1 Candidatus Gastranaerophilales bacterium | reverse complement strand
TAGCTCCTTTTTTTAAGGCTCCATCTATTGCATCATAGCCTGTATATTTTTTACACCAGCCCATGCTTTACCTCTTAAAGTTGCAGGTTTGATTACTCCCGAAGTAACAGCTTTATGTAAAGCTAAATCTGCTTTTGCAATAGCTTCATCTACTTTTTTAAGGTGTGCTTTTAATTCTTTTCCTGTTAATTTTTTTGATTTAGCTTCTTCTATTAATTTGCGAGCTTCATCGTAATATTTTGCTTTTCTTCCTTGATTAATGAATTTTTTTCGTGCTGCTTCTGTTTTTAGAGTTGACCAAGTTCTGTAATCAGGAGCAGTTTTTAAATTCTTTTCAAGTTCCAATAATGAATTATAGTTGCTTCTATTATTTATTGTTTCAAAAATATTATTACCTTTTAGATAGTTAATAGCATCTTTTGAGGCTTTATTTTTTGCCATTAAATCTTGCCAAGCAGACTTGTAATTCCCAAAATTTTTGTAAGCCCATTGAGGAGCTGTCCATAAAGCAGCTTTTCCTGCTTGAAAAGCAATCGGAAGAGCCATTGTTCCGCCGGCAAAAAGTAATTGAGATTGCAACTCTTGTACTCCAAATGGGTTATGGTTAATTTGGGCACCTGTTGCGTAGCTTGCTAATCTATAATAATCTTTATTTACCGGACCTGTCATAAATCCGTTTGTCTCCTATAAATTAATCCCCGTATTATATATAAAATTTTTTTTATTTAAAAATTGCTTTTTTTATTAAGAATTATTAAAGCGATAATTTAATAATTATCGCTTTTTATCCTAAATAATTTAATCTGTTCATCCCAGATGTCATTGCCATAAAATCTTGATCCATTGGATTTGACATGCTGTTATTGTATAACATTTGTTGCATTGCCATAAGTTGTTCAGGTGATATTGTTGGCTTTGGAATATTAAATTGTGGTTGTACTGTATTTGTATTTATATTTGTATTTCTTCCGAATGGATTTGTACTGTATTGTTCTGTTATAGCTTGTTGTTGTGTAAGTTGTTGTTTTTGAGCATCTTCTAATTCTGCTTTCTTTTCGGAATGGCTTTTGCCTGTAAATTTACTCATTAACCAATCACCAGCCATATAACCTACGATACCGCCTAAAATTGGGATTGGAATTAATGCTTGTCCAATTGCTGCAGCTGTCATACCTGCTCCTAATCTAAGAGCTGTTTTCCCTGTTTCTGCAACACCTCCAACTAATCCTTTATCTTTAAATGCAGAAAATATATTTGGAAGTTCTGGTAATACAACCATTAATGAGAATATTAAAGGCATTCTTTTCCCTATGCCAGTTAGAGAACCTTTAAATTGTGACCAGATTTTTGATAATCCTGTTTTGCCTGCACGATCTGCAAGTCTTCCACCAACTCTCCAGCCTTGAGCAATTTTCTTAGGAGTTGTTTTTAGTGCGTGCCATGTGCTTTTCCAAAAACCACCTTGTTGTTTGTTTAAAATATTATTATGTCTTTCTGCAGCTCTGGCACCATCTTTAATACCAGACCATACAGATTGCATGTATGTTTGTCCGTTTGCAGCTCTATTTTTAATCGTGCTTCTCATAACCTGAGTAAAGGCTTCATTACCTGTTCCCATTACGAAATCTGGATAAATTCTGCCTGCACGTTGAATATAATTCCATCCTTTTGATGCAATAGATCCGATGTTCATTTTAACCTACTTAATTTTTTATAACCTACCTTAATTACATAAAAAAAAATTATTTTCTAATATTGCTTTTTTTTTCTATATTGTTAAGTTATGTTAACATTTGATAATATTTGCATTAGTTGTATAATTTTTCTATAAGTTTTTACAGAGGGGGTATAATGAGAAGAATTACTTTAATTAACGGAGATGGAATAGGTCCTGAAATATCAGATGCAGTTGTAAAAATTATTGAAGCATCTGGGTTAAAAATCGATTGGGACATACAAACTGCTGGCGCTGATGTTATCGAAAAAGAAGGAACTCCATTGCCTGAGAGAGTTTTAAAATCTATAAAAGAAAATAAAATTGCTCTAAAAGCTCCTGTTACTACTCCTATTGGAAAAGGTTTCAGATCTGTTAATGTTCAATTGCGTAAGGCTTTGGATTTGTATGCGAATTTAAGACCTTGTAAAAATTTGCCTAATGTAAAAACTAAATTTGATAATGTTGATATTGTAGTCGTTAGAGAAAATACAGAAGATTTGTATGCTGGTATTGAAAGACAAGTTGACACTGACACGGCAGAAAGTATAAAAGTTATTACAAGAAAAGCTTCTGAAAGAATATGTAAATTTGCATTTGACTATGCTGTAAAAAATAATCGAAAAGAGGTCTGTGTTGTAACAAAAGCCAATATTATGAAACTTTCTGACGGATTATTTTTAGAATCATATAGAAAGATTGCAGAAAATTATCCAGAAATAAAAAAACGTGAAATTTTAGTTGATAATTTATGTATGCAATTAATTCAAAATCCTTCTCAATTTGATGTTTTAGTATTGCCAAATTTGTATGGCGATATTGTGTCTGATTTGTGCGCAGGATTGATTGGTGGTCTAGGTGTTGCGCAAGGAGCAAATATCGGTTTGGATTATGCAGTGTTTGAACCTGTTCATGGTTCTGCTCCTGATATAAAAGGACAAAATAAAGCAAATCCTACAGCTCTATTACTTTCAGCAATAGAAATGCTTAAATACATTGGGGAATTTTCTTATGCTGACAGAATAGAAAAAGCTTTATTTAAAACATTAGCAAATGGGATATTTACAGCAGATTTGGGGGGAACCGCTTCAACTAAAGATTTTACAGATGCTATTGTTCAAAATCTATGAGGATAATCTTTTTTTATTTCCCAACCGTCAAATTCAATAAGTGCACTACATGTATTCCCATCTGTAAATGGTGTTTTACAGTGCTCTAATAGATAATCACGATCCATTCTTTGACTTAAATTTCCATTGCAAGCGGTCTGAAATCCTCCAGCTTTTCCCCCCCCATAGTTATTTTTATTATTTTCATTACATATTCTAAAACTAAAATAATCTTTACCAGCTATTATTTGATTAACACTTTTAAAACTTTTATCGATATTAAAATAATATTCTATATCAGCACAAGCGCCGTTATATATTTTAAAAGCAGATCCATCTGATAAGTATATAGTTATATCATTTCGTCCTGTAGTTAATTTTTTATTTCCTAAATTTTTAAGATATTTACCTAAATATGTGTTATAAAATACCAATGGATTATTATTATTTTCATAATTTGTTATCCACTCAGAAGAAGGTCCATTTTCTATTTCAGACATTATAACGGCTTGAGACATTGTTGTATAAAATTTTTTTAATTTTGTTTCAACAGCTTTTTTTCTTTGATTTGCCATTAATGTAGGTATTGTTAATGCTGCTACAACTCCAATAATACCTAAAGTAATTAAAATTTCCGCAAGAGTGAAAGCTCTTAATTTAACTGAGTTTCGCGGGGGGGGGGGGGCAACCTTAAAAATTTTTTTTTAAATCTTTTTAATTCTTTTTTTTTTTCTTATTTTCTTGGTTTTATCCGGGTGGCTTATTGCACTCTCAAAGCTTCTTGTTTAAACATTTTTAACTCCTTTTTTATTTTATTATTTACTATTTTTTGTGTTTTGTCAATATTATCTAATTATTACTTTTTTCTTTTTTTTAAGACTAATTATTGTTAATATTGAAATAATTATTAATGGAATTGCTATATCTGGTCTATATAGTAACCAAGCTAATGATATTGAGAAAACTCCTAGTGCTATAGTGATTATTATTGTTGAGATAAATGCAGCCATTTGTGTAAGTTCTCCTAATATTGGAATTTTATTTCCTAAATTAACAATTGGTTGTATAATGAAATTTAATCCTAAAAACATAAATAATAATCCAATACCTCTTATTAGCCAGGTATTGTTAGATGTCTCTTGTTTGTAATCATAAAGCATTGTTTTTAGATTTTTATCTCCATTCATTATAATGGCAAAATTACCATACTTACTATCCATCTTTTCAATATGATTACCTGATTGTTTTGCGATGATTGAAATTCTTATGCCCGAAGGGATATATGAATATAATAGCTTTTGATCTCCTATTTGAGGAGTATCATAATCTTTACCAGTAAAGTAGAAACCATTGTATATTTTAAATTTTTTATTGTATGGTAATTGTGTAATTTTATTAATTGTGTTTATGTTGTTAATTATATTTTCTGATAAGTAAAATTTTCCAATATTAATATTTTTTGCATATATTTTTTTAGGAGGGTATTTTATTTTTTTAGGATTTTTATAAGCAGAACTTTCAAAATTATCAGAGTTTATAAGGTTTTTGCTCCATGTTTTTCGGTATGTATAAGAGATTTTATTATCGTCATGGTGTTTTCTTACTTCTTCCCATTGATAAATTTCAGTATCTCTAAAAAGAGCTATTGCATTGGGAATATTTACTATTGTATCACTTAAAACTTCCTGAGAATAAACATTCCCTGTAAGATGTATAAGCTTATTTTCATTTTTAGGATTAAAATTATTTGCATCTGCATTAATTGTATTTTTTTCTGCAAAATTAGCTATTTTAATTGAATTTACATAGCTATGCTCATTTATAAATAAAGCAAAAATTGAGACAATCAGAATAATAAATCCTAGTAATGCTGTTCCTAATATGTTTTTTAACATCATACTTCCTTGTAAAACTTATAATTTAGTCAATTAGTCCTAAATCTTTTAAAAATCTTGTATTATCAGATAATTCTAATAATTTTTCATCTTCTGAAGGGTCAATTACTCCTTTTGCAAATAGCTCATCCATAATTTTATTGTGAGAATTATTTTCAGGGTCTGAAAGTGCTAATTTTGTGAAATTTTTGATGTCACATTTTCTCTCGTACATATTTACCGCAGTTCTTGTTAACTTATCAAGAAAAACGCTTTTTCTTCCCTCAAAATCAACATCTAAAGGGTTTATTGCTATGCTTGATTGCTTCTTTTTTTCTATATTAAGTTTTTGAGCTAATTTTTTAAACATCATATTTACACAATCCCCTTAATTTCATTATACATTACTTGTCAAGAAATGCTACAATTCTTTACATAATTATAAGGATAATTTTTTTCTTGATTATAACTTATATTTAAACTAGAATATTAACGTAAATATTTTAAATGAAGAAGAAGTACAATCCTTATTTTGTAAGTAAAATTAACGGAATATATAAAGGTGGTAAAAAATGCTTGATATTAAATTAATTAGAGAGTGTCCGGAAAAAATTAATGAACTTTTAAAAAGAAGAAATCCAGAATTATCAATTGATGAAGTTTTAAAAATTGATGAAGAAAGAAGAAAAATTCAAACCCAAGCTGATGAATTGCGCGCGAAAAGAAAAAATGATTCGCAAAAAATCGGTATGATGAAAAAAAATGGAGAAAATACTGATGCAATTCAAGAGGAAGTTCGTAAATTAGGTGACGAAATAAAAGCATTAGAGGAAAAACAGACTGAATTAGATAATAAACAAAGAGATATATTATTGCATACACCTAATATTCCTGATGAAACTACACCTATTGGTTTATCAGAAGATGACAATGTTGAAGTTTATAAATGGGGTGAACCAAGAAAGTTTAATTTTGAATTTAAAGCGCATTGGGATCTATGTGAAGAAAAAGGGCTTGTTGATTTTGAACGTGGAGTAAAAATTTCTCAGAGCAGATTTATTTTGTATAGAGGAAAAGGTGCTAAATTAGAACGAGCAATTATTAACTTTTTCTTAGATTATCATACTCAAGAACAAGGTTATGAAGAAATTCTTCCTCCATTTATGGCTAATGCAGCTACTATGACCGGCACTGGGCAGTTGCCTAAATTTAAAGAAGATATGTATAAATGTGTTGATGAAGATTTATTCTTAATTCCAACTGCTGAAGTTCCTGTTACAAATATTTATTCTGGAGAAATATTATCTGAAGATGATTTGCCAAAATATATGACAGCATATACACCTTGTTTCAGAAGAGAATCTGGTTCTGCAGGTAAAGATACAAGAGGTTTGATCAGAGTTCACCAGTTCAATAAAGTTGAATTAGTAAAATTATGTACTCCTCAAACAAGTAAAGAAGAACATGAAAAGTTAACTGAAGATGCAGAAAAAATGCTTCAATTGTTGGAACTTCCATATAGACGTGAAGCTCTATCTACAGGTGATATTGGTTTCTCTGCAAATAAATGTTGGGATTTGGAAGTTTGGATGCCATCTTATGGCGCTTATAAAGAAATTTCAAGTTGTTCTAACTTCGGAGATTACCAAGCAAGACGTGCAAATATTAGATATCGTGATAAAGCTACAGGAAAAACTCAATTTGTACATACTATTAACGGATCTGGTCTTGCTGTTGGTAGAACTTTTGCTGCAATTGTTGAAAATTATCAACAAGAAGATGGTACAATTATAATTCCGGAAGTTTTAAGAAAATATACTGGATTTGATAAAATCTAAAATTCAAAATTTTAATAAAAAAGCACTCTTATTTAATGAGAGTGCTTTTTTTTTGCTATTTTATTCTTTTTGATTTATATTATTTGTATGGGCGATTTTAATTCCAGTAAATGTTATATAGAAAAAGCAGATAGTAGTAATGTAGTTTCTGAACTTACTTGTATAAATTATTATATTCAAACAATTTCTGCTTTTATTTATTTAATTCTTATAGTTTATGTATTTTTTTCGTCAAAAACTTTTTTTAGTCAGACTGTTGGCGGTAATGGGTTGAGATTATTTTTGCTTTACTTTTTAGGACTTCCAAATTTAAAAATATTTTTGAATTCATTATTTGCAAAAAATATAAAATTAGATTTTGTAAATGGGATGTTATATATTAACAATAAGCCACTTTCTATTGAAAGAGCTATAAGTATTAATATTACTGAAATATGTCCTTATCATTATTCTTGGCGTTGGGGCGAGACTCCAGCTTTTAATTTTTCTTTCTATCACAAATCTGTTATTACAATAACAACTGATTTTGGAGATATAAAATTTTATGTTTGTTCTAAAAAAGCGCTAAATTTACTTGTTAAATTTTTTGAAAAATTTGGAAAAAATTATTCAACATCTTATGATGAAAAGCGCTTGTGGTTTACTTTATATTAAATTTCTTAAAAAAATTTTAAAAATCTGTAATTTGTGGAATAATATAAGTAATATAGATATAGGAGTATGAATGTACGAATTTCCATTTGAGCTTGATGATTTTCAAAAAGAGGCTTGTAATTATATTGACGAGGGGGAAAGTGTTGTTGTATGTGCCCCAACTGGTGCTGGAAAAACAGTTATTGCTCAACATGCAATTCACAGAGCATTAGAAAATGGAAATAGAATTTTTTATACAACTCCTTTAAAAGCTCTTTCTAATCAGAAATATTACGATTTTGGAGAAAAATATGGGACAGAAAAAGTAGGACTTTTAACTGGTGATACCTCAATTAATCGTAATGCCCAAATTGTTGTAATGACTACTGAAGTTTTCCGAAACATGTTGTATGGAACTAATTTTGGTTCAGTTACTGATAACATGAAAGATGTAAAATATGTTGTTCTCGATGAAGTGCATTATATGAATGATGAGCAGCGTGGCACTGTTTGGGAAGAAAGTATTATTTATTGTCCTACAAATGTTCAAATTATTGCTCTTTCTGCGACTGTGGCTAATGCTCAAGAGCTCACAGACTGGATTAATACTGTACATTCTAAAACAGAATTAGTTGATACTGATTTTAGACCTGTACCTTTGAAATTTTTCTATTTTGACAGTTCTCAACCGACTAAATTGTTACCGCTATTGACTCCAAGCGGACAATTAAATAAAAAAATTAAACCTGAAAAACGTGTATTTGGGCGTAAACTTCAAAATAAAAAATCTTATGTAAAAGAAGTAATAAGAAACTTACAAAATAATGATATGCTTCCTGCAATTTATTTTACATTTTCTCGTAGAAAATGTGATGAGCAAATGGAAAAATGTGCTTCGTTAGA
>CALVEU010000079.1 GCA_944326635.1 Candidatus Gastranaerophilales bacterium | reverse complement strand
AAAAAATCAAGATATATTTGAAACACACCCCTATTAGTTCAAAAAAATCAAATTCCTGCAATGTCTGTTCAATGATACCCCTATTAGTTCAAAAAAATTAAATTCCTGCAATGTCTGTCAAACCATACAAATTATATTTCCGAGTAAATTGAAATAAATTTCCACCTAAATTTAAAATTTTGAAAAATTTTTCAACACTGTCCTGTCCCAAAATTCCTGAACTGTGTCTAAATTCCCGCCATTTAAGGTTTTGAGACACTGTCTTGTTTTAGACATTGACGGACAGTAATCGGACTTTTTTGCCAGTTCAGGAATTTCATTTTTAGCAAATTCAAACTAAAAAAATATGCCGCAACTCGGAATTGAACCAAGGACACAGGGATTTTCAGTCCCTTGCTCTACCAACTGAGCTATTGCGGCATATTTTTATTTTATTGTCAAATTTATTATTTCTATTTCGCGGGCAACAAAATATTCTTTTGGAGTAAATGGTGATAAATATTTAATTGCCACGTTTTTTATTATACTGGCTGAAAATTTTCAGTCAAGAACTTTTTTTAAGAATTCTGTGGAGCTATATACAATGTGACATTACGTCCTTCTAATTGAGGTTTTTTCTCAATTACAACAGGCATGTTTTCTAAATCTTTAACAAACTTGTTTGCTAAATCAAAAGCTAAATTTGAATGCTGCATTTCACGACCACGGAGCATGACAACGATTTTAACTTTATTACCTTGAGCAATAAACTTTTCAATGCTCTTAATTCTCACTTGATAGTCATGAGTATCTATTTTATAACGGATTTTTATTTCTTTTACATCTACTGTATGTTGCTTTTTCTTAGCTTCTTTTGCTCTTTTTTCTAATTCGTATTTATATTTACCATAGTCTAATATCTTAGCTACAGGAGGATCTTGATTAGGGTTAATTAATACAAGATCTAAATCTTCATCATAAGCCATTTGTAACGCTTTTAAAGTTGGAACAACCCCTTGATTATCTCCATTTTGATCTATTAATCTTACTTCTTTTGCTCGAATTCTTTCATTCATTATCGGCTGATTTTTGTTATTTCGATTATCGTTAGTAGCTATTGTTCTATCTCCTATGTTTTAAATACTGTAATTACAATGATTATCGTAACACAAAATTAAAAATTTTACATATTAACAATCACAAAAAATGTAACAAAATGTAAAAATAGATTTTCCTTTAATAATAGACGATTTACAGCTTTTTTTTATTTTATTTTATATTTTTATTAAAGTTTATAAAAAAAAAAACCGAATACAAAAATATAAGAGAAATAAATCAAAAAGATACTATTACTAAATAAGGAGTTTTTTATGAACAATGAATTAGCAACAGAAAATTCAACACCCGAAGTATTCTTGGACCTTAACAATGGGGAGTATTTACAATTCGATATGACATTACCAATTCAAATTTTATTTGATAATGTCATGAACTTTGTATCAAAAACAGATTTTAACGACTAAAGTTTACAAAAAATTTAGACTTAAAAACATCGGTTATAATTTTAATCGATGTTTTTTTATTAAAAAGTATAGAAAAATGTCGATGTTCATGAAATAATAATTATATTAAAATTTGGTTGCAAAGAGGGATATTATATGAATAAAATCATTAGATTAGCCTGTATTGTATCAATTATATTTCTCGGAATATTACCGGCGAATGCAGACTTTAAAGAACATTTTGACTTAGGGCAACAATATTTAGCAAATTATCAATATTCAGGAGCTATCACAGAATTTAAAAGTGCTTTAAGAATTAATTATTTAGATAATTCTGCAAGAATTGGACTTATAAATTCTTATCTTGCAAGAGGAATGTATTATGCTAATACAGATAGAGATTACCAAAAAGCTGCTAATGATTATAGGGCAGCACTATTCTACTTAGTATATTATCCAAATGCAAATCAAGTAAAAAATTCTTCACAAGCAATTGTCATGGCAACATCTGCCCTTAATCAATGCTTAAACAATATTGATTTTAATACATCTCCAACAAATAGACTTGCAACAGCAAAACAGCTTAGGGCTGAAGGAGATTTTGCAGCAGCAGGGTATGAATTCAATCAAACCCTCTCTGACCAAAGTTTAATAAAAGAAAGTTTTGAACAAACTGGCGACATTATGAAACTTTTAGGAAACGATCCTAAAGCTGCCGAATATTATAAAAAAGCGGTAGCTGTTGCCCCTAATGACATTGATTTGAGACTATCATATGCAAAAATGCTTGATAAACTGGGAAAAGAAGATGAAGCAGTTGAAGAATACAATTATATTCTATCAAAAACAACTGATAATAAAGATGTTCTTTATTCTTTAGAAAGAATATATAAAAGGAAACTAGAAGATTCTCCAAATGACGCAACTATAACTGCAAATCTTGGAGCTATTATGCAAAAATCAGGCAACTATGATGAAGCACTAAGATACTATTCAAAAGCTGAATACTTAGATCCGTCAAATGTTAACACAAGATTGAATGTAGGAACATTATACCAACAAAAAGGGGATTACAAAACAGCTATAACAGCTTATGACTCAGTTTTAATAATTTACCCTGATAATGCACTTGCAAACTTATATAAAGCTCAATCTCTGTCAGCTATGGGGGATAAAAAAGGTGCACTAGATTTATACAAAAAAGTGCTTTCTCTTGAACCAAACAATGAAATAGCTCAAGCAGAAATGCTTAATATGGTAAAAGAAACTATGACAACAGCTCAATTCGTTGATTATATTAAGAAAAATAACCCGAATAATGCCGCAAATATCCTATATACATACGCTCTTGATTTACACAAACAAAATAAATTAAATGATTCAATTGCAATATATAATGAAGTAATAAAGCTGACTCCTAGCAACCCTGAAGTATATGTAAACCTTGCTATCGCACAAGGTCAAACAAAAAATTATGATGCAGCTATTGCAACTTTAAATACAGCAAATACAAAATTTCCAAATAATTCACAAGTAACAGATGCCTTAAAATCAATAAGTGCTCAATCAACAGATGAGAAATTAGAAATCGCTGCAAATTACTATAATAATAAAGATTATCAAAATGCAATAAACGAATATTTAAAAATTCAACCAGCTACATCAGACACAATGCTAGGAGTTGCATCAGCATATCAAAATATGGGCAATAATGATAAAGCAATAGAATATTACAAACAAGCCTTAAATCTTGCCCCTACAAATTCAGACATTGCATATTATATTGCCGCTCTATATGCAGATAAAGACGATATAGCTAATGCAAAAACTTATGCTCAAAAAGCAGTAACAATGAATAAAACAAATAAACAAGCTCAAGAATTACTTGAGAGCATAAATGCTCAAATAGCATCACAAGAATTAGAACAAGCAATATCATTGTTTGATTCTGAAAAATATACAGAAAGCCTTGCTTTACTAAATAAAATACTAACATCAGAGCCTAATGATGCTTATGCCCTATATTATAGAGGAATGATTTATGATACACAAAAGAAATATCCCCAAGCTATAGCAGACTACAAAAAAGCAATAGGAATAAATCCTGATTTAACAATAGTTAATTACCTAATAGGTGTTGATTATGATATGCTTGAACAATACAAAAATGCAATATCGTACTACAAAGCATTTACAACAACATATTCTGAAAATGATGAATACTTAAAATATGCACAGACAAGACTTAGCGAATTAAAACAATATGACAAATAACAAAGTACAAACACTAATCCAAAGCAAAGTCTCACTTGCCCCAATGGCAGGCATAACAGACTATGTCTTAAGAAGTCTAGTTAGAAAATATTCAAAAAATGCGCTTTTAACAACAGAAATGATCAGTTCTGAATACCTTGCTCAAACTATGAATGGAAGAAGCGGAATAGAAATTTTAAAACGAGATAATGATCACTCTCCTATTTCATATCAAATTAGCGGGCACAAGCCTCATATGATGAAACAAGCAGCAGAATTTTTAAACAACTATGCTGATATGATTGATATTAATATGGGTTGCCCCGTAAAAAAAGTAGTAGGTGGACAAGACGGTGCTGCTTTAATGAGAACTCCAGAACTTGCTGCAGATTTAGTTAAAGCTGTAAAAGAAGGAACAGATAAACCTGTAAGCGTAAAATTCAGATTAGGCTACACCGCAGATGAAATGAATTATGTGGAATTCGGACAACAAATGCAAGAAGCTGGAGCTGAATTTATTACAATACATGGTCGCACCCGTTCTCAAATGTATTCAGGAAATGCAGATTGGGCAAAAATAAAAGATTTAAAAGAAAATGTTGATATTCCTGTTTTTGCAAACGGTGACATAACAAGTATTGATGATGCAATAAAATGTCTTGAACTATCCAAAGCTGATGGAGTTGCAATCGGACGTGGCGCAATTGGAGATCCCACGCTTATCGCAAGAATTGAACACTATTTGAATACTGGAGAAAAACTACCAATTCCACCATTAGAAGATAGAATTGAAATGCTAAAATGGCACCTAAACGAAGAAATAAAACTCCGAGGAGAAAATGTTGGAATAAAATTTATGCGTAAATTTTATCCATACTATTTATCAGGTTTTGAAAATGCAAAAGTATTACGTTCAAAACTTGTGCTAGAAGAAAATTACCAAACAATCATTAATTTACTGCAATCCTGTTGTCTAAAAAGTTATTTTTAACAACTATAAACATCAGCCCCTGATACAATTTCAGGGGCTGATGTTATCAAATTATTACTAGGTTATATTAAAGACTTACATTCTTTCAGGAGCTGTAACCGCTAATATATCTTCTAATGCATTATGTAGAACTGTTTTCACACTCCAAACAAGCGCAATTCGTGCTTTCATCATTTCTTTATCATCCGAAATTACGCGATTTGCATTATAGAATGAATGAAACTCACTAGCCAATTCTTGAACATATCTGCAAATTGTATAAACTTGTCTTGATTCAGCTGAATTTTTAATTACAGACTTATATTCTTCAAGTTTTAAAATTAATTGTCTTGCAGTATCAATTGTTGGAATAACCATAGAGGCATCAAAATCTTTAATTAATTCATTCAATTCAGCTTCACTCATAGGAGCAGAAGTTTTTTCACCTGTTTCAGTATTAATTTTTTCAGCAATTACGTTTCTTAAAATAGAACAAGCTCTGGCATGTGCGTATTGAACATAGAACACAGGATTTTCATCTGTACTTTTCTTTGCAAGTTCAATATCAAAATCAAGAGTTGTATCAATATTTCTCATTGACATCCAGAAACGAGTTGCATCAACACCAACTTCATCAATCAAGTCTTCTAGGGTTACCATATTTTTACGTTTACCCATTCTAACTTCATTACCATCAATTACAAGGTTTACTAATTGACCTAAAAGAACTTCTAATTTATTAGGGTCATAACCTAAAGCCTCGATAGATGCTTTTACACGAGCAACATAACCATGATGATCTGCGCCCCAAATATTAATCATTCTATCAAAACCACGTTCCAATTTATCAATATGGTAAGCAATATCTGCTGTTAAATAAGTATTTGAACCGTCAGCTTTTTTGATTACTCTATCTTGATCATCTCCATAATCAGATGATCTGAACCAATCAGCACCATCTTTTTGGTAAATTTTACCACTTGCTTTTAATTTATTTACACATTCTTCAACTTTACCTGATTTATGTAAAGACAATTCTGAATAAAAATTATCAAAATTAACCTTAAACTTATCTAATAAATCACGTTGAACTTTTTCTTCATATTCTTTTGCAAAATCACAAAGCTTTTGCAATGGAATAAGAGTAACGTCATTTTGAACTTGTTTCAAAATCTCACCGTTATCTTCTATAAATTTTTTTGCAACAGGAA
The DNA here is from genome assembly GCA_944326635.1 of Candidatus Gastranaerophilales bacterium. Classification (GTDB taxonomy): domain Bacteria; phylum Cyanobacteriota; class Vampirovibrionia; order Gastranaerophilales; family Gastranaerophilaceae; genus Stercorousia. The sequence goes on along the minus strand of CALVEU010000079.1, from coordinate 2,300 downwards.
TTAAATATTCTCCCGGATAATAATTTTTTCTTTCAATTTCATCAGTTGGGAAATCAACGTCTTCTCCAAGTTCTTGACGAATTCTTATTGCAAGAGAATTACCCAATTTTTGAATTTGAGAACCTGCATCGTTAATATAAAATTCTTGGTATACATCATGTCCATAGAATTTTAAAAGGTTTGCTAATACTGAACCCATAGCAGCCCAACGACCATGACCAATATGGAAAGGTCCTGTAGGGTTTGCTGAGACATATTCTAAAATAATTTTTTCAGCTTCTATATTTTCAGGTTTACCAAAATCTTTTTTGCGGGTAAAAATTTCTTCTACTAAATCAGATAATATTTTTTTACCGGCTTTGAAATTTATAAAACCACCAATTACAGTATACTCATTATCTTCTTTATTTATATATTCAAGAATTGCATTTGCAATTTGAGGAGGTGCAATTTTAGCAAATCTTGCAAGAGAAGATACATTTACCGCATAATCTCCAAAATCAGAATTTTTAGGACGTTCAGGATTTAAAGTCCCTCTTTTAAATTCAGTCATCGCACCTAACTTATTTTCTTTAATTGCTAATTCAATAGCGTTTTCAATCTCATTTATAAAATAATCTTTTATCATATTTTTCTCCATAATTTATTTTGATATGAGATAATTATACAACAAAAAAACTATATGAAATCTAATGTTTGTAATATAATAATATTATGATGAATGTCCAAAATATTATTGATAGAATAAGAGAAATTTTAGACGATGAAACACTTATTCAGTTGAAAGAAGAACTGAATAGTTATCACGTTGCAGACTTAGCGGACATTTTTCAAGAATTAAAGCCAGAAGAAAGATTGCAGTGTTTTAAATTATTAGACTTGGATAAAGCTGCAGACTTGATGGAATATCTCCCTCCACAAATGCAAGTAGAATTATTGAGTGACATTGACGAAAATATGGCTTCTCAAATTTTAACTCAATTGCCTCACGATGCTGCTGCTGACGTTTTGGGGGATATGGAAGAAGACGAAAGTGAAACTTATTTAGACAAACTTCCACATAAATTTTCTGAAGAAGTAAGAGAATTATTAACATACAATGAAGATACAGCAGGTGGGATTATGAACCCTGTCGTATTAACTGTAAATTTTGATATGAGTGTACAAGATGTATTAAATCATATTAGAATTAAAGCTGAACAAGATAATATGGAACTTTATTATGTCTATGTTGTTGATAAGCAAAATCACCTCTTAGGTGTTGTATCTTTAAGAAAACTATTAACATCTCCAACAACTCAAAAAGTTGAAGATATAATGATTTCAGATATTGTAAAATTACATGTTGACGATTACAGCGACTTTATAATTGATGAATTTATGAAATATCAATACAATGCATTACCTGTAGTAGATCTTTATAATAGGCTAAAGGGAATGATTACTTGGGATGATGTTCACGATTTATTCGAAGAAGAAACAACAGAAGAAATTTATCAATCTTCAGGTATTTCTACAGAAGTCGTTGATGAAGACGAGATTTTATCCGGAAACATTTTGAAAGCTATCAGAGCTAGAACTCCTTGGCTTTTTATAACTTTAATAGGAGAATTTATTGCTGTTAATGTAGGTCATCATTTTGACCACACGTTACAGGCATTACCAATAATTGCAATATTTATGCCATTACTTGCAGGATTAGGTGGTAATATCGGTACTCAAAGTATTACACTTATGGTTAGAGGACTTTCTACTGGACAAGTATCACTAAGTTCTGCTATGCACCATATTTTGAGAGAAACATTTATTGGCTTTTTTATAGGTACAATATTTGGAACACTAGTAACATTAGTTACTTGGGGCTGGCAGCATAATATGGAATTAGGAGCAGTTGTTGGAATTGCAATGGCAATAAATATGACTATGGCAACAATTATTGGTACATTTACACCATTTGCACTAAAAGCAATGAAAGTAGACCCTGCTGTCGCATCAGGTCCGGTTATTGCGACAACTATAGATGTTTTAGGGTTGGCAATATACTTTACTCTAGTGTCAACTTTTTTAATTAAGGTTATGTAATAAAAGGTAAAAAAATATGACAAATCAAACACAAAGAAGCAGAAGAGATTTAAACAGAACAAAATCATTTATAAAACACGCTAGACAAGCAAGAGAAGAACGTTCATCATTTGCAAAAGTATTAATCGGTATGATGATAGTGTTCATTGGTATTCTACTAAGTATTTTCGTACTCGCTGATAATGAAGATTTCTTAGCAAAACATTTTGGAGAAAATT
>CALVEU010000078.1 GCA_944326635.1 Candidatus Gastranaerophilales bacterium | reverse complement strand
CTTCTTATTCAAGCCTGTATTGGGTGCGGCGATTATGGTATGGATTTTGCCAATGCTTGTAAATATTATTTCTGATTATTTTTTATCTTTTTCAAAAATTATTTAAGATAGTCTTTGAAAAAATTTATATCTATTAATTCAGCTTCTTTTACCAAATCTTCTTCAATTACTTTGTTGATTTCTTTTTTGTTAGGAAAAGAATATGGATCAAGGACAAAATTTGAATAGCATTTTTTGTTAAATTGTGATTTTTTATGAAATAAATTAGGGACGATTTCTTTTACTTTGTAAGTTAGTCCGTAATTAAGTAATGTTCCATATCTTTTTTGAGTTTTTTGATGATACTGTTTTATAAATACGTCATAATTTTGACTTAATTTTTGAATTGCAGGTGATTCTTCAAGTGCTTTTTGTACTTTTGGGGTAACATTTTTAAAATAAAGTCCGTTAAAATTTTGTTTGTTATGTATATTTTGAATTTCCATATCACCAATAACGTATGAACATAAAATTTTTTGCTATGGATAATAAAGTTCTATAATATCAGCTAAATCATACTGCCAATTTTTAAGTTGGTAGATTGTATTATCAGGCACTGTATTTTCAAGTTGTGCTAATATATTGTATAAAAAAATCTTTTTAACTGTAAAAAATAAACATCTGTCAAACTCCTCAGTAAAATCTAAAATCCAATAGATAATATAAAACATAAACCTTCTTTAAATCTAATTATAACTAACGATAATTATATTATAACTAAAACTAATTAATATCAAATCTTTCAATAAAAGTCTATAATTTAATTATGATAGTAAATAAGTTAGATGACTTAATTTGGCAGTATAGAACTACAGCAAAAGATATTCATATTAAAACAGGGATAAGTGAAGCAACGTTATCTAATATGCGTAGTAATAGCACTACAAGATATGATGCCAAGACACTTGATTTGTTGTGCAAATATTTCAACTGCAAAGTTTCTGATTTATTAGAGTTTACTCCTGATTAATTTTTAAATTTTTTACAAAATCGCCGATTGCAAATGCTTCGACTGTACCTACAACGATTTCAAAATCTTTGATTTCTTCTTGCAGTTCATCTTTCATATGGGCAAGCAAACCCGGAATTATTATTTTGCGATTTTTAACTTTATTTGCAAAATCAAATTTTTTCAGAGTTTTTGCAACCATCTTGGCTGTAAATTTTTCTGCTGACCAAGCTGTCAAAACGCTCATTCCCTCAGCAGGTGTAACGATTAGATAAGATGGAACAGGCAGACTTTCAAGTTCGTTTGCCACAGCAAAAAATGTAAGTGCAAAGTTAGTTGTCATAAATATTAATGAATTTTCATCAGGGTTGTTAAATTCATATATTTTTGACTCTACCTGTAATGGTTTTTGCGGATCTGTAAAGATATTTTGTCTGAGCATCATTAGTGATGTTAAAAGGTTTTTATCAAAGTCTTCAAAAATAAGCATATTTGCATATTTGCAAATATAATATGATGCTTTAGCACAAAGCAGATTTAAATTCTCTGTGTGTTTAAAATATACGCAGACAGGATTTGAAAATTTTTCATCTTTTTCCAATACTGCTTTTTTTCTTATTTCAACCAATTCATTTGATGTGTTTTTAAAATCTGTATCATCAATTTCTTTTATTGAAAGTTTTTGGAATTCTTCATATGTAATACAATCAGGTAATGAGCCGTTTTTTGTAATAATTAAATCAACTTTCAGGTGCTCATTTACTCTTGTAATTTCAAATTCTTTAACTTGGTTATATTTATTTTGCCAGTCAGGATTTGCAAGGTCAATTATTATCCCGATTGCAGTTTTGTTTATGAAAGTTTTTTCATGTCTGTATAGGACATTTTCTCCGCCGATTTTAACCCCTTTTATTTCAATAGTTTTTTGTGGTTGTTTAGAATTTTGTTCATAAATTTCTTTTAGGGTATCTGGGAGATATTTACATTTTTCTATTTCGATATTGTGTTTTGCAAGTTTCAAGGCGAAAGCCATACAGGTAGGACAGCCGCATTCTTTGCAGTTTGTATGTTCGGCTTTTTTTGCAGCAGGCAGATATTTGAATATTTGTAATCCTGAGAGTTCTGTCATTATTCAAGCTCCTTTAATATTTTATAGCTTTGAGGATTTGTCAAAACTATATATTCTGCACCTGCTGCTTTGACAGCTGCAGCTGATGTGATTTCAAGATATAGTGCAAGGTCTTTATCTTTTGCTTCTTTTGTTTTAGCAGTCTCTACCGTTGCAAAAGATATAATAGGCATATTCAAATATTTATCACCGGATTTACCTTCGAGTTTAATTTTTTCCATTATGCTATATCCGTATTCAAACCCGTAGCCTAATCCTCCAATATCTGTGTCAATAAGAATGTTATCAAGAGGTAATCCCATATCTGATGTTAGAATATTCATTTCTTTTGCTAAGTTTATGTCAATCGGAGTTCTAATAATTAGAGTATGATTTCCTTTTATAACATCAGGGACGATTTGTTTATAATTTTTTTCATTTGCAATCCCAATAATGCATTCTCTATCTATAAGTTTCATTAGTTCTGGTAAAAGCTTAGAATCTATTTCATCATCTCCAGAACCGATTAACATAAGAGGTTTATCAATAAAAGGAAGAAGCTCTTTAAAAGCTTCTATTCCTTTTTCTATATCTTCCGTAAATTTAAAACCTAAAATATCACAGTCTTCATTAATTTGTTTTTTTGCCTCTTGGATAGGCAATTCAAGAATATATTTAACTTTGTCTTTCACTTTGTACTCTATCCATTATTTGTTGGAATTCATCTGAATCGATAGTTTCTTTATCAAGAAGTTCTTTTGAAATTGCTTCAAGCATATCTCTGTTTTCGCTCAAAAGTCTTTTAGCTTCTTCATATTTAGAATCAACGATATTTTTCATCTCTTCATCAATTTCGAATGCAACTTGTTCAGAGTAATCTCTTTGGTGACCAAAATCTCTGCCCATAAATACGTTTTCTTGGTTTTTGCCATATGCCATGTTGCCTAATTTATCTGACATACCCCAAGCTGTGACCATTTTTCTTGCGATATTAGTTACGTTAATCAAATCTTGAGATGCGCCTGTGCTTACTCTGTCTTTACCGTAAACGATTTCTTCAGCAGCACGTCCGCCTAATGATACTGTGATTTGTGCAAGAAGTTTTGCTTTGTTAGTGTGAACTTTTTCATCTTTAGGTTTTGTCCAAGTTACGCCTAATGCGTATCCGCGAGGGATTATTGATACTTTGTGTAATTCATCGGCATCTTTTAGTAATTTAGCTAAAAGAGCGTGACCTACTTCGTGGTATGAAGTTAATTCTTTATCTTCATCAGTCATTACTTTGCTTTTCTTTTCGATACCTGCGATTACTCTATCAATAGAATTGTCAATATCGCTCATTGAGATTTTGTCTTTGTTATTTCTAGCAGCAAGTAGTGCAGCTTCATTAAGTAAGTTTTGTAAATCAGCACCTGTAAAGCCTGGTGTACGTTTTGCAAGAGTTTTTAAATCTACTTCAGGTTCTAATTGTTTGTTTTTAGCATGAACTTTTAGGATTTGTTCTCTGCCTCTTACATCAGGAGCATTGATATAAATTTGTCTGTCAAATCTACCTGGTCTTAATAATGCGTTATCTAAAATGTCAGGTCTGTTAGTTGCAGCGATAACTATAATATTTGTATTTTCGTCAAAACCGTCCATTTCTACAAGCAATTGGTTAAGAGTTTGTTCCCGTTCATCGTGACCGCCTCCCATTCCTGCTCCACGTTGACGACCTACTGCATCAATTTCATCTATGAATATAATGCAAGGTTGATGTTTTTTAGCTTGGTCAAACAAATCTCTTACACGGCTAGCACCAACACCTACAAACATTTCTACGAAATCTGAACCGCTTATTGAGAAAAATGGAACGCCTGCTTCACCTGCAACAGCTTTTGCCATTAATGTTTTACCTGTTCCTGGAGGGCCTACAAGAAGTACTCCTTTAGGAATTTTTGCTCCTAATTTAATGTATTTGTCTCCGTTTTTCAAGAAATCAACTATTTCTTCAAGTTCTTTTTTCTCTTCATCGATACCTGCAACATCTTTGAAAGTTGTTTTAACTTTGCTGTCAAGTAACATTTTAGCTTTACTTTTTCCAAAAGACATTGCTTGAGAACCGCCAGCTTGAATACTTTTTGCCATTACTGCCAAAAATACGATAAATAATATTGGAAGTAACAAGTAGCTTAGTGCGTTGCCTAAAAGTTTAGATGAATCAGTTGCACGAGTTACCTTAACATCAGCTTTTGATTCGCTTAATCTATGCATTAAATCTGGATCAAATGCAGGTATTAAAACTTTGTATTTTATTGTTTGAGGTTTCTTTTCTATTGTCCCAAAAGGATTTTCAGCACTAGATGCAAGTGTTTTTACTGTTTTTTCTTCTTGTGCTTTTGGTTGAGCTTTTGGGGTTGCGATTAAAAAGTCGTCAGCTTTTTCTACGGTTTTAAATTCATCATTATTTAATTTTTCAATAAAGTTTGAATATGAAATTTCCTGAATTTTAACTGCAGGTTCTGATAAGAATACAGAAGATGCAAAAAGTATTATTACAATTGCTAGGACGATATACATTCCCGTAGTTTGACTTTTATTCATTAGATGACCTCTCACTTTCTTTAAAACGTAAGTTTATTATAACTTAAAAATCAAAAAAATACTATATGGATGAATGTATAAAAGTGTAGTTTTACTAAATTTATTTCTATATAAAATTTTAAAGAATTGTAAATAAATAAAATGGTTTTGAAATTTCTAACTTAAGAAATTTTTTATATATTCAAGAGAGAGATTTTATATGAAAATAATTAATTTTGAAACTATTAAAGAAAAAGTAAACAAATTAGATTCAATGGCGAATGTTGATATGACTAAACCTAACAGTATTTTCCCGCACAAAGACGATGATAACAGAACTGTTGCTGAAAAAATGCAAAAATTCTTTGAAGTTGCAGATGGTGAAAATCCTTCTTGGAATGTCTAGATTTGATCAACAGAAATTGCAGTAATCCCTGAATTTCTAGCACTATCCATAACTTTTACCATTGCTCCGTGAGAAGAATCAGCATCGGTTCTAATCATTAAACCGTCAGGGTAATTTGAAGCTTGGGATTTTATTGTGCTTTCTAGTTTATCAGCAGGAATTTCTGCTCCGTCTAAATAGAATTTATCCCCTGCATCAACCATTATTGTCATAATTTTGGTTTCTTTTTGCTGTTGTTCTTGAGCAACATTTTCTGGAACGGTTAAATTAAGTCCCTGTTGATCAAGCATTGGAGCTATTACCATCATAATGATTAACAGAACTAAAAAGATATCTGTCAAAGGTGTTATGTTTATTTCATTAAATGTGTCACGATTTCTGCTCATTTTATTTACCTGCGTTTGGTTGATTTTTCTTCTAAATCTTTCTGCTCTTTTTTACTTAGAGGTTCACCTGCAACGATTAGTTTTTTATATTCTGCATCTTGTGCTGAATTCATAATTTCCATAATTTTTGCACTTTTAACTCTTTCATCTGCTTTTACAACAAGTTCAGGTTTTTCAAGCTGAGCTTTCAGTGTAATTAATTCATTGGTTAAATTATCTTCAGTTACAGGAGTTCCGTTCAAATACATTTTTCCTTCTTTTGTTACTGAAACAGTAGCATTTTTCTGTTCAATAGAAATTCCGCTGTTAATTTCAGGAACAGTAATAGAACTGTCATTTGATTGGAAAGTCGGTGCGACAACCATCATAATAATCAACAGAACTAAGAAAATATCTGTCAACGGAGTTATATTAATCTCTGTAAAAAGGGCATCTTTCCCTTTATTGGTTTTCATTCCCATTTTCTTGCGTCGCTTACGGCAATATTTTTACCGTAATCTCCTTTCTTTTTATAATGAAATGTTTGCATTACTTGGAGTTGTTGATTCGTCGTTAGAATCTACAAAACTTAAGAATAATAATTTAATTAATTGGAAGTCATCTTCATATCTTTTTACGATTGATTGGAAAGAGTTGTAGAAGATAACTGCTACAATCGCAACACCAAGACCGAATGCTGTAGCAATCAATGCTGATGCAATACCTGATGCAACTGCTGCTGATTGGTTACCTTGAGCTGCTAAATCTTGGAATGTGAAAAGAATTCTTACAACAGTACCAAACAAACCTAAAAATGGAGCTACACCACCGATTGTACCTAAGATAGTTAAATGGCTTTCAAGCTTTCTTGATGCTAATGATGCTGCGATATCAAATGATCTTGAAAAACCATTTTTTTGTTCAGAGAATATTCTTACAGCTTCTTCTGTTACTTCTCCGATTACACCGCCACATTGGATTGCAAGATTTTGAGCGCCTTCAAGATTGTTTTTAACAAGTTCTTTTTGTAGTCTTGGAATAAATAACACAACATCTCTTTTGTTTTTCTTGTAGTAAGAAAATCTGTTAATAACAACACCTACTACCAATATTGAACATACCAAAATTGGTAATAATACCGGCCAATCCATTTGAATTGATTTCCATAATAGTTCCATAATTTTATCCTCTTTTTTTCATAATGTTATTTACGTTTTTATTTATTTATTTATTTTAGTATCCTGATGCTCCAAATACGTTGTAGTCAAAAGTAAATTGGATATCAATACTTGAATTTTTGTACTCAGCAGGAAGTGGTCTGAATGGAGCTGTTGCCTGTACTGCATTTATTGCCGCTTTATCTGCTGCTGGAAGCCCAGAAGATTTGAATACGCTACAAGATAATAATCTTCCGTCTTTTGCTATTTTGAACAGTAAAACAACTCGTTTACTTTCATTTCCTTTTGGCGGATCCCAGTTCATTTTAATTCGTCTTTGCAATTCTCTCATGTATGGACCAAAGTCTGGTTCTCTAATTGCATCAATACCTGGTCTGCCATTTGGATTTCCCGGACCTGGATTACCATAACCGCCAGTTCCTCCTCCACCGCCTTTAGCAAGTTTGCTGCCAGAACCTCCTGTTGGTGCTAATGATGGTGCTGGTGCATATCTACCGCCGCCAGATGAAGTGCTTCCGCCACCTCCACCGCCTTTAGCGGAAGTTCCTGAACCGCTTATTGGGCCTGTAGAATATCTGCCGCTACCAGTACCTCCTTTTGGAACCGGAACTGTAAATGCTGATGATGGTTTTGCAGTTGATCTTGGTGTTGTTGGAGGTTTTATAGATGGTCGTGCAGTTGGTGGTGCAGGTTTTGCCATCTGTGGGGCTTTAGGCCCTGGTGCTGGTTGACTAGTCGCTTTTTTAGGAGCTGGTGTAGGTTGAACCTGCTGAGTTACTTGCTTTACAATTTTTTGTAAAGGGTTTTGAGGTGCAGCTTGTTTTTGAGGAGCTGCTTTCGCTGGAGCTGGTTTTACCGCTTGTTGTGGTGTTCCTGGAGATGGTGAAGGCATTGACACTTTTCTATTTGGATCATGGTGTCCGCCTGCACGAGAATTGATATCTGCACGATATGGTGTGTTTTTATTTATAGGAGTTTCTTCTTTATCTACAAGTACGAATTCTATATCATTTACTTTAGGTTTTGGCTTTTCAAAAATCTTGAATGTAATTCCCATAAATGAAAGAATTAACAATACTAATGTCCATACACCTATAGCAGTCGGGTGAAGAATTGCTGAAATCAAAATTGATTTTTTTAAGCTTATGTCTTCATCATCTTTTAAGACTGCTGGTGTTGTATAACTTGATTGTTCTTCAAGTTCATCTTCTAAAAAATTATCTGTATACTTTCCTAATAGTGACATTATTTTCTTTTATACGGTTATTTTCCCGTATGCTCCCCTATCTTTATCTAATCGCTTTATAATTTTATTTTAAACCAAAAATAAAATTATTACCCGATGTACTAATAATTGTTGTTAAACATTGTTGGATTTACAGTAATCGGTTGGGTAAGTACTAATTCAATTGCAGAGTTTGCAGGAATTTCAACATCGTTTCCTTTATCCCAAATTGATTTTACAAGTCCGCCACCTGCACCTACTGCTGTAGCCAGTGCTGTACCTTTTCCGATATCACCGCCTGCAAGTGGTGATATAATTACTCCTGCAAGTGCTCCTGCACCTGCTCCAACTGCTAAATCTTTACCATAATCTTTAGCTACATCCATTTTGGTTCCGCCAATTAAAACTCCTGTGTTGTCAGTTGTTTTTATTACTGCAGAAATTGGAATTTGAATACCGTATGGAGTAACAATTTGTGTAAATCTTACTAATAATTTACCATTCATACTGCCATGTTTTGCTTTTGAAACTTCAAGTACAGAGCCTGTAATTGA
>CALVEU010000077.1 GCA_944326635.1 Candidatus Gastranaerophilales bacterium | reverse complement strand
AAAGGAAGCTTAATTAATGAAATTAAATTTCCAATAGTTGTAAAAGATGTTAATTTGACGATTGATGATGTTGATGTAGAAAGATTTATTGCATCTGCAAATAATCAAAAAAGTGAAGCAATTACTTCTGAAAAATTTGATGTTACCCCGTCTGGAGAAGCTGTAGATGATGATGATAACACTCCAACTTTTGATATTGGAAATTTCATAGTTGAAAATTGTGTTTTGCATATCTTGAAGGGTTCTTATAAAGATATCAAATTCTCTGATGTAAAAGCTACTTTGTCTTTAGATAAGAACAGTATATTTAATATGTATTCAAATAGATTTGAAATCGCTGAAGGCCATTCTTCTGCGAAGATTAATTGTGATTTGAAAAAACATAAATATAATTTAGTCTTAGGTATAAAAGATGTAAATTCTGATTTGATGGCAACAACTTTGTTAGCAATGAAAAAAGAAATTACAGGTAAAGCGAGTGGTATTATAGCTTTAAATACAGATGATTCTTTGAAGTTGAATGGTTCTATTAAATTTATGGTGAAAAATGGAACTATCCAAAAAGTTGGTTTGGTAGAATATATTTTGAAATTCGCAGCATTATTTAGAAATCCGCTAGCAATGATTAGTCCGTCTACTTTCTCTGATTTAGTAAATATTCCTGAAGGTAATTTCGACTTAATCAATGGTGATTTGCAAATTAAAAATAATGTAATAGAGAAAATGATGATAAAATCATCAGCTCCACAATTAAGCTCATTTATAATTGGAAGATATGACTTAGAAACAAGAGATGCAACTTTAAGAATTTATACTAAATTTAGTAATAGAAATAAAGGCTTTGCAGGATTCTTGAGAAACATATCATTGAATAGCCTTGCAAATAGAATTCCTTTAAGTTCAAGAAATGATAGTAATTATTATGCAGCTGAAATTTCTCAATTACCACCAATTGATGCTGATGAAAAGGATTGTCAAATTTTCTTAACTAAAGTTGATGGAGATGTTGAACACAATAACTTTATTTCTTCTTTGAAAAAGATTAAATAATTATTTAGTTCAATCTCATTAATTCAAAGTTCAAATATGTTGCAAAACTTACCCATAGCAAGTATGGGATTAGTAAAAATGCAGATATTCTTGACACTTTGTAAAAAGAATTTATTGTAAGAATGATAAAAACTAGTAAAAATACTATAATTACAAAGCTTAATTTTATATCATGCAGGTAAAAAAATGCCGGACTCCAACTAAAGTTAAGTAATAATTGGATTAGAAAAAAAGTTATGCCTTGCTTTTTATTCAGATCTGTTTTTGCATACATAAATGCAGTAAAAGATAAAAAAATTAGTGTATACATAAAAGCCCAAACAGGCCCGAATATTTCCGGTGGTGGGTTTAATGCTGGCTTATTAATTGTATTATACCAAGTCAAATTCATAAGTTTATTATGTTATGGATTTTTTTATATTTCATTCGCTTTTTTATTAGAGAAGTGTAATAATACTTTCGGCAATCTTTTTGTGTTCTTCAATTTCATAATGTAGTCCGTCTATTTCTGATGGAGTTACAATTTTGTTTAAGTCGAGAAGTTTGCAATTATATTTCTTTGCAATTTTTTCATAGATTGGTGTAATTTGTTTTGATTTTTCTATGGATGTTTGATTAAACATAAATCTAAAATTGCTATTTAAAATATTTTCTGTAATATGTGAAGGAGAAAGTATTATTATATTACAGTTTGGCAGGCTTTCTTTAATCATTTTAATAAGTTTTTCTATGCCTGTTTCAAATTCTTCTGATATTGGATTATAAAATTTTTGCAAATCGTTTATTCCTATTGCAAAAATTATTGTGTCATAAAAATCTTTTAAATATTTCGGTAAAATCATATATCCAGTAAATTCAATACCATCAGGATTATTAGAAAAAGCTGTTCTGTTGTTGCATCCTGCTTCTATTATTTCATAGTTATTTTTGCATAGATTTTTTAAAATCCCTGTCCAACGAGAGTTCTCATTATATCTGCTTCCGTTATGAGGATTGTAGCCAAAAGTGTTACTGTCTCCAAAACATAATATTTTTTTCATAAAGCTAATATATCATAAAATATATGAAAAAATATTAAGTTTAATATTTTTAAGGTATTGACTGAGAGTTAACTCTAAGTTGTATTATGTAAAAATAAAAGGAGGAATATATGAATAAAAAAGTTTTGATAATATCAGCAAGTCCAAGAAAAGGTGGAAATTCAGATACATTGTGCGATGAATTTATGAAAGGTGCAATTGATTCCGGTAATACTGTAGAAAAAATATTTTTGCGAGATAAAAATATAAATTACTGCACTGGTTGCGGTTTTTGTAATACAAATGATTATACTGCTTGTTCTCAAAAAGATGATATGGCGATTATCTTGGATAAGATGGTTTTAGCTGATGTTATTGTAATGGCAACCCCAGTTTATTTTTATACAATGGATGGGCAGATGAAAACGTTTATTGATAGATGTTGTGCAAGATATACTCATATTTCAAATAAAGATTTCTATTTCATCGCAACAGCTGCAGATGTTAGACCACAGGCTTTAGAAAGAACTTTTGACGGCTTTAGAGGTTTTACAGCATGCTTAGAAAATGCACGAGAAGCAGGTCTGTTATATGGGGTTGGTGTTTGGAATAAAGGAGAAGTAAATTGTACAAATTCAATGAAAGAAGCTTATGTAATGGGTAAAAATATTTAATTTGATAGTAGCTATCAGGTAATAAAGGAGAGAATTGATGATTTTAGATAAAATTAATACCCCAAATGATTTAAAAGATTTGACAATAGACGAAATGAATACTCTTGCTGATGAGATGAGAGAGTTAATAATTAAAAAAGTAAATACTACAGGTGGTCACATGGGGCCGAATTTAGGAATTATTGAGGCTACAATTGCAATGCATTATGTGTTTAATTCTCCTGTAGATAAAATTGTATTTGATGTTTCTCATCAATGTTATCCTCATAAAATTTTGACAGGAAGAAAAGAGGGGTTTACAAATCCTCAAGAATATTTAAAGTATACAGGTTATACTGCTCCTGAAGAAAGTCTTCATGATATATTTAAAGTTGGTCATACTTCAACTTCTGTAAGCCTTGCAACAGGTCTTGCAAAGGCAAGAGATTTGAAGAAAGAAAAATCTAATGTAATTGCATTAATAGGTGATGGATCTTTAAGTGGTGGAGAAGCTTTTGAGGGGCTTGATAATGCAGCAGAATTAGGCAGTAATATGATTGTTGTTGTGAATGATAATGATATGTCAATTGCTGAAAATCATGGTGGTTTATATAAAAATTTAAAGGCTTTAAGAGAATCAAAAGGAGTTTGCGAATGTAACTTTTTTAAGTCTTTAGGTTTTGATTATTTGTATGTAGATGATGGTAATAATATTGAAAAATTAATAGAAGCATTTAAAAAAGTAAAGGATATTGATCATCCTATTGTTGTTCACATAAGGACTTTAAAAGGTTGTGGATTAACTGTTGCAGAACAAAATAAAGAAGCATTTCATTGGATTATGCCTGGTACACTTGATGAGAAACCTGAACAAAGTTGTGAACAGCTGGAAGATTATAATAGTGTAACAAATGAATTTATAATTAAAAAAGCTCAAGAAGATTCATCTTTAATTGTTGTTAATCCAGCAACTCCAGGTGTGCATGGATTTACTCCGGAATTTAGACAAAGACTTGGATGTCAATATACAGATGTAGGTATTGCAGAAGAACATGCAGTTGCATATTGTTCTGCACTTGCAAAAGCTGGTGCAAAACCTATTTTTACAATAGTTTCCTCTTTTGTTCAAAGGACTTATGATCAGCTTTCTCAAGACTTATGTTTAAATAATTCTCCTATTACTATGCTTGTATATTGGGGTGGTTTGTCTAATGGTGATGCAACTCATTTAGGGTCTTTTGATATTCCACTTATTTCCAATATCCCAAATATTGTTTATCTCGCACCGACTAATAAAGAAGAATATCTTGCAATGTTAGAATATTCATATTCTCAAAATGACAGACCGATTGCAATAAGGGTGCCTAATATTCCTCTTGTATCTTCGGGAATAAAAGATAATACTGATTATTCAATTTTAAATAAATTTAAGTTGATAGAAAAGGGTGAAAAAATTGCAATATTAGGTTTAGGAAATTTCTTTAATTTGGCTAAAGAGTTGAAAAAAGAAATTAAGTCAAAACTTAATATTGATGCAACTTTAATTAATCCGATATTTATGACAGGTGTAGATTGTGATTTATTAGAAGATTTGAAATCTGAGCATAATATTGTAATTACATTGGAAGACGGTATATTAGACGGCGGTTTTGGTGAAAAAATTGCTCGTTTTTATGGTAATTCCGATATGAAAGTATTTAACTATGGTGGAATAAAAGAATTTACTGATAGAATTTCGCTCGATGAATTATATGATCGTTATCATTTGAAAAAGGAGTTAATAGTTGAAGATGTTAAAACCTATTTGTAAAAAATTGTTTTTATTTGGATTAATGTTTTCTATACTATTTTTTAATACTGTACAAGCAGAGGATAATAATATGACAAGAGTAGATATTTGTAAGAAAAATTATAAAGTATTATTTGGAGGCGAAGCATTAACTGATAAAGGAAATGATGCTGAAATAATGGATATTTTACAAAAGTATATTTTTGGAGATGTTTTTACAATTGGTGAAATTGATACCAAAACAAGAGAGATGGTTACAGTTACAGTTCTTGCAGTTGAACAAACTCTTCCACAGTTGAGGGCTCATATTAATGCCGCTTTAAATGTTGGAGTTACTCCGATTGAACTTAGAGAGGTTATTTATCAGTGTGCTCCATTTATTGGTTTTCCTAAAACATTAAATGCTTTAGGAGTTCTGAATGAAGTATTCAAGGAACGAGGTATTAAAACTCCTCTAGAATCTCAAACTACTGTTCAAGAAGAAACCCGATATGAGAAAGGTTTGGCTATTCAGACTCCTATTTATGGAGATGAAATAAAATTGGCAATGGCTGGTCTTCCTGATAATATGGGAGATGATGTTGCAAAATTATTAACTGAAGTTTGTTTTGGAGATTTTTATACAAGAAAAGGCTTAGATGTAAAAACAAGAGAATTAATCGTTTTGAGTATTCTTGTTGCAACTGGCGATACTGATACTTTGAAAAGTCATATAAAGGGTAATTTGAAGGCCGGAAATTCTGAAAAAGATATTGCTTCTGTAATTATTCAGTGTATGCCTTATACAGGGTTTCCCAATGCTCTAAAAGCTTTAAAAGTATTAAAAGAGATAATTTAAAATTTGTACAGGAGAATTTATGAAAAAATTTTTTCTAAATCTGTTACTAATTTCAATTTTTGTAATAGGAGGAACAGCAATGGCAAAAGATATAGAACAACCTTTTAAACAAGGTGAAATAAATCCTTATAGCGAATTTTTTACTGGAAAGACTTACTTGAATATGTTATGCACAAATGATACTATCTGGAATTCATCAATTGGGAATGTGACATTTGAACCTAAATCAAGAACAAATTGGCATAAGCATTCAGGAGGTCAAATTTTATTAGTCACCGCAGGAGAAGGTAGATATCAAGAAAAGGGTAAACCAATTCAAATCTTGCACAAAGGTGATGTGGTAAAAATTGCTCCAAATATAGAGCACTGGCATGGCGCAGGGGTAGATGGAATGTTTGCACATATTTCAATAGAGCCAAATCTGCCGAATAACAAAACGACTTGGCTTGAGCCTGTAAAAGATGAAGAATATAACAAATAAGAAAAATTGTCTTAAAATAATAAAAATAAGCCGATAAAGGGACTTGAACCCTTGACCTACTCATTACGAATGAGTTGCTCTACCAACTGAGCTATATCGGCTTATTTTTTTATTATAGCATGATTTGATGGTTTAGTATATTTATAGTTTAGAGCCACTCTCAGGTAAATTATTTTGTGCTAAAATCTATATAGGAGGTTTTTTATATGTATACAATAAAAGAAGTAGCTGAAAAAATGGATGTATCTGAACATACATTGAGATTTTGGGCAAAAAGTGGCTTTTTCCCTTTTGTAAAGCGGGATCAAAACAATATAAGACAATTTTCCGAAGATGATTTAGGCTGGGTAAAAATTGTAAAATGTTTGCGTTCTGTGGGAACAGAAAATAAAGCTATTAAACGTTATATTGATTTGTGCATAATTGGAGATTCGACAATTCCCGAACGTTACGGAATTATTCAAGCTACAAAATTGAAAGCTGAAGAACAGATGAAAGAACTCCAAAAACAACTTGAATTGCTAAATTATAAAGAAAAATTTTATCAAAATCTAATAAAAAATAATCTAAAAGATTCTTGGAATCCGATGAATAATATTCAATTGGAAAAAGCATTGTAATATAAAATGTGATTAATAATAAAACAGCCTACATTATATATAATGCAGGCTGTTTTTATTTCATAAAAATTAATGATTATGGTGGCAGCTTCCATGATTATGACAATGGTGATGACCTTCTCCACCACAAGGATTTTCTCCTGTGATTAGCTCAGAATTCATATATTGGGTTACAAGTTCTTTAATATCAATTTCAGGACAGCCGGTAATTACTTTCACACCTTTTTGAGCAAAAGTATTTAAAGGACGCATTCCCATACCACCAGCAAGTACAATGTTAGTCCCTAATTCTGCAATCCAGTCTGCTGCTGCACAAGAAATCCCTTCTTCAGGTATTTTGTTTTCTATGCTTAAAATTTCTTTGTTTTCAGGGTTAATTTCAACGAATGTAAATGTATCACAGTGTCCGAAATGTGAACATAATTTGTTTTCACTGCTTGGAATTGCAATTTTCATAATTTTATCTCCTTTTGATTTGTATATATTATTTTGTAATAATATTGCGTTTTCTAATGCTTCTGTTTCTGTCATATTATTTTCTAAGGCAAAATTTTTTAGAATGTTTAAAATATTTTCATTAATCCTTCGGGTATAAGAAATTTTTTTTGCACAAGTTTTTTTGCGTCCGGCACAATTTCTTTTTCCTCCCCAATTATTTTTTTGACAATTTATAATCATTATTTTGCTCCAATTGTATAATAATACTTTAACTTGAATTTGTCAATACATAATCAAGATGTGATTACAAATTTTCTATTTTCAAATTTTTTGAAATATAATCTTCAATATTAAATTTGAGTTTTAAGGAATCATAAGTCATTCTGCGGATTTTACCAGTGACAGGAAAATTTCTGAAAGCTCGATCATGCAAAGCCCCGATCGCCCACAAGATCCCTGCATACCCGCTTGTAGATGGAGAATCATAAGAGTATTTGTCATTAAGATAAATGGCAATATCAAGAGCTGTTTGCGGATTTTGCGACCACTCTAAAATTTTTTTTGCCCAATACATTCTCAAATAACCATGAATACTGCCGTCATTTATTAATTGAATTTGTGCAGCATTCCAAAGTCTGTCATGAGTTTTCGCATTTTCAAAATCGGTCAAATTGTAATTATAAGCTCTCAAATCATTTTTGTGTTCTTTCAATGAATTTTTAGCCCATAATGGTATGCATTCAAGCGTTTTGTAATTTTTACAATAAAAACAAAAATTGTCTGATAATTCTTTTTGGATAATTAATTCTTCTAAAAAAACTTCTTTATTAATATCCTTTGCATTAGATTTGATAACTTCAATTGCTGCTCTTTGCGATGAAATAAAGCCTAAATTCATATATTTAGAAAGACCTGACAAAACATTTTTTGAAGGGTTATTTTTAAATTCAGCATATTGAGGGAGTTTGTTTTGAATAAAATCTTCTAACAGCAAATCTGCCTCAGTTTTGATATTTGCAAAATTGTCATACTCTGTCAAAAATGGAAAAATCTTGTAATAAATTTTTCTTCGCATCGTCATTGCATTATACTCCTGCTTGTCTGACAAAAATCTTGCAGGAACAATATTATGCCCATCAATTTCATAAACTTTGCAGTTTTGATTTGTCAAATAATCTTGATTTGTTAACGGATTAAAATCAAAAATTAACAAACTTACATCAAGTTTTGAAAGATTTCTAGAAATATCTTTTTCATTACAAATCTCAAAATCAAAACCGAAATTTAAAAAACTTTTTTTGACCTCATTAATTTGATTATCAATAAAACTTTGCTTTTGCTTATATTCATAGATTGGTCTTGCACAGATAATTTTAAGCTGTTGGTTTAATTTGTTTGATTTCTGAATTGCAAATTGCAATGCAAAATTGTCTTTTATTCTAATTTCACGCTCCATTATATATACAACAGAACCATTTTTTATTTCATTGTCGTTAAACTCAAAAATTCTGAAAGGATTTACAAAACTTTCTACAGAAAATTCAGAGGGTACATATTTTAATAAATTATTTTTTGTAATTATTACCATTTTTTGAGTCTAAGTAAAAAA
>CALVEU010000076.1 GCA_944326635.1 Candidatus Gastranaerophilales bacterium | reverse complement strand
AATGCTGGAACTGTTGTTGCAGGAATTTTTAATTCTTTACCAGTTTGTGGGTTACGGCCAATTCTAGCAGCTCTTTTTCTAGATTCAAATGTACCAAAACCAACTAAAGTAACTTTTTTACCTTTAGCAACAGTTTTTTCGATAGTTTCAATTAAAGCACCTAATACTTCAGCAGCTTCTTTTTGAGTTACGTTAGATTTTTTTGCAATTTCTTGTACTAATTCTTCTTTGTTCATTATAAAACTCCTTCTCTTATTTGTACATTTCCAATTATAACGAAACCTATTTTAAAAGCAAGTATTTTAACGTTTTTTAACACTTTTTAACCTAAAAAACATATAAATAGAGGAAATAAATAAAATTTAATTCAAAATGTATTACAAAAAGTAATGAACGTAAGGAATTTTGAGTAATAAAAATAAGTTTTTGATATAATATTAGAGGAATTAAAAAAGGGAGTATAGAAGGTATTTTAAGATGAAAGAAAGAATTTTATTATTCACAATTGTCTTTGGGCTCGGAGTGTTTATTTATATATTCCAAAGTTATTTTAATACAGTATGGGGACTTGCACTTTTATGCACATTCATGTTTATTTATGCACTATTCATGAATCTTTCATACAAATTAAAAAAACGTAAATTGCAAAAATACCCACAAATAATAAACGAAAATTACAAACCTTTTGTAACAATCATGATTCCTGCTCATAACGAAGAAGCAGTAATTACAAACACAGTTGAAAATATTTTACAAATGAATTATGAAAACTTTAATGTAATCGTAATTGATGATAGAAGCACCGATAACACTGCATCTGTGATTATAAATTTAGAAAAAAAATATGAAAAAGTAACAGCATTAATAAGATCTAAAGATGCATTTCCTGGCAAATCTGCAGTTTTAAATGATGCTTTCAAAATTGCAAAAGGAGAAGCTATTTTAGTATTTGATGCAGATGCAACAGTAGAACCAGACTTTTTATCAAAACTTATACCATATCTTGAACCAAAAGATGTAGGTGCAGTTCAAGCTAGAAAAGTTATTAGAAATAAAAACCAAAATCTGTTAACAAGATGTCAAAACAATGAATATACAATGGATACCCACTTCCAAGTAGGTAGGGATTCAGTTAAAGGTGCAGTTGAACTTCGCGGAAACGGAGAATTAATAAAAAGACAAGCTATTGAAGACATAAACGGCTGGAATAATTATACAATTGTAGATGATTTAGATATGTCTACAAGATTACATATCAAAGGCTGGGACGTTAGATTCTGTCCTGATGCAATTGTTTATGAAGAAGGTATATCATATATAAGACCTTTATACAGACAAAGAAGAAGATGGCTTGAAGGAACTATAAGAAGATACTTAGAATATGCAGGAGATGTTTTATTTTCAAAAAAAATGTCTTTACGCGCAAGTCTTGACATGACCGCATACATTTCTCAATTCATTATGCCAGGTTGGTTTTTAATGGAAATTCTGATTAGAGGGTTTAAGGTTCTAGCAAAACAAGCACCTCCTCATATGCTATATTCATCTATTTTCATAGGTTGCGTAATTGGCTTTGGATTTTTCTTTGGAGCAAGGTATGCATTAAGAAGATATGATTACATGCCAAGATTAGATGCCACTTTTGAAGCATTAGAAACATCTATTTACCTACTTATTATTTGGTTCCCACTTGTATTATATATCTGTTTCAAAATTTTATTTATGAAAAAAGATATGAATTGGGGAAAAACTGCTCACGGACTTGTTATGGAAGAAGAAGCAAGTATTAAAGCCTTTATAAAAAAAGAATTAGAAAAAACTAAAAATTACACAAAAGAATATACAGAAAAATTAAAACAAATACTATCAGAAAAAACAGAATCTTTTAACTTAGAAAATTTAACTAATACAAATAAAGATTCTGACAAATCACAAAAAAACTAAAAAAGGAGAAAATAAATGACTACAGAAACTATTATTGATGTAAAAAATAAAATCAGAGCAGTTAATGATTTTCCAAAACCAGGTATTATTTTTAGAGATATTACAACTGCACTAAAAGAAGCTGATACTCTAAAAGTAATGATTGATTACCTTTGCGAACAATTTAAAGATGTAAAAATTGATTACATCGCAGGGATTGAAAGTCGCGGATTTATCTTTGGAATGCCTATGGCTTATAAATTAGATGCTGGTTTTGTTCCTATAAGAAAGCCAAATAAACTACCTGCTGCAACATATTCTCAAGAATATGAATTGGAATATGGTACTGACAAAATTGAAGTACACCAAGACGCATTTCCTCAAGGAGCTAATGTATTAATCGTTGACGATTTGCTTGCAACAGGCGGAACAGCCGAAGCTGCTTGCAAATTAGTTAAAAAGACTGGTGCAAATTTAGTCGGTATAGCATTTTTAATTGAACTTGAAGGCTTAAATGGCAGAAAAAAACTTCAAGATGCAGGAAAAGTTGTTTCAATGTTAAAATACTAAATAAAAATTTTAACAAATTTTATAAAAAAAAAGAGCCTTCAAAGGCTCTTTTTTTTTATTTGTAAAACTTATCTTGTATAAATATCAGCTTTTGATATTGCTAAATTTTCAGGTTGATAATTTTTTATATATTCTATTGCTTCTTCTGGAGTATTTGCAATGAAATATAATTTTTTAGCAGTATCACGAGCAAATTTTTGAGTTATAATTTCATCAAAGAACTCTATCAATTTATCATAAAAACCATTTGTATTTAATATAACTATAGGTTTGTTATTATATCCTAATTGTTTTTGCACAATCATTTCAGATAATTCTTCTAAAGTTCCAAACCCTCCAGCCAGAGCCACAACAGCATCAGATAGCTCATCCATCTTTGCTTTTCTGCTTCGCATACAAGGAGTTATAAAAAGCTCAACACATTCATCAGTATGAACTCCCATATTATGCAATCTCTCAGGCATAACTCCAATTAATTGAGCACCATTTTGTTTTACTTTTTCAGCACAAGCCCACATCAAACCTAATGAACTTCCACCATATACCATATCATAGCCTGATTTTCCAAGCATTTCTCCGAATTTAGAGGCAGCCTCACAATAAGATTTTTCTAAATAATTACAAGATGAAGCAAATACACATACTCGCTTTATATCATTCATCAAATCCTCCACCTATTTTATAATAATAAGAGCAATTTATGCCTGTACCAGCCTCTGAACAATCTTTCTTTAATTCATCCATACTCTTATCAAATCCAAAAGGCTCAATTTTTCCACCATCGTAAATATTTACTCCATAAATATCTTTACCCCATCTATTTGGAGGCAATAGACCATTTATATCAAACATCATCAAGAAAAAGACATCATCTGCTTTATCAGACTTAATATCTTTTATTCCGACAATAGTATTATTTTCAGCGAAATAAAAATCATCAAAGAAATATCTTTGACCTTTATAAATACGATTACCATTGATATAACGTGGTCTATAATGCCTAATTGGATAATTAGCAGTATTTATTCTCAAATATGGCTTGACAATTGTAAGTAAAAGTTTTTCTCTTTCATCTGGAGTATCAGCCTTATTAAAACTTTTTATCATATCATCAGAAATATGAGCATTAATTACTGAAAACATATATTCAATACGATTAAATGTTTCATTCCATTTAGATATAAAATTAGCTTGACGCGTATTTTCAATCGAAAATGGCATAATTAAAAGAATTACGCCAATCATTACAAATAATGCGATTGAATATTCTAATTTCCAATAATGTTTCTTTACCATAATAAAGATACCTATTTTTAAGCCATATCTATTCTTTTCTTTTCCTCAATGAGTTTTTCATAAATCCATTCAGGAACAAAGTTTTTACCTAAAATAATTTGACCGTTCATTATATTTGGTGCGTGGAAATCAGATCCACCAGTAACGATCAAACCTAATTCTTCAGCCATTGATGAGAAATATTCAACACAAGCTGGAGAATGTTTTCTATGATATGCCTCAATTCCTCTAAGTCCATATTGCATTAATTCTTTAATTAGATCTTCTGCAATATCTAAATCATGAGGATGCGCAATTACAGGAATACCACCTGCATCATAAATAATTTCAACAGCATCTTGAGGAGATACTGTCTTTCTTTGAACATACACAGGGGAATCATCATGAATATATTTTGCATAAGCTTCAATTACACTATTAGTTCCTCCTGCATTAGTAATAGCTTTGGCAATATGAGGTCGACCAATACTACCACCTTCTGCAACTTGTTTTTTTATGTCATCAAATTTTATTCTGATACCTTCCTTTTTAGCCAAAAGATTAATAATTTCTTTTGTCTGTTTTACACGTGCTTGTTGCTGCATTTTCAATAAATTTTGAAAATCGCTATTATTAACATCCATAAAATATCCTAAAATATGGACTTCATAATTTTTATATAAAGTATTTACTTCAATACCTTGAATTATTTCTAATTTATCTTCTTTATTAGTTTTTTTCAAATAGTCTTTTGCGACTTGATACGAAAGAATATTATCGTGATCAGTCAAAGCAATTACCTGGAGCCCAACATCAATGGCAGTATCCACAATCTTTTCGGGAGAAAAGACACCATCTGAATAAAGGGTGTGAATGTGCAAATCACTTTTCATTTTCCTCTTCCTTTTTACTCTTATCTACATAACAAAAAACTCTTTTTATAGCTACAGTATGCCCGCTTGTTTGATCTATTTCAACTTCAACAGCATTTATTTGGACGACATTACCGTCAGCTACATCATATCTTTCGGGAATAACCGTTGTGAAACGATTTAAGGAAGTTCGATAATCCATACCGATTACACTATCCACTGTACCGCAAAAACCTGCATCAGTGATGTATCCCATATTATTTACAATCTGTTCATCAGCAGTTTGAACATGTGTGTGAGTTCCGAAAAAAGCACTCACTCCCAAATCTGCACAAAACCTGCCGAAACAAATTTTTTCAGCAGTAGCTTCTGCATGAAAATCAACAATAATAATCGGAGTAATTTCTTTTAATTTCATTATCTCATGTTTCACAACTGACCATTGAGATTCAATAGGAGCCATAAATACTCGACCTAAAACATTTATTACTCCAATTTTTATACCATTAGGAAGTTCAAAAATACGACTTCCAAACCCCGGAGTATTTACCGGATAATTAAAAGGTCTGACTAACTTATCAGCCTTATCGATGTAGTTAAAAATTTCTTTTTTATCCCAAATATGATTACCAGAAGTCATACAATTAACACCATATTCGGATAATTCATTATAATTCTTTTCTGTTAGACCAAATCCATGAGATGCATTTTCAACATTAGCAATGATAAAATCATAATCTTGTTTATTCTTTTCCAAAAAATCTTTTACGGCAAACCTGCCAGGTCTACCTACCAAATCTCCAAAAAATAAAACTTTTAATATATTATCATCACTCTTCAACATAATTTTATTTATCCTAAAAGTTATGAGATCAGGAAGTTTAGCTATTTTGGAAAAAGCTATCTTCCTGAAATCTTAACTTTTTATTTTATTTTGCTATTTCAGTTGTTCTGAATTCTCTTACCACAGTTACTCTGATTTGTCCCGGATAATCAAGTTCATCTTCAATTCGTTTTGCAACATCTCTTGCTAGTTTTTGAGAAGCTAAATCGTCAAATTTTTCAGATTCAACAATAATTCTAACTTCACGACCAGCTTGTACTGCAAATGATTGTTTAATACCATCAAAGCTATTTACAATTTCTTCAATTTTTTGTAAACGTTTGATATAAATTTCCAAAGTATCACGTCTTGCTCCAGGTCTACCTGCAGAAATAGCATCCGCAACTTTTACAAGAACTGCTTCTATTGTATTTGCAACAACGTCATCATGGTGAGCTTCTATTGCATGAATAACTTCAGGCCTTTCACCAAATCTTGCTGCTAATTCTACACCTAATTGTATATGGGTACCTTCTTGAGTCTGATCAACAGCTTTTCCAATATCGTGTAAAAGCCCTGCACGTTTTGCAATTTTTTCGTTGGCACCTATTTCAGCAGCTAACATGCCTGCGATATGACCTACTTCTAACGAGTGCTTCAAAACATTTTGACCGTAACTTGTTCTATAGTATAAACGGCCAAGAGTTTTGATGAGTTCTTTATTTAGTCCCATAACACCCATTTCCAAAGCGGCATTTTCACCTTCTGACCAAATTTTCTTATCAATTTCTTCTTGAGCTTTTTCAACCATTTCTTCAATTCTTACAGGGTGAATACGGCCATCTACAATCAATTTTTCTAAAGCTAATTTTGCAATTTCACGTCTTACAGGGTCAAAGCTTGATAATACAACAGCTTCAGGAGTATCATCAATAATCAAATCAACACCAGTTAATGTTTCCAATGCTCTGATATTACGACCTTCACGACCAATTATACGACCTTTCATCTCATCATTAGGCAAAGCGACAACAGATACAGTTGTTTCTACAACTTGTTCAATCATACATCTTTGCATTGTTGTAGATAAAATTTCTTTTGATTTTTCTAAAGAAATTTCCTTTATTTTAGCTTCATTTTCTCTAATCAACTGCATTTGTTCTTGAGCCAAATCATGTTTTAGTTGGTCTAAAAGCATATTTTTAGCTTCTTCTGCAGACATGCCAGAAATTCTTTCTAACTCTGTTGTTTGTTTTTGAACAATTTCTGCTAAATAATCTTCTTTTTCTAATAATTCATCTAATTTTCTTTGAGCTTGCAAATCCTTTTCAGTATATTCTTGAATTTTATCTTCAAGCATATCTTCACGTTTTGCTAATTTTTGTTCTTGTCTTGCAAGTTCTTGTCTTCTTTCTCGTTCTTCTTCGTTTAGTTTTTCTCTGTCATCTTGCAATTCTTCAATTGCTTTGATTTTTGCCTCTTTTAAAAGAAGTTTTTCTTTCTCCTCTAATGCTTTTCTATCTTTTTCAACGGATAAAAGCACTGATTTTGTCTTACTCTGTTGGACAAACAGCACAGCGATTAAGGCTATTACTGCAATAACCGCTAGAATTAATAAAAATTCCATTAAGTTTTATACCTTATCCTTTTCTATTTTTTATATAATACATGCAATTCCCGATATATATATCCTATCGGGTTGAAACCATTTATTTAATTAATGTTACGTCATTGCATATATTTCAAAAAAATATTTACTACTACATCTGTTACTATATTAACATGAGATTAATATTTTGTATAGTAGGAAATTTATTTTTTACGCCAAATTGTAGGGACTTTTTGTTCTTTACCTAAAATCACAGAAGCATCTACATTTTTGTACAAAACTGGTTCAAATCTATCATCTTTAGAAAGAGCTTCCCACAATGGAGAATTTTTATATATAAAAGTACAATAATCACTAACAAATATTTTATCTTTATCATTCACATGATTATCAGCAATATAGATATGATCTTTTTCAATATCTCCAAGTATAAAAAGTCCACCTGGCAATAATTTTTCATATACCTTATCTACGATTTTTTCAATAATTTCTTTTTTATTAACATTTAAATCTTCATTAAAACTAAATCCGTTTGCGTAGGAATTTCCTGTTTCGATATACATTGCATTTCTAAATAAAACAGCTCCAACTTTTTTATTCGGCAAAACTTTATCTATATTATTAATATTGCCTTTATTAATCTCTATTTTATCTTTATGCTCATCTTTCAATTTATAATATTTTATTTTGAAATAAGGAGATCTCTCCAACTGACAAAGATAATTTATATCATTAATTTCATAACTAGGTTTTTTAGTTTCTTCCATTACAGAATAAAATTTTGACTTTATTTCCCTTGTATTAGGATCATCGAGCATTGAAAACTCAGGGAGTAATAAATAATCATACGACATTGGATAAAAAACAGTATAAATCCCCTTTTTACCAAGTTCCACAGCTCTATCAGAAGTGTCAAAACAGTGAATTTTATACTTATTATTTGATGTATTAACTAAAAGGGAATATAAAGAAATAGCTTCCTCTCCATTCGAAGATGCAAAATCTAAAATATCAGTTCCCTTAGGAAATGTTTTTTTTAAAAGAGTAGCAGCACAATCAAGAGTATCTATATCTCTATAAAAACATGTATCACTGTAATTATTTTCATCATTTTTCAGCTTTAAACTGGAAAAACTTGGAGATTGTTTTCTTTGAGAAGAAATACTGAAAGCATAATTTGGATATTTAAAATTATTTACTGCTGATATCTTCATAATTACTCAATCTTTTATAAAACTCGGGAAACAAATTTTTGACAGAAGCTTTAATAATAATTTACAAACTGAGGCAAAAGTGTTATACTAACAAGCGAAAAAGGAGAGAGAAAATATGGAAATTAAAGTTTCACAAAACGTTAAAAATACTCCTGTAGAAGTATTAGTTATCAACAAATTTGAAGGAGAAAAAACATCTGAAGAATTAGCAAATACATATGCTGTTGATAAAGACCACTTTGAAGGGAAATTTGGTCAAACATATCTTTTACACACATTAGGAAAAATTCCTGCAGATAAAATTTTAATTATCGGTTTTGGTAAAAAAGAAGAATTTGATCATAATAAAATGCGAGAAGCA
>CALVEU010000075.1 GCA_944326635.1 Candidatus Gastranaerophilales bacterium | reverse complement strand
GTTTCCTTGGTCTATTTATCGGCATTTATTTTTATTTTCTTTAATATTTGATATTTTGTTTGTTATATTTCTTAACATTACAAAGAAAAAATAAGGGATTACATAAAATGTAATCCCTTATTTTATATTATTAAATAAAATTATTTAATATTTGCAAAAGTCCAAGCATCAAATGTAGGAGTTTCAGAAATATTCATTTCTTTTTTCTTTTCTCCAGAGCTTGAGTCATTATGAGCAATTGGCTTGTATAATCTATTATAGTATTCTACAACCATTCTATCTGAATTAAAGTATGCTTCAGATGTTCTAATCGCTTGTTGCATTAGACGTGCCCATTCTGCTTTATTTTCATAGTATGTCGGAATAATTTCATTTTCAATCTTGTTCATCATGCATTCATGATCTTTCCAATGACGTTCTTCCCATGGCATTTCATCATCTAGTTCAGGATATTCGATAGTGTATCCATTAATACCGTCGAATGTACCTTCTACTGTCCAACCATCAAATGTTGATAAGTGAAGCGCACCGTTTGCGTTTGCAGACATACCTGATGTTCCTGATGCTTCAAATGGTCTTAGAGGAGTATTTAACCAAATATCAGAACCGCGTTTTAATTTGCCAGATAATTCTAATTCATAACCTGGTAATACAACAACATTTTTCAAGCTGTGTGAACGGTTAAGTAATTTGTTAAACATTTCTTTACCCATAACATCATCTGGGTGGAATTTACCTGCAAAAATGATTTGAATTTTATTTTCATCAAGAAGTTTTGTAATTCTATCTTTATCCATAAGGATTAACCAAGCACGTTTGTAATCAGCAAATCTTCTTGCCCAAGTGATAGTTAATACATCTGGATCAAATCTTTTGCCTGCTACGTTTGCAACGTATTCAAACAATTCTTCTTTCATTTCTCGTTTAACAGCTAATAATTTTTCTGGAGTATTAGCTTCTTTGATTCTAGGATCTTGCCAATAATGTAAGTTTACTGCGTTTGTGATAGCTCTGATTGGGCATCTGCCATCAACCCATTCCCACATTTTGTTAGCAACTAAGCCGTGTAATTGAGATACAGCGTTTGCAATTCTAGACATTCTTAATGCAGCAACAGTTAATGAGAAGTTTTCACCACCTAATTCAACAGCTTTTTCTCTAGAACATCCTGCGAAGAAACCACCTTCCATTAAAGTATCTACCCAGTGAACTTCGTTACCAGCTGCAACTGGTGTATGTGTTGTAAATACAGTTTTCTTTTTAACTTCTTCTAAGTTACCATTGTATTGTCTTAATAATTCAAAAGCTGCAGGTAATGCGTGTCCTTCGTTCATATGTACAACATCAAAATTGTAGCCTATTTGTTGAAGTATTCTAACACCTGCAACACCTAATACTGTTTCTTGTGCAATTCTTATTTTTTCATTGCCATCATATAGTTTGTGAGAAATGCTTTTTGCCCATTCACTGTTTCCTTCGATATCTGTTGTTAATAAGTATACAGGGCAAGCTCCAAATAATTCAGGTTCAACTAAAAATGCTTTAACTTTAACTTTTTCTCCAAAAATTTCAACTTCAGTAGTAGCATTTGTATCTTTAAGAAAATCATAATATTTTCTGATATAAGCTACTTCAACTTGACCATCTTGTGCAATTCTTTGATCATAGTATCCATATGACCATAACATAGTTACACCTACCATAGGCATTTGCAAGTATCCTGCTGATAGCATATGTGAACCAGCTAAAAATCCTAAACCGCCTGAATAGATTTTTAAAGATTGATCTAATGCGATTTCCATTGAGAAATATGCTACATTTGGTAATGACATATTAACCTTCCTCTTCTTATACTATGTAAACTATTTCACCCAAATTTCGGGGTACCTCAACAGCATAACACAAAAATTTTTCATTCAACCCTATTTTACTAATTTTTTTTTACTAATCCTTAAGAATTAGTTATTAGTAGCTATTTCTATCTTAACGATTCTTAACATATTAGCAATTTTTTATTATTAAGAGCATTATTTTAATGATTATTTGGTAAAAATATGATTTCTTACAATTCATTTGGTAAAAATTTTATTCAAATTCGTTCAAACAAGTTACATGGGATAAATCCAAGAGTGTTTTATAAAAATCCAGGTAAATCTTTTGATTTGGCAAGGTTTTCGTCCTTAGAAATGAGAGAAGCTGGGGCTATGAATAGAATTGCGTTAAAAGATATTGGTACTAGTTATGATAAATCATTTAAAATGCATCTTATGAAGACTCTTTAATTTTAAAAGATAGTAGTCCTGAAGGAAGTTTTTCAAGAGTGAGGTGGGTAAATCCCAAAGATAATAAAGTCTACTTTTTATTGAAGGATGGGGATTCTAATGATAGTGTACAAAATATTCGTATTTTAGATAGTTCTGGACGTTTTATTAAAAGAGCGGCTTTATTAAATAAGAAAACTATAATTATCTTTGAATTAGAAAGTGATAGGAGATTTCAAAATTTGAATAATGTTACCCATTCTGATTTAACTTCTCTTTTTGTGAGACGCTTTAATCCATTTGCGAATATTAAGGTTTGTTTGTTCAACGATGATTTTGATGTTGATAATAAATTGTTAAAATTAATAGATAAAAATGTTTCTGCTATTTCTTGTGCTTTTTCTTCAAATGTTTTAGTTAATAAACAATCTAAATTGAAAAAATTGTATTATAAAATTTTTCATAAAAAAAATAAAATTAATCCCAAAGAATTATCTGATAAATTATTTAATTTATTAAATAATAATGAAAAAAAAACTTTATGATGTGCCGTCAAATGTCAGAATATTTATGGCTTCAGGTAATAATGGTGTTGATTCATATAATGCATACTTGTCATTAAAAAATATTGAAGGAGTTGGTTGTTTAAGTGATAAAAGGAAAATTTCAGATTTTTCTGGATCAAGAAACTCATATTTTACTCAGCATTATGAGAAAGGTGAATATCCTATAATTCAAGTTCCAGAAGGTTTTATTTTTACAGGGACAGGCGATATTGATATTCCTTGTAAAAGTGACAAGTTTAGATTAATAAATGAACTCGAAGGTACTTCCTTTGCAGTCTCTGTAAGAGCTGCAAAAGTTGTTTTAAATCAAATGATGAAAGGTATATTATAATTTTGCAAATTTTTCTAAGAATTTTTTTAATGCAATTTTTACATGTGCATAATTTAGTCCACCTTGCATATAAGCAACATATGGAGCTCGCATTGGACCATCTGCTGATAATTCTATTGTCGAACCTTCAATAAATGTGCCACCTGCCATAATAACTTGATCTTCATATCCAGGAATATATTCTGGAATTGGAGTTACATAGCCATTTACTGGTGATAATGACTGGATTGTCCTACAAAACTGTTCTAGTGGTTCCGGTGAGCCAAATGTTATGTTTTGAATAATATCTGTTCGTTTTTCATTGTATTTAGGAGAAGAATCATACCCTATTTCGTCAAAGATTTTAGCCGCCAAAACTGCTCCTTTTACTGCATCACAAACTACTGATGGTGCCATAAACAATCCTTGAAATATCAATCTGTGTTGATTAAACATTGCACCACCTTCTGAGCCTATACCAGGTGCAGTTAATCTGTTTGCACATTTATCTACAAATTTTGCTTTACCTGCAATATAACCGCCAGCTTCTACAAGTCCACCGCCCGGATTTTTTATTAATGAACCTGCGATTAAATCAGCTCCTGCTTCAAGTGGTTCTTTTGTATCTACAAATTCTCCATAGCAATTGTCTACGAAACATATACAATTTGGATTATTCTTTTTTACTATTTCACAGATTTTTCCAATTGTTTCAATTGATAAGGATTTTCTTGTTGAATAGCCTTTTGACCTTTGGATTAATACCATTTTTACTGTTTTATCAATCATTTCATCAAGCTTTTCAAAATCAATATCTGTTCCATTTTTTAGTGGAACTTCATCATATAATACGCCATTTCCGATGAGGGAGTCTTCTTTTGTTAAATCATCTCCAGCAGTCCCAATTACTTCTTGCATTGTATCATATGGGGCTCCTGCAACTGAAATTAATTTGTCTCCATATTTTAAATTTCCAAATAGGCAACAAGCAAGCGTGTGTGTGCCTGATGCAAAATGAATTCTAACAAGGGCTTTTTCAGCTTTAAATACATCTGCAAAAACTTTGTCTAATACTTCTCGCCCTAAATCATCATGTCCATATCCTGATACTGTATAAAAATGCTCAGGGGCTACTTTATTTTCAATAAAAGCATTTAAAACTTTTTCTTGGTTAAAGTCTCTTATATCTTCAATTCTTTCAAATTCATCTCTGATTGCTTTTTCAGCTTGTTTAATAATTTCATTGCTATTCATAATTTCTCCGCCAATTTCTGATTACTTTTATAATATTGCAACAAAAAATAATCGTCAACTTAATATGTCCTGTTGTAAAGCGTAATATCGTTATATATGAGTTAATTATATATTTGTTATGAATAAAATTTTAATTATATTTTTAATACTTAGTTTAACAATTCCAGTATTTGCATCAAATTATGGAGTTTATTCTCCAAATAATTATATAATGGAAAGTCCTGAGGAAAATGAGAGAATTTTATTTATTTTAGATTATTCAAATAGTATGTCTGAGTATTTAGAAGGGAAAAGAAAAGTCGATTTGATGGTGGACACTATGAAATCGATTTTGCCGAATTTGAACCATAATATATCAGTTGGATTAAGAGTTTATGGGCATAGAATGGGGCTTACTCCTTTTGAGGCTTGTAGAGCATCTACGCTTGTTTCTCCAATTTCTGTTGCAAATGGAATAAATATTAGAAATTCTCTGTTTGATATTAAACCAAGAGGAATGACACCAATTACATATTCATTAAAACAAGCTATTAAAAATGATTTTTTAGGTTTTTCAGGTAAAAAGCATATAATTTTGTTAACTGATGGTGGAGAAAATTGTGATGAAAGCCCTTGTTCTTATGTCCTAGAGTTAATAAAAGTAAGAAAAGATGTGACGATTGATGTGATAGCATTTAATATTGAAGATGAGGATGATTTAGATCAACTCGAATGCACGTCTTTGGTGACAAGTGGTAAGTTTTATAATGCTAAGACTGCAGCTCAACTAGCAAGGAGTTTAAATAATAGTGTTAACACTTATAAAAAAGTTGAGGCCAAGATTATTGAAAATCCTTAATATATTTAATTTAAGAGTTTTCTGTAATATACTCAAAATATGGAAGTTGTATATTTGAATTCTGCTAGGAATTGTTTTCGATATATAATTAAAACGTTTGGAATTAAAGAAATTTATATTCCTTATTACTTGTGTTCATGCCTGCGTCATATTGCTTTTGTAGAAAAGTGTAAGATTAATTTTTATCATATAAATTCAGATTTTTTCCCAGCTTGCTCTTTCCTAGAAAATGCTTATATTTTATATCCTAATTATTTTGGTATTTGTTCAAAAAATGTTGAGAAATTATTAAATAGATATCCTAATTTAATTATTGATAATTCTCATTCTTTTTATTCAAAACACAGCGGTATCGCATCTTTTAATTCTTTAAGGAAGTTTTTTTCATATATTAGGGATTGAGCTTTATTGTATATCAATAAAAAAGTTTCTTTTGACATTGATAATGATGATTATACATATGTTCCAAAAGTTTTAAATTACGATGAAATCTGCCAAAATGAAATAAGAATAGATAATCTTGATATGAAATTTATGTCAGAGACAACATATAAATTATTTAAAGATACTGATTTGGTTTTTGAAAAAACAAAAAGAAAATCTGCTTTTCAAAATTTAGAAAAAATATATAATGATACAAATTGTTTAAATTTTACTTTAAATGATGAAGATGTACCGTTTTGTTATCCATATTTAGCAAAAAGTGAGGAAGATGCAGATAAATTGGTTGATAAATTAAAAAATAATGGAATTACGATTTATCGATATTGGGATAAAATACCTGATAGTTACAATGAAAGTATCTTTTACAAGCGTCTTATCGCAATACCTCTTTATTAAATTAATTACAGCCTATATCTTGTTTATCAATTTTTCCGTCAAAATTGTTATCTATTCCATCTGAACAAGAGCCTATTGAATATTTACCCTCAGATCTTACGCCTTGTTTTAGATATCTCTCCGGAATTTTTTGCCACAAGTATTCAAAAAAGTCTCTATAGTATTTTGCAAGTATTTTATTTTCTATTATTAGTACATTTTCATCATTTTTGTTTTCGCCGTTTTTAGAAAAATTCATTGATCCGATTATTAAATACTTGTCATCTATTATCATAGTTTTTGAATGTACTTTTCCTGCATAATTTTCGACTTTAACTAAAATTCCATTTTCTCTGAGAGCTTTTATGTTTGATGCTTTATAATTTGTTGCATCGTGTATTATTTTAATTTTTACTCCTCTTTTTTTTGCGTTAATCAACGAGTTTTTTAATTCTTCATGAGTTAGGACAAATGTAGGTATGTAAATATATTTTTCAGCTTTATTAATTAGTGGAATAATATTTGTAGATATAATTTTATCTTGTGGAGAAAATAATGGTAGAAGTTTTGTATCTTTTAGAGAAATTGTTTCTGTTTGAATTTTTTCTTTTTCATTGTGGAATTTCCCTGAGAGCATTTGTGTAAATTCTTGTTCGTATATTCGAGCTAACTGTTCTGAATTAATTAAAATTAGGCAATCAGAGTTAAAACCTGACAGCCCCGTGTTCGCAAAATTCATAGAACCTGTAATTACTTTTGAGTTATCAAAGATAATAAATTTATTATGCATAATTATTTTAGGGGTATCAGTAGTTTTTTCATCTGCTAAATTAATTATTGAATTTATATCAAGATAATAATTCCCTTTGCTTGTATCATAGACCAATCTAATCTTCACTCCTCTTGACTTTGCGTTAATTAGTGCATTAATGATTTCTGGAGTATAGCTCCAGCCGTATATTGCAATATCAATTGAGGATTTAGAGTTTTTAATTTGATTTACAATTTCTTTGCAGGCAAGAGAGGAGCATTTATTATCCGGTTTAAGTTTTGTTGTTAAATCTGTTAAAAACAATTTTATATTCCCATTTGAAATCATTAATGGATATTGTGGAATAATTTTTTTTATATTTTTTTGTTTTGTGATATGACAAAATTTGCAAGGAGTAGATTCATTTGAAAGTTGTTTTTCTTCAATTACTACAGCATCACTTGCTACAAGACCGTATTTGCAATCAAGTGTATGATATTTATTACTTTTATGATTAAGAATTACAAGTTTGAGTCTTTTAGCTTTGTCTAATTGTTTTTTATAGTTGTTAAGGTAAGTTATATTGCCGTTTTCAAATCCTAAACCTGAAATTAATAGTTGTTTTTTATAAGAAATATTATCAATATTAATATCTGCAAACTTGCAGTCTTGATTTTGTTCTTCAGAGAATTTTAATTTTACATTTTTCCCTAATAACGTGTTTTCTGCAAAATTGTCTGTTATGTAGCCAAGTTTAATAGCATCACTCTTTGAAATCCCAAATTTTTTATATAAATTGTCGTCTAATTCTATTAGATTAGCTGTAAAAGTTTTTGTATTTGGAATACATATTATTTCATCATTTTCAAGTATTTTATTACTATTTAGGTCAACTCCAATTTTTGTTGGAGTGAATATTCTCAGCACAAATTTATCGTTTTTTTGAAAAACATCAAAAATTGAAAAAATAATAAATATTCCAATAATAGATAAGATTGCAAATATTTTATTTGTTTGCATATTCTTTTTTATAATTTGTTATTTCAAATCCAAGTCTTGCAATTTTATCTTTCAAGGATTTGTTTTGAGTTATTAAAAATTCTGTATAATGTTGATTTTTATTTGAAGTTGCATAATGACAAGGATGTATTAGTGCTTCAGTAATGTGAGAATCTTCAATTGCCTTAAGTCCATACTCAACAGTTAAATCATCCATTAATCCTGTATACCCGACACCTATCAGGTTATCATTAGTTTTAAGTCCATATTCTTCAACAACTTTTTTATTGATAGAAGTAAAGTAATTTAATAATAAGATTTTTAAAATATTAGGTGGATATTTCAAATTAAGATGTTTTCTTATGCTTGGAACAAAATACATTTCTTCATATTGAGTTCTGATATATGGAATATTATATTCTTTTGCAAGTTTAGCTGTGATTTTGAATAAATTAGGTATTGAATGAGTATGCACATGAGAGTCTATGTGGTCAACTTTTGCATAATTCATAACAGTTTCAATTTGAGTTCTAAATTCAAATTCTACTTGGTTTAAAAAACTTTCATCATGTGATTTTAAAAGAATACTTAAAAAACCATTATTAAATTTTCCTTTTTTATTAGTTAAAAGAGGTGCTTTTGTTAAAGAACGTCCTTCAATAATATTTAAATGAACTCCAAGACCTAAATTCGGACATTCAGGAATAATTTCGTTTACAGCAGCATTAAATGCTTTACCGTTAGCACAAAGACTTGCACTTGTTAAAAAGCCATTGTGATAACCGTCTAAGACTGCCCTGTTGAATGCTTTCGACATTCCAAAATCATCTGCATTTAAAATAAATTTTTTCTCTACCATATTAAAAAAAATCCTTGCTTTAATAATATGTAT
>CALVEU010000074.1 GCA_944326635.1 Candidatus Gastranaerophilales bacterium | reverse complement strand
TCATCAATTATTTTATCAACTAGTCCGGTTAGACATTCAGGATTTTCAATATTATTACAGGATACAAAAATAACAGTTTCTGCTACTTGTTTTAATGCTCGTAAATAATAGATTATATAATCATCAATTATATTATCTTTATCATAATGCGCAAATATTAAAGCTCTTTTCATAAATTTATTATAGCATAAATTTGGACCTTTAATTTACATTCTATCTCGTTTGTAGTATTATTCAGTTATAGAATAATTAAAGTGAGAGGGAATTATAAAAAATGCAAGTATCATTAAACTGGTTAAACGAATTTGTCGATTTATCTGATATAGAAGTTGAAAGAATAGCACATGAACTTACTATGAGCGGATTAGAAGTTGAAGCAGTAGAAGAATTAAAACCAAAATTTACAAATATTAAAACCGTTCAAATAGAAAAAATAGATAACCACCCAAATTCTGACAGACTTCACCTTGTAACCGTAAACATAGGTTCAGGTCTAAAAACAGTTGTATGTGGAGCTCAAAATATTGCAGAAGGACAAATTGTTCCATATGCATCAGTAGGCTCTCAAGTATTGGATAGAAAAACCGGTGAAATGTTCACACTTACTCCTGCTGTAATCAGAGGGGTTGAATCTCAAGGAATGCTATGTTCCGCTGATGAATTAGGAGTTTCTGAACGTAATTATCAAGAAGAAGATGGTATTCTTGTTTTAAATAGAATATTCCCAAATGTAAAAATTGGTGAAAATGCTGAAGATGTATTAGGTTTTGATAAAGATTACATTCTAGATGTTGCTCCAACTGCAAACAGAGGAGATCAAATGTCTGTAATAGGTATTGCAAGAGAATTAAGTGCAATTTTTGACAAACCTCTAAAATTTTCACCACTTGAAAGTACAAGAGACTTATCAACTGACAATTTCAAAGTTGAAATTATTGATAAAGACGTATGCAAATACTATTCAATAGGAGTTTTGAAAAACATAAAAATTAAACCATCTCCAGATTGGATGCAAAAAAGATTAATAGCATCAGGAGTAAGAGCAATAAATAATGTTGTAGATATTACAAATTATGTAATGCTTGAATACGGAACTCCATTCCATGCATTTGATTTAGACAAATTGGACGGTTATTTATGCGTAAGACGTGCAAAAGAAGGAGAAAAAATAGTTACACTTGATAGCGTTGAAAGAGAATTAACAACTGACAGTGTTCTTATTGCAGACAAAGAAAAAGGGGTATGTCTTGCAGGTGTATTTGGCGGAGAAAATTCTGAAATTGATGACAATACTAAAAACATTGCTCTTGAAGCGGCATATTTTACACCAGCAAGCAACAGAAAATCAGCAAGAAGCGTTGGTTACCGTTCAGAGGCTTGTGCAAGATTTGAACGTGGTGTAGATATTGAAGCAATTAAACCTGCTTTAATGCGTGCTATGCAATTACTAGTTGAATTAGCTGATGCTGAAATAGAAGGAGTTGTTGAAGATGGAGAAAACAAGCTTGATCCTATTGAAATTACACTAAGATATGCTCAAATAAAAAGAATTTTAGGTTGCGAAATTGCTGCTGATAAATGTATTTCAATCTTAGAAAAATTAGGATTTAAAAAACTTGGCGGAAATGACGCTGCTGCGAAATTTTTAGTTCCATCATTCAGAGCTGGCGATGTAACTCGAGAAATTGACTTAATAGAAGAAATAGCTCGTATCAACGGATATGACAAAATTACTCCTACATTACCAAGCAAAACTCAAACTCCTGAAATTTCACTTGAAGAAAAAGTGATTAAAAAAGTAAATGAATTAATGCTTTCATCAGGCTTAGATGAAATTATTACATCATCATTAATCGGAAAGCCATTACTTGATAAATATATGCAAACTTTTGATGAATCAAAAGCAGTAAAAGTTCTAAATTCAGCAAGTGAAGAATGTACAATGCTAAGACAAAATATGGCAGCAAGCGTTCTTAATTGCATGAAATACAATTACGATAACGGACAAAAAATATTCTGGGCATATGAAATCGGAAAAATTTATAACGTAATTGCTCCAGCAGATGAAAAATCTACAGGGGTAAAAGAAGAAAGAATTCTTTCAGGAATTTTGACAGGTGAAACAGAAAATTCAAAATGGCAAGTTAAAGCTCAAACAGATTTCTTTACACTAAAAGGTATTATTGAAAAATTGTTTGAAGAACTTGGGGTTACAAAACGAATTAAATTAACTCCTTGTGAAGATATTGACTACATGCATCCATACAGAAGTGCAAAAGTTAATGTGCTTGGCAAAAATCTTACCTGCATAGGATACTTCGGGCAAATCCACCCACTATTAAAAGATAAATTGAAAATAAAAGGGCAAGATGCGTTCATGTTTGAAATTAATCTTGAGGAAATAATTTCAATTATCAAAGAACATACAGTAAGATACAAAAAATTACCTCAGTTCCCTGAAGTTCGCAGAGATTTAGCTTTTGTAATAAATGAAGAAGTATCATTTGATGATATCCAAAAAGTTATCAAAGGTGCAGTGCAACAAAATATCTTCAAAGGAAGTGAAGTATTTGACGTATATCAAGGCGAAAATATTGAAAAAGGATTCAAAAGTCTTGCTTTCCGTATAAAAATGCAAGATGAAAATGCAACTTTGACAGATGAAGTAATAGAACGTCAAATGAATAATGTTCGTGCAAAACTTCAAAAAGCATATGCAGAAATAAGTTTCCGCGAATAGGAGCGTAGCCGCTCCACCCGCCACCTGAAGGGTTCGTAAAACTTTCTAGGTAATCGTATAAAAGAAAGCGTAGCCGCTCCACCCGTTGCTAAAGGAAAATTTATATAGAAATATAAAACTTTGTAAATAAAAAATACAAAACATACGAGGTATCGATATGAAAAAATTTTTATTAATACTTGCAATTTTACTATTAATGCCGGTAAAAGGATTTTGTGAAAATGTTGTCCCTCAGTATGTGAGTATTGAACACACAAATACACTAGGGCTATACCAAGCCCCAAGTGAAATTGTTTTATACAAAGAACCATACCAATCTTCAAATATCGTTCACAGCATCAGTTGGATTGGAGATAAAATATTTCCGGAAAGTGTAAAAGCAAATGACTTATTCATAGTATTTTTACCTCAAAAAAATCTCGGATTTCTAGCTGTAACAGATGAAACTGATGAATGGGTTCAGGTAATCTATAATAATTCAACTGGCTCTAAAGGCTGGATAAAAAAAGATGATCCATACAGATTTATGAGCTGGATAATGTTTTATAATATGTATGGAAAAAAATACGGACTTAATTTACTGAAAGAAGCTCCGCCAGAAGCAAAAGACTTGCACACATCTACAGATGATAAATCACAAATTGTAGGCACGATAAATATGCCTCAAAAGATTAATCTTAATGCAATGCGAGGCAATTGGGCATTAGTAAGTGTAATGGATATTGATAAAACTCCTAAAACTGGCTATGTAAGATGGCGTTCGGATAATGGAATAAAATACTATTTCCCTGCAATTAAATAATTAATGGAATTAATATTTGCCAGCTGAATATTTTTCGTAATTTAATTTTCCGGTTCTCATAGTATCATATAGACCTCCATACCCTGTATGTTGATCTAATTTTGTTGGTTTTACTGCAAAACTGAAACAATCATACCCATATTGATTTCGGCCTTTACTAGGACCATTAATATCAAAATAGATTTCGGCACAATGTTGCACAGTATAATATGAAGTCACAGGCTTTCCATCTACAACATCAGTATAATTTCCATCAGCATCTGTTTCATGTTTTTCATATTGGACTTCACAATCACCGCTCCAATTTCTTTTACCAAACCAAATAAGGGTACCGTCACTTAGTAAAACTCTATCATAATCAATGTTACCACCAGTACTTACATTCCCAAAACCATCATTAGTTTTCTTCTGAGGTTTTACTCTATAAATACCACCACACCCATTTCGATTAGAAGTTGAACTACATTTTTCAACTACATTCAAATATTTCGCAAAACCTTCTAATTGCTCTGTTGATGATAAATTAGGATTAAATTGTTCTGCATAATCAGATGTTCCTAATTCTGATTTTCTTAATTCAATTGCATTGGCAATCTCAGAGTATGATCGTTTTAATTTATTTACTATAACCATTTCATCATATTTTGCAATTAATGCAGGCATAGTCAAAGCTGCAACAACACCTATTATGCCTAAAGTAATCAACACTTCAGCAAGAGTAAAAGCTGTAAATATTTTTGGCCTATTCATTTAAACTCCAATCATTACGAATTATTTCAATAATCATTATTATAAAGGAATAAAAAATCCTATATAATAATAAAGTTTACTATATTGTTCTTAACATGTCAATATAATAATAGAGGACATAAATGAGCGTAAGAAGCGATATAAAAACTTTACTAGCAGAAAATGATATTTCAATCACTCAACTAGCCAAAGATTTGAGTGAAAAAACAGGAAAACATTACTCCCAATCAAATATTTCTCAAAAACTAATGAGAAAAACTTTAAAATATGAA
Organism: Candidatus Gastranaerophilales bacterium; assembly: GCA_944326635.1. Classification (GTDB taxonomy): domain Bacteria; phylum Cyanobacteriota; class Vampirovibrionia; order Gastranaerophilales; family Gastranaerophilaceae; genus Stercorousia. The sequence goes on along the minus strand of CALVEU010000074.1, from coordinate 4,225 downwards.
GAGGCAAAAATAATTGGCGAAATACTAGGATATGAATTAAAATTCATAAGAGTAAAACCTTATATTTAAAAAATTATAAATTATCAAAATTGCATAACTCTTGTACAGTTATACCAAAAGCTCCTGCAATAGCCTCCAATGTATTAAATGTAGGAGATTTTTGACCTCGTTCTATTGCTCCAATAGTTGGTCTGCTTAAATTTGCTAATTCCGCAAGTTTTTCTTGAGAAATATTTCTCTTTACTCTTTCCAGTTTAATTTTTAAGCCTATTTTATTATTCATTCTGTATACTATTATATTCTAATTGACAAATTTATTTCTATATCCTATAATTATCAAAATGATAACTAAAGTTACAGGAGTAAAATACTATGGAAGGAAAAATTAATGATATCCTAGAAAATACGATTAACGTATATAACCAAATGAAGGTTTTGAATGATTCTCTTATGCTTTCTTTTCAAAATGACAAAGATAATTATTATCAATACGCTTGTGCTGAAATGATATTAGATAATCTTGATAAGGTCTGCGAAAAACTTGAAAATTTGGACTGCGAAGTTTGTGCTTTACAATCTGAAAAAAATACTCGACAATAATTTGTGTTTATTGTATTATTGCCGTATTGACGAATAATTACTAACGAATATAAATAGAAAAGGAGATATAAAAATGCAGGTTATATTGAAAAAAGACGTTCAAAACCTCGGTGAAGCAGGCGACATCGTTAATGTAAAAGACGGTTATGCTAGAAACTTTTTGCTTCCACAATCTGTAGCTGAAATTGCTACTAAAGGTGCTTTAGAAAACAGAGAAAAGAATTTAGCTAGAATTAAAGCTAAACAAGAAAAATTACACGCTGAAGCATTAGAAACAGCTAAGAAAATCGAAGAATTCGGTAAACTTGAACTTTCAGCTAAAGCTGGTGAATCTGGTAAATTATTCGGTACAATTACTACTAAAAAATTGACTGAAGAATTACAAGCTAAATCTGGTATTGAAGTTGACAGAAAAAATGTTTCTTTAAATGCTCCAATCAACAAAGTTGGTGAATACACAATGTTAATCAAATTAACTTCAAAAGTTAAATGTGAATTAGCAGTTGTAGTTACAGCTTCTGAAGTATTAAAAGAATCAGTTGAAGAAGCAGTAGAAGAAACTGAAGAATAGGCGGCAAATGGTTACAAATTCTAAATTGACGCTTGAATGCTTAGCAATAGGTTCTTTGCCTCATATCAATTTAGAAAATGCAATGGAATTAGTAAAAAAAGACTTTAAAAATATTCCATTTTGGCCACAGCTCACAAAGATTAATAAAAACGAAGACATGATTTTTCAATTTTTGGAAAATATGCCTTCGTTTTTTATTGACAAAGATAGTGGGAAAACATATCTTGAAACAGAAAGTGATAAATTCTTTGAAGATATGGAGCAATTTTTTTGCGATTACGAAGAAATTATTGCAGATATAAATTCTGAAATTATTGAAAAATATGCAATAAATTACTCTTGTGCATTCCCCGAATTTATAAAAATTATCAAAGAAACAAAACCAGCTTTTGCCAAAGGACAAATTGTCGGCCCTTTTACACTTGCAACAACATTAGTAGATAAAAATGGCAAATGTGCTTTTTATGATGAAACATTGAAAGAAATAATTACAAAAACTCTTTCAATAAAAGCTCTATGGCAGATTAAAAATATAAGATCAGCAAATCCTGACACTACACCGATAATTTTTATTGATGAACCTTCTATTTCACAACTTGGAACTTCTGCTTTTATAACTATTTCAACAGAAGAAGTTGTAGAAATGATAAAAGAAATTTCTGATTTAATAAAAGAAAACGGAGCAATTAGTGCAATCCACTGTTGCGGGAAATGCGATTGGGATATCCCAATTAGTGCTGGGGTAAATATTATAAATTTTGATGCATATACTTTTTCTCAAAATTTAAGCTTGCACAGCAAAAGTATAAAATCTTTCCTTGAACAGGGCGGAAAAATAGCTTGGGGAGTAATCCCTACACTTCACCCTGAAGTCTTAGAAAATGCAAATTTAGATACAATGCTCCCTGTTTTTAAAAAAGCTGTAAAATATTTGACTGAAAAAGGTATTGATGAGAAAATTATTATAGCAAATTCGTTAATCACACCTTCTTGCGGTGCCGGAGCTTTGAGTGAAGATTTAGCTGAGAAAGCAATGGATTTAACAAAACAATTGTCTGATACTTTAAAAGAAAGGTATAAAGTTTGACTTTTAAATTAGCAATTACAGGAAAAAGCGGAAGCGGAAAAACAACAGTAACAAAGGCTTTTTTGAGAATTTTTCAGGAATATTTTCCTGAGAAATCAATTTTGCTTTTTGATAACGATTTAACAAGTGAATTAGGTCATAGTTTCGGACTTGATATAAGAAATACAATTTACGGTATCAGAAGCGGTAAACACGAGTATAAAACCGGAATTCCAGAAGGGATGTCTAAACAAGAATTTGTTGAATGGGCAATGGAAGATATTGTTGTTTCTCTAGATGAAAATGTTGATATTATCGTATCTTGGTTTGTAGGCTCAAAAGATTGCAGATGTCCGATTACAGGGCAAATCAATGATGCAGTGCTAAAACTTTTGGACAGGTATGATATTGTAATTTTCGACTGTGAATTTGATTTAAAATACTTAAATCAACTAGTAGATACCGATATTGATACAACAATAATTGTTGCAAATCCAACTGAAGAAAGTGCACATCTTGCAAAACGTATTGAAGAATTCAGTGCAAAATATGCAGCAGGAAATCAATTAGGAGTTGTAATCAATAAAGTTGATAATACAAATTTACCTTCAGTATATGAACTTTTAAAACGCTTTGATCTTGACGTTTTAGGAGTAATACCTATAGATAGCGAATTAAAAACTCATGCTATGGATAGAGAATCTCAATTAATTCAAGATGCTATAAAACAATTTTATTTCAGACTTAATCTTCCTCAAGTCAGAGAGTAGGTAAAATGGCAATAATTTTAGACGGGAAAAAATTAAGAGATAAAATATTTGAAAATTTAAAACAAAGACTTAATAATATGTCTGAAAAACCGACATTAGCTGTAATTCTTGTAGGAGATGACCCTGCAAGCCAAATCTATGTCAAAAATAAAAAGAAAACTGCTGAAAATTTAGGGATTAATTCAATAGTTATAAATTACCCATCTGATATCTCAGAAAATATTCTTCTTGATAAAATTCAAGAATTAAATAATGATAATAAAATTACAGCAATATTAGTACAACTTCCATTACCTAAACATATTGATAAATTTAAAATTATAGATGCAATAGCTCCAGAAAAAGATGTAGACGGTCTTACTCCATATAATAGCGGGAAACTATTTGCCGGAGAAGAACCTTATGTATATCCTTGCACTCCTAAAGGAATATTGTTATTACTTGACGAATACAATATTGAACTTGAAGGTAAACATGTTGTTGTAATAGGACGTTCAAATTTAGTAGGCAAACCTGTTGCACAAATGCTTTTAAATAGAAATGCAACAGTTACTATGTGTCACAGTCATACAAAAAATCTCTCTGATATAACAAAAACTGCTGATATAGTAGTTTCAGCAGTAGGGAAAAATATTATAGGGGAAAAAATGTTAAAATCTGATTGTGTTGTTATAGATGTTGGTATTTATAAAAATATTGAAGGAAAAATTTGTGGTGATGTAAATTTTGAAGAAGTTTCAAAAATAGCATCACATATCACTCCTGTTCCAGGTGGTGTTGGTCCGATGACAATAGCATCTTTAATGTTGAATACAATTAAATTATTCAACATCTAGGACGTCAGTGTCCACTGCCCCGCCCTAGATGCGATTTTTATTTATTAGCTACCTATTAAATTTAATGAGCAAGAAGATTTAATATTAGTGTTTACAAGGTTCCTCAAGCTTGCAATTTCATTTTCCATTAAGCTTATTTGTGAATCTAATGAATCCTGTCTTGTCTCTAAATAAGACTCTTCCTGTTGTAACTCAATATATGTTGGATCAGAATCTAGATCACCACCTAATCCTTCAACATATTGAGCTCTGTAACCCATTTGTTTAGTTACATAATTAGCTCTGCTCATGATTAAAGTCTGTTCAAATTGCAGTTGGCTTTTTTGTAAAGTAAATAAGTTTTTTTGTGCATCAAGTGCTAAAAAAGTCATCTCATCTCTCC
>CALVEU010000073.1 GCA_944326635.1 Candidatus Gastranaerophilales bacterium | reverse complement strand
AAATAAATATATTGCTTCATCTGGGCTTTGTTCTCGTCGAAAAGCTGATGATTTAATAGAAAAGGGTTCTGTAAGTGTAAACGGTAAAATCGTTACAGAACTTGGTTTTTTGGTGCAACCTAAAGATAAGGTATTTGTTAATAAAAAGCTAATTGCACCTGCAAAACATCAGTATTATAGATTTTTCAAACCAGCAGGTTATATTACTACAAGAGAGGATGATCAGGGTAGAAAAACTATTTATGATTTGTTACCTGAAAATATGTTCAGTTTAAAACCTGTTGGAAGATTAGATAAAGATTCTACAGGCCTTTTAATTTTGACGAATGATGGTGATTTAATTAATGCTTTGACTCACCCTTCTATCAAAGTTCCTAAAGTTTATTTAGTTACAATAAATTCTTCAATTCACAGGCATGAATTAGAACAATTAGCTAATGGTATTGAATTAGAGCCAGGTAAGATTGCTTATGCGGATATTGAAGTCTTGGAAATGGACAGCAGTCATACTGAAATGAGAATTACTCTTTATCAAGGTATGAATAGGCAAATTAGAAAAATGTTTAAAGCTGTCGGATATGAGGTCAAAACTTTAAAACGTATTCAACATGCTACATTAACTCTTGATGGATTAAAACGTGGAGAATTTAAACCAATTAAACCAATACAGATTAGAGAGTTGAAAAACTTTTTAAATAGGATTTCAAAACAGTGAAAAGAATAGCTATTTGTGGAAATATTGCATCAGGTAAATCAACTGTCCAAAAAATATTAGAAGAAAAAGGATATAAAGTTTTAGATACTGATGAGGTTTCTAAAAAACTATTAACTGTTAATAATAAAGAATTATATGATGGTTTTAAAAATTATGATGTGTTTGAAAAAGGAGAATTTTCTCGTTTTAAAGTTGCTCAATTAATTTTTTCTGATGAAGAAGCAAGATTAAAAATTGCATCAATAATGCATCCTCAAATTGAAGAAGAAATTAAGAAATTCTTTGATCAGAATAAATCAGAAGATTTGATTTTCGTTGGAATTCCTTTACTTTTTGAAGCCAAAATGGAAGCATTGTTTGACAAAATTGTTTTTGTCTATACTGATGATAAAATTCGCTTAGAGAGATTATTAAAACGTAATAATTATACTGTTGAGCATGCAAAATCTCGTATAAATTCACAAATGCCCCAAGAAAATAAAGTTAAATTAAGTGATTATGTGATAAATAATAATGGAGATTTTAATAATTTAACAATTGCTGTTGATCAATTATTATGCAACATAACTTTGTGATACAGGAACAAAAACTCTTGCACCTTGTCTTATGTTGTTAGTAACTCCATCACTTACTGCTTGACCATTTCCAAGCGTGATTTCAGTATGTCCGTATTTTGAACTGTAGCCTGCAACGCCTTTGTCATAGACTAATACGCATCCAGCAGGAAGTGTTGATAGATCTAGTCCGTTTGTCGAGATTTCTTTAAAATTCTTATTGCGTTTTAGTATGTTTGCGCATTCATATGCGTCTCCATATTCATATGCTCCAAGGCCGCTATTTTGTATTGCTGTTTTTACATATGATGCACATTGGTTAGTGAAGCCTACAGTATTTTTAGCTGCAGTATTTGCTAATTTTTCTCCTTTGTTTTTATCATAACCAACATTTTCAAGATTTGTTGATACTTTATTGGTATTTAATAATTTTATTGAAGGTTTTGATGTGGCATTATTATTTGTATCAAGTACCTTTTTTAAGTTTGCAAAGCTATTGTTGTAAAGTGAGAATAAATTATTTGCAGAAGCAAAGTTTGTATAATTTGTTGTTGGAGCAAAATTAAAATTTGTTGTCGAAGTATTTATTTTCGGCAATTGGAAATTATATTGAATATTCTTATTATTGAAGCTTACTAAACTCACAATATGTCCCCTTAATTTTCCTCTTGTATATATAAAGTTTTTTTTTATTCAAAAATTGACTATTTATTAAGAAAATTAAACAGGAATAAATACATATGCATTGTCTGATTCTTCTATTTTTTCAGTGATCACGTCACTACAAGCTTTGCCATCTCCTAATGTAATTTCAACATGACCATCTTTTCCATAGCCTGAGTCATATTTGTCATAGACAATAATACAGCCAGCTGGAAGATTTTTTAAATTATCTCCTTTTATTTTAGTTTCTTTAAAATTTGGATTTGCTCTGAGAATATATTTACAATATTCTCCGTTGCCATTTATATATGGACCAAGCCCTATATCTCTTATTGCTTCTTTTACATATCTTGCACATAGTGGATAATTTCTGTATTTAGGCAAGCCTGCAATAATTCTATTAGCAAGAGCTTGCCCTTTTTGTGCATTGTATTCTATCCCGTTAATTGTTGTACGGGATGTTTTTTTTGAGGTCTCTTCTTTATTTAATGTTTCTACACTACTATCATTTTTTACACTTCTAATTACGAGAGAATCGATAAGTTTAGGAACTTCTTGTTCCTTTTGAGTTTGCCAAATAGAGTTTTGGCTGTTTAGTTGAAAACTTTGAAATGGGAATATTGTCATGCAATTTACTGGCATGAAAAAATTCATAAATGGAAAATAGCTATAATTATAGTTATAGTTGAAAAAATTATAATTAAACAAATTATTTCCCCTTATATTCCCCTGATATTTATATAAAGTTTTTTCGCTGCAAAAAATTGCCTAATGTAAAAGAATGTAAAAATAATTCAAGTAATTTTTTTTTGAGCCGATATATTGGTTGAGGTTAGTTATGTTTGATAATATTTATACATTTTATGATGATGCGGAATATATAATAAATACATTCAGTGCAAATAAAATAGTCAAACTGTTAAATAAGCGTATTGCGGACGGTCAAAAAACGCCACAAAATTACGCTTTTCTTGCTAACGCTTATTATTATAAAGCTCAGAATTCTAAAGCTTTAAAGTATGCTTTAAAGGCAAAATATTTAGATGAAGATTATTATTATACTGACTATATTCTTACAACTATATATATAAACGAAGAAAATATTTCTAAAGCGGAAAAATATCTTTCTATTCTGCTTGAAAAATGCCCGGAAGATTATTATTTTGCATATTATGCAGCTGTTTGTTTATATAATCTGAAAGGAGAATATGATATTGCTAAAAAGTATTCACATAAATTAAAGCAAATTAATAAACAAGATCCTTCTTGTGAAACTTTTAAAGCTTTGGCTTGTTTTTTAGAGCATGATTATAAAAATATTTTGAAGTATTCAATTTCTGCTTTGAAAATGAAGCATAATACTTTTGATAATCTGATTTTATTATTTTGTTTAATATTAGTTTCCGAAATTTCTATATTTTTTAAAAGTATAGATGGTACAAATTTGTTTAGATATTTTGTAATATTATTTTTGCCAAAAGATGAAAAGTATGTTTGTATTTCAGATATGTCGATGTCTAATAATTTAAAAAAAGCTCTTAAAAATATAAATAAAGCTATAAAAATTAATCCTAAACCTGCTTATTTTATTCGTAAAGCAACGATATTTACAATGTGTTATCGTTATAAAAAAGCTATTAATATTTTAGAGGATGTTATAAAAAACAATACTGAATATACATATGTATATGGAGAGTTAAGCAATTTGTATGAAAAAATTAATGACTATAAAAAAGCTTTGGAATATGTAAATTTAGATTTATTAAATAATAAGCATAATCCAGAGATGTATTATAGAAAATTTGATATACTGTTTGAGATGAAAAGGTATGATGACTGCTTAGATATTTTGGATAAATTAGAAAAAGAATTTTCGACTGGTGATAAACATGAATATAAACGAGCACAAATTTTTATATCAAATAAAGATTATGAAAAGGCTATTTTGCATTTGAATAAATTGTTATTACGAGAAAAGGATAATTTATATTTGCAAGATAAGATGTACTGTCTATTTATGTTGGCTCGTTATGAAGAAGCAATTGATATTTGCCTAGAAATAATGGCTGAAAAAGAAAAAGGAATTGTTTGTTTTTGGCTTTCTCGTAGTTATTTAGCTATTGAAGATTATCAAAAAGCTCTAATTTATATGAATAAATCAATTTTGCTTGGAGATTGCGATAAGTGGAATTATTATTGGAAATCCGTAATCCTTGAAAATTTAGGGAGAAATAAAGAGGCTGAAATTGCATATCAAAAAGCTGTAAATCTTGGTTATAATGACAATTAAAGTTTTATAATACAAGCTTCAGCTTTGCCCATATCAATCATTTCAAAAGGTTTATCAAGGTCTTCTGTATTTTCACAATCACAAGTATTTAATTCAAAAATCTTGTCAATATCGATATTTCCATTGAATAAATAAAACTTATTTACATTTTTCATATACAGGCCAAAAGAATTTTCTTTTTTTAATTGTTTTAAAAATTCTTTTTTTATTTCATTTTTTGAAAAGCCGTCAAATGTATAATCTTTTATAAGATCACAATTCTTTTTTATAGTTTCTAGTAAAACATAAGGTTCTATCCATTTTGTGATGATTTTATTCATTATAGAACCTCTGCATCTTCTTGTGACTTAAACTGCATTTCATAAAGATATCTATATTTGCCGTTTTCAATATGAATCAACTCGTCATGAGTGCCAAGTTCTGCTAATTCGCCATCATTTATAACTGCAATTCTATCAGCATTTTTAATAGTTGATAATCTGTGTGCAATTACAAATACTGTTTTATTTTGAATTAAGTTGTCTAAAGCTTTTTGAACGATCGCTTCTGATTCATTGTCAAGAGCGGATGTAGCTTCATCTAAGATAACAATAGGGGCATCTTTTAACATTGCTCTTGCAATTGCTACACGTTGTCTTTGTCCTCCTGATAAAGAAGTTCCTCTTTCTCCGACAAATGTATCTAACCCGTTTTCTAATGTATGTATGAATTCATCTAAATGTGCCATTTCTATAACTTTTTGAATTTCTTCATCTGTAGCATTTTCATTTCCCATTAATATGTTTTCTTTTATGGTCCCTGAAAATAGGAAGTTATCTTGGAATACAAATGAAATATTATTTCTTAAAGAATCTAAGTCAAAATTTCTGATATCAATACCGTCAAATTCAATGGATCCTGATTTTACATCATAGAATCTTGGTAAAAGACTAACTACAGTACTTTTCCCGCCACCAGAGTTACCGACAAGAGCCATAGTTTCTCCTTTATTGATATGAAGAGAGAAGTTTTTCAATACAGGAGTGTCTTCTTCATATTCAAAATATATATTTTTGAAATCAATTGATTTTGCTAATCCTTTTAGTTTCATAGCATTTTTAGGAGATTTTATTTGTGGTTGTAAATCAAATAGTTCAAATACTCTGCTCATTGCAACGAATACATTTTGTAAGTTTGTTAAAGTATTACCAAGAGTTTTAGTTGGTTTGTATAATAATAATAAAGATGTTACAAATGATGCAAAGCTACCTGCAGTCATTTGTCCAGAAAGGATTAAATGGTTTCCATAAGCCATTACAAGAGCAATCCCAATTGAACATACAAAATACATAATAGGAGACATCCAACCTACTCTTTTGGTTAAAGACATTGCAAGATGGAATTGTTCCTGTATTTGATTATCAAATTTTGTATTTTGATCATTTTGAAGGTTATATGCTGTCATAATTTTGTTACCGGCAAATGTTTCGTTAAAGTTAGTTGCCATGTTTCCGCCTACAACCATTGTTGCATTTGAAACTTTTTTAATCCTTTTTCTGATAAGAGTTACAGGAGTAATTGCAATCGCCATTATTGTAACTCCTATAATAGCTAATTTCCATGAGTTGTATAGTAAAACTCCAACAAGTCCTATAAGTCCAAAAAATGTAGCAATAAATGATTTTAACATATCTATAATATTTTTGGATGCTGTATCAGGATCTGTTAAAAATCTTGTTAGAACGATTCCTGAAGAATTAACATCAAAAAATTGTGGATCCATAGAGGTTAGCTTTTTGAATAAATCTTTTTTTAACGACATAGATATTTTTTGACTTGTGCAGTCTGTTAAATAATTACTTAAGTATTTCAAAATTCCTTGGAATAATGCAAATGCAACTATACCAAAAGGAATTATTGTAGCTAAAAATGCTTGAGAATGAACTGTAACTCCAAAATATGACCAAGTATGCTCTGGATTTCCATTGACTACAAAATCTAAATAAGGCTTTAACGAAAGAGCCACAATCCCGTCTAATAGGCCTAATGGAATAGCAATAATAAGATTTATAATTGCACGTCCTAATACTGGTTTTATATATGGAAAAATTTTCCCTAATAAGTATTTATAATTAAAAGCATCTTTAGATGCAGTGTTTTTTAATTTGTAGTCCATGCATATCCCTCTTCTTTTAAATAAAATTATATATTGATATTATCTCATAAAAAAAATTTTTGTGTTATTCTGATATTTAATAAGGAATTAAAAGGAGTAGAGATGAAAATTTGTGTTATAGGTACAGGTTATGTCGGATTAGTAGCAGGTACATGTCTTGCTGATATGGGAAATGATGTAATCTGTGTAGATAATGATTTAGAAAAATTAAAAAAATTGGAAAATGGTATTGTTCCGATATATGAACCGGGTTTAGAAGAATTAATAAAAGCTAATGTAATGGAAGGGAGATTAAAATTTTCTTCTGATTTAGATGATTCTGTAAAAAAATCTTTGGTATGTTTCATTGCTGTTGGAACTCCTCAAAGTGAGGATGGTTCCGCTGATTTGCATTATGTGGAGCAAGTTGCTGAAAGTATTGGAAAAGCAATGAACGGATATAAAGTTATTGTTGATAAATCTACTGTTCCTGTGGGTACGGCAGATAGGGTTACTGAGATTATCAAAAAACATTATGACGGCGAATTTGATGTTGTATCAAATCCTGAGTTTTTAAAGCAGGGTGCAGCTGTTGATGACTTTTTAAAACCTGATAGAGTTGTAATCGGATCAAATTCTCCGAAAGCTACAGCAATTATGCAAGAAGTTTATGCTCCATTTTTCAGAACTGCAAGCAGATTCGTAATTATGGATGTCAAATCTGCTGAAATGACAAAGTACGCTGCAAATTCATTTCTTGCAGTAAAGATTTCTTATGCTAATGAAATAGCAAATATTTGTGAAGCAGTTGGTGCTGATGCTGAAATGGTGAGAATTGGAATGTGTTCTGATAAACGTATCGGATCACAATTCTTATTCCCAGGCTTAGGCTATGGCGGTAGTTGTTTTCCAAAAGATGTAAAAGCATTGTTGAAAACTGCAAAAGATAATAATTGCGGATATCGTTTAATTGAAGCTGCTGATGAGGTGAATAAAGAACAACGAGTTATTTTTATAAATAAAATATTGGCACGTTTTGGAATGAATCTTGCTGGTAAAACATTTGCAGTTTGGGGGTTGACATTCAAACCTAAAACTAATGATATGAGAATGTCTCCAGCTATTACTATTATTAACTTTTTACTTGAATTTGGAGCTAAAGTTAAGGCATTTGACCCAAAAGGTTTTGAACAAGCTAAAAATATTTGGGGAGATAGAATTACTTATGCTAAAAATTCTTACGATGCTTTAGACGGAGCTGATTGTCTTTTGCTTTTAACAGAATGGAATGAATTTAGACGTCCTGATTTTGATAAAGTAAAAGAATTAATGAAATCTCCTATAATTTTTGATGGCAGAAATCAGTATGATGGAGAACGATTAATCCAACGTGGATTTGAATATTCTTGTGTAGGAAAACGTTTTAAATAATATTCTTAAATATCTATTAATTGGTCAAAGGCGTTCAGTTTATTTTCTTCAATGACATGACCGCCTTTTTCTAATAGGATAAATTGTTTTAAATTCATTACTTTATGTGCAATATCCTCTGTTGATTTTTGAGGAACGATTTTGTCATTTACAGAATGTATTAAATATACTGGACTTTGTATAGATTTAAGTTTTTTATTATTTTTAAATATATTATCAATATGATTTAATAAAAATGGAAATTTATTGATACCGTATTTTAAAAGTTTAGGTAATTTTACAGTTGTTCCTTTTGTTAATAAATCAACTTCATTTCTCAAAGAATTTAGTGGCGAAATTAATACTAAAAATTTAAGATCTTTGTTTTTAGACGCCATTTCAATAGCAGGAAAACTTCCCATACTAAAGCCAATAACTCCAATTCTTTCATTTGGAATCCCTTTTTTATTTAAGTATTCAATAGCCATTTCAGTTTGTTTCTGTATAACTTTTGCACTTATTTTGTCTGTATTCTTTCCAAATTCGCCGTATTCTGGAGCTAATAAAGCGTATCCTTTTTTTAAGATTTTTTTATAAATATCTTGATTTGATGATGTATTTTGTCCTAATCCGTGGAAAAATATAATATATTTTTTTCTAGAATTGTTTGGATTAATTTCCCATGCTTCTGTGGAATATTTTTCTTTTGATAATTTTAAAATGTTAAGATTTGGCTTTATTGTTTCATCAATAGGCATCCAGCGATTTTTTGATATGTGTGTATATCTGTCAAATATTTTTTCCATGTAAAAATTATATGGTGACAGTTTTCTTAAAGTGTTGCTGAAACCTGTAAAAGTAGGATTATTTTTATGATTTAAATTTGAAAATGAATAATTGTTTATGGGGTAAATCATTTTATAGCCTTAATCAAAATAAAAAGGCACTGTTAAGTGCCTTTTTAACTGGGCATGAAGAGACTCGAACTCCCACGCGTTAGCACTAGTTCCTAAGACTAGCGTGTCTACCATTCCACCACATGCCCATATTAGATTGTCAAATTGGTCTTGCGACCAAGAGCGTGTCTACCCCTCTCCCAAAACCGGACATT
>CALVEU010000072.1 GCA_944326635.1 Candidatus Gastranaerophilales bacterium | reverse complement strand
CTTTTGAAGATCCTACAAATCTAGCTTTAAAAGGTACATGTCAGCAAGAGAATTTATCATTAGCATTAACTGCTGTAAGACATGTATTTCCAAATATTTCAGAAGAAATTATCCAAGAAGGAATTAAAAATGTTAAACACCCTTGTAGATTTCAAATATGTAAGGATGATTTAGTTATTGATGGTTCTCATAATCCAAATGGGGCTATGGCGCTTCGAGAAAGTTTAGATTTGTATTTCCCAAATTCAAAACGCTGTTTTGTTTTTGGCTGTTTAAGAAATAAAGATTATAAAAAAATGATGGAGATATTATTTTCTAAAGGTGATGAAATTTATTTTTATCATTTTAATAATCAAAACTCCTGTTCTATAAAAGAGTTACAGGAGTCTTGTGAGTTTTCTTCTAAAATTTTTAAATCATTAGATGAATTACCGCAAGATTATTTAAAAATAGTATGCGGATCTTTTTATATGCTTAATGAGATTATCCCTCAATCTCTTGTTCGTTAGCCATTTCTTCCAGTAAGTTTGTTACTTTTGCCGGTTCAAAATCTGTACAAGAATTCCAAATTAGTGTTGGTTTTTGTCCGTTTATAGATGGGCTTGGGTAATCACTGTTGCAAAATCCTTTTAACATATTAGTAGAGCCGTCTACGTTTGATGTAAAGTATTTGCAGCAACTGCATATTTTTAAAACAAAACCGTAATCATATAATTTTTGTCTAATTTCTTGTAAAGCGTCAATCATTCTAAGATGTCTGCCAGTTACAAATTTTTTGTTTTTATACATAAATTTGATTTTGGCAAGTCCTGATTCTGATATAAATTCAAGTTTACAAGGTAATTCTCTACCTGCATTGTTCATTACAAATGCTTCTATTGCAAGTTTTTCAGTGTCTTCTGGGAGATCTTCTGTTTGAGTAATTTTAGCTCTTATAACTCTTACTGGTGGAAGATTTTTTATTATATGGCATAGAGAATATATAGGGTATAGACATAATAATACAATTTCTCTAAATCTTAGTTTTGAATTAATTAAACTAATTCCGAATCCAGCTACAAGTATTAAGAATGTGAAAAGAACAATTTTGAAATCAACAAAGAAGTAGTATCTGTAAGAATGTTTCATTATTACAGCATATATAATTAATATCATCCAGATATTAGGATTTAAAAGTGAAAAAGTGTGTTCCGCAAATACAAAATTGTTTGACCAAATTTGAGTGAAACAATTTTTGAATAAGTCTAATCTTGCAGATAAGCGAGGTTTTCTAAATTCATAATTTGCAGTATCAACATAAGTTTGAATGTTAGGATTATATGTGCAAGGACATTTTATTTTAGATAAAAGCATGCTGTATTTTAATTCTGTGTTAATGTCTTTAAAATCGATAGATCCTATTTCATCAACTATATCTTTTTTAATAATAAAAACACCAGAATCCGCACTAGCAGCAAGTCCAAATAATGAACGAGCTTTTCTCATAAAGTTCATGTGATATTTTTGGTAAGCTGCTTTAATTTTATCAACTGGTCCTAAATTATCTGTAATAATTAATGTTTCTCCACTTAATGCGCTATTTTTTATAAGTGCAGAATTTACTGTTGTTAAAAAGTTAGCAGGGATACTTCTGTCTGCATCCATAAATACATAAGAATCAATTGTTTGATCTTTGGATAATCTTTCAATTAGCATTGAAATAGCTTGATCTTTTCCAACAGTTCCAACTCCTGTTATATTTATTAAATTTACAAAACTTTCATTAATAAAAAGTTGTTCAGAACCATCAGAGCAGTTATCTAAAATAACAAATACTCTAAAATTGTTAATTGGATAATCTTGCATTTTCAATTCTTTGATAAGATTTTCTAATGTTAGTTTGTTATTTCTAGCATAAATAACAACAGCAAGATTATCTTTTTCTTCATATTGAGAATATCTTTTTTCAATTTTAAAAGGTCTATCATTAAGATTTCTAATAGCTAGTGCTAAAAAGTATAATGAATATACTGCTACATATAAGTATAAAATATCTAAAATTAATTCCATAATAATCCTTTCACAATAATATTTTAAGTAAAAGAATACTAAAAATCCATTACATGTTAATAAATGTAATTAATTGTAGTTTTTATTATTGATATATGTTATAATTATAGTAATAAAAAGAAAGGAGCTATTTATGAGAAGAATTAAGAATTTCGGGGGGGGGGGCAATTTAGCAGCTCCATATAAAGGTTTTACCCTAGCAGAAGTGTTGGTCACATTGGGAATTATTGGTGTTGTATCTGCAATGACCGTACCTACTTTGATGCAAAATTACCAGAGAAAATCATATGTAACTCAGTTGCATAAGGTTTATAATGAATTATCACAGGCAATTATTCAGTATCAAACAGACAGGAATGCAGTTAATTTAAAAGAAGCAGGATTAACTTCAATAGAAAGTGTAGAGAATTTTATAAGACAATATTTTAAAGTCGTTAAAGAATGTGAAACTTTGGATGGTTGTTTTGCAGATGAATATAAAAGAATTGATGGTCAAAGTGCGTTTTTCGACGATGCAAAATCCTTTGTATTAGCAAGCGGGGCTTCTATTAGAACATCATATACTCCAGGAGGAAATAATGGAAATTTGAATGTGTATTTTGCAATAGATGTAAATGGAATGAGAGGCCCTAATATTTTAGGACGTGATTGCTTTTTTGTTTTTATATACAATAATGGGGTAATTGATGATAATACGGAAGATGTTAATATTTCAGCTCCATTATCAAAAGAAGAACGAGAAACTCGTTTTGAAGAGGAATGTTTTGCAAATGGAACAGCGGGTTGTTTTGGAAAAATTTTAAATGACAACTGGGAAATGACTTATTAAGTAAAAAGCTCTCTTTTTAAAGAGGGCTTTTTTAATCTCTTTATAATATTAATAAATTTAATAATATCCTCTTCAAATTATTTTAGTCTAATGAACAATTTTAGTGATAATTGATAATAATAAATAATAATAAATAAAAAGGGGATTAATATGCTAAAAAAATTGTTTTTATATTTTAGTTTTGTTTTATTATCAGTTATGCCTGTAGCTGCTCAGAATTATGCACCGGATGAACTTATAAATATTAGTGTCTATGAAAAGATTAATCCTGCTATAGTGTCGATTGATGCAAATTTAGATGATGGATTTTCTGCAGGCACAGGTTGCGTAATAAGAGCTGATGGTGTTATTTTAACAGGATCACATGTGATTGATGGAGCTAAAGAAATTGATGTAACTACATATGACGGTAAAGTCTATAAGGCTTCAGTTTTAGCTAAAATGGGGAAGAATAAAGATTTAGCACTTTTAAAAATAGAACCGAAAAAATCATTGAGAACAATTGCTTTTGGAGATTCTGAAGATATAAAGGTTGGTCAAAAGGTTTTAGCTATAGGTAATCCCTTTGGTTTTTCTGGAACTCTAACATCAGGAATTGTGTCAAGAATTGATTACTCGAAAGGTAGAATTCAGACTGATGCTGCAATTAACCCAGGGTGTTCTGGCGGACCTTTGTTAAATTCTCAGGGAGAAGTGATCGGAATTTCTCAATCTATTTATAATCCTGATAATAATATTTCAAACATTGGGATTGGATTTGCTATTCCTGTGAATGAAGCTAAAAAATTTATTGAAACTGCAAATCTCGATAATACAAATTTAACTAATAAAAAACGTTTTGCATTTAAATAACAAATAGTAAAGAAATGTAAAAAAAATATATATTTAGCAAATATTTTTATTTTTTATTATTATTAATAAATTAAGGAAAGGGGTATGAAATGAAAGTATCTAACAATTTAAATTCGTCTGTAAATCAAAATTTTGGAATGGCTCTAAAAATTAAGCCTCAAGCTAAAAATTTTCTTGAAAAGTCTCCAATGTCAGTCATAAATAGTATGGAGGAAATTGGTAAAAAAGCTGCTAATCATAAACATTTTGATATTATAATTGATAAGTATGGTCCTTATATTCAATCAAAAGAATATAAGAATTATTATAGAGCACCTTTTAGAGTTTCACAATATGATGATAAAGTTTTGACTGTATCTTCTGATTCTGTAAATTTAGAAGGCAAAATAGGTTCTGATCATATTAAATCGTTGAATTTTGATTACCTTAGTAAAGAAGCAGCTAAAGAAGAGTATTCAAAAATTGCATCAATGAATATAATTGATCAAACTGCAGAAGTTGTTGATTTATTAGAAAATAATTTTTCGAAATTTGAAACAAAATATGCTGGGGAACCAATAAATGTTGCTTCTAAAAATGATTCCATAGATAAATTATTCAAAGCTTATGGAGTGGAATAGTTAAATAATAATTATTAATTAATATTGACTCTGTTATGTTTCTTTCTTTTATGTTATATATAAATATATAAAACTAAGGAGGAATTATGACAGAGTTTTATTTTATGAATGGCGAATATGTTGATGCGACAAAGGCAATGATTCCTGTTCGTACGCATGCATTCCTTTACGGAACTGCTGTTTTTGAAGGTATTAGAGCATATTGGAATGAAGAAGAAAAACAATTATATGCATTCAGAGTGCCTGAACATTATGAAAGACTTCAAAGAAGTGCAAAAATTATGTGCATGGAAAGTCCTTATACAGTTGAAGAATACTGTGATATTACAAAAAAATTATTAGCAAAAAATAATTATAAACAAGATTGTTATATGCGTCCAACATTATATAAATCAGCTCAAAAAGTTGGACCTGGACTTTATGATAATGAAGATTCATTTATGATTATTTCTAATAAAATGGGTGATTACATTGATACATCTAAAGGTTTGAAAGTTTGTGTATCAAGCTGGAGAAGAAACAGTGATAATGCTATTCCTCCTCGTGCAAAAGTTGCAGGTTCATATGCTAATGCTGCATTAATCAAAACAGATGCTCATAATATGGGATTTGATGATGCGATTGTGTTAGATGAAGCTGGACAAGTAACAGAAGGTTCTGCAATGAACTTATTCCTTGTTCAAAATGGTAAACTTGTAACAACAATGAAAACTGATAATATCCTAGTAGGTGTTACAAGAAATACAATTATGGAACTTGCAAAAGATGTATTAGGTATTGAAACTGAAGAACGTGCTATAGATAGAACTGAATTATATATTTCTGATGAAGCGTTCTATTGCGGTACTGGAGCTCAAGTAAGTCCTATTGTAAGTGTAGATAATAGAAAACTTGGTGACGGTAATGTCGGCGAAATTTCTAAATCTCTACAAAAACTTTATTTTGATGTTGTTAAAGGTAAAGTTGCAAAATATAAAAAATGGTGTATGCCAATTTATTAAAAATTTTATGCCCCTCTCTATTGAGAGAGGGGTGTATTTTATAAGAGAAAGAATATGATTGAATTTTTAGGGTTATGTGTCCAAAATTTAATAAGAAGTATAAAATACTTGTTTCAAGTTAGATTTTCAAGTGTTTTAGCTCAAGCAGCGGAAATAAGTTATGATTCTTTGCCAATATCATTGATTATTGCTTTTATTGCTGCTGCTGTAATTGCAATTCAAGTATCTAAACAGTTTTTAATGAGTGGTGCAGAAGCATATATCGGTGGGACAATTGCTGTTGTAATGATTAGAGAAATTGCTCCAGGGTTTGTTGCTTTAGCAATAGGTGCTAGAGCTGGAACTGCTATTTCTGCGGAGATTGCTAATATGCAGGTTACATCTCAAGTTGATGCTATGAAAACTCTAAAAGTTGATCCTGTTGGTTATTATTTTACCCCAAGAATTATAGCAGGCATGTTAACAGTCCCAATGGTTGTTTTAATAGCTGAATTTATAGGTATTGTTGGTGGAATGTTTGTATCTCAAGCAACTATTGATTTGCATCCTGCAAGATATATGAACTCAGCTTGGTTATGGATTTCCACAAGAGATATTTATATAAGTCTATTAAAGGGATCTATTTTTGGTGGGCTTATAGCGCTTGTTTGTGCTACTCAAGGATATAGTACAAAGGGTGGCGCAAAAGAAGTAGGTAATTCTACGACACAAGCTGCAATTCTTTCAACTATTTATATGTTAATAGCTGATTTTTTGATAAATTTAGTATTTTATATAATCAAATAAAAATTATGCTAAATATTTTTGGACAGATTCTTTGGTAAATACTTCAATACTGTCTTGTGAATGTATGAATATCATACAACTGATAAGTGATTTGAGAGTTTCAAAATCAGAGAATGATAATTTATATCTCAAATCTTCCATATTATTTGCTAAAAATTCCATAATAATTGTTTTATTATCGAATACTAAATTAGCAAAGTAGTCAAAAGATTCTTTTGATTTAATACCTTCAAGATAAATAATATCGGGAGATTGGAATTCTATAAAGCGTGAGGCTTTATCCATGTTAAAACCTACGTTTTCATTTAGTTCGCATTGATGAACATTTTTGAGATTGTATTTTGCGATGCTTTCAAGTGTCATAATATTTTTATTCTTATCAGCAGCTTCGATTAGCAGTGAATATATAATATGAGTTTTTCCGCTTAATGGAGAGCCGCATACAATTATAATTCCAGGATTATTTAATGCTGATTTAATTAAATTTAAGTTGCTGTTTGATTTAATAATTTGATTAAGATGTCTTGGCGGTTTGTATATTTTTAGAAAAATCCGTTCTCCCATAATTGTTGGGAAAGTTGAAATACTCGCTATTACATTCATTTCATCCACTTTGAAACTAAGTTTTCCCAATTGGGGAACTTCTGATACAGAAGCATCAAGCTCTGCAAGTGTTTTTAATTTGGCTACAAATGAGGAGGCAAGAACTGATGGAATATTCCCTTTATTTAGAATTTCTCCGTTCTTTTTAAAGTTTACTCCAAATCCGCTGTCTTCATGTTGGAAAGTTACTTCATGAACGTTTTCAAGGATTGCTTGTTTTAGTATTGCACGAATAATTTTTTGCATATGATTATCAGATAAATCCTCGCTGTGTAATTCATCTTTCCAATCAAATTCAACAGAATCTTGGGTATAGATTTCTCCCACAGATTCATCTGATTTGTAATATTCATCAATTTTTTTTCTAATGCTTGTTTCTGATGAAATAACTGGTTCAATTGAGCATTCTGCCGTTTCAATAATTTTATCTATTGCAAATAAATCTAAAGGATCAGACATTGCAACTGTTAGGGTATCTTCTATTTTGAATAGGGGTATAATTCTATATTTTTTAGCATCAGAAAAACTAATATATTTAAGGCATTTCGGATCAAGTGTATAATCGTCTAAATTTACATATGGAATGTGCAATTTAGCTTCTAAAAATTTTAAAATAGCATCTTCAGTGATTACTCCTGAATTGATAAGAGCTTGACCTATGTTTATTTTTTGAGCATTTGCAATTTCTTCTGCTTGTTCAATTATTTCGTATGGTACAAGTCCAGCTCTTACAAGGTCATATTTTAATTTTTCTAATGTTTTGTTTGTAACTGAGGTTTCCATTTTATTTTAAATATTCTTCTACTTTTTTTACTACTTCATCTAATTCAAAAGGTTTGGTAATGTATTCATCAGCTCCGGTTTCTTCTCCGATTAGTTTATCTTCTTCTTGTGAGCGTGCAGTTACCATTAATATTGGAATATTTTTATATTTAGCATCGTATTTTAAAAGTCTGCTGATTTTATAGCCGTTAATTTTGGGCATCATAACATCAAGAATGATTAAATCAGGGATAATTTCTTTTGCTAATCTTAATCCGTCTTCTCCATTATATGCGCAGTAGCATGTAAAATCAGCTGCTTCAAGTACAAATTTTAAACTTTCTACAATGTCCTGCTCATCATCTACAATTAAAATCTTTTTCATACATTCCCCTATAAAAGTCTTATATATTAGTATTATAGCATATCAAAAATCATCTTCTACATTCTTAATATTTGTTAATAGGAAATTAGTAATAAATTGGGAAAAATTTTATTTGTTAGATTTAATTATTATTAATGCTTAAAGGTATAACAAAATAGAATTTAGAACCTTTATGAAGTTCACTTTCGCACCATATTGCACCTCGGTGAGCTTCTAATAATTGCTTTGCGATAGGAAGACCTAGACCTGTTCCACCAGCTTTTCTTGATAGAGAGTTTTCTATTTGTGCAAATTTATCAAATGCATGCAATAGGTCTTTTTCAGCAATACCGATACCTTCATCTTCTACACAAACCTCTATATAATTACCATCTTTAAGTTTTATAGAATCTTTAAAATATTCATTAATCATAATATCTTTAGAATTAACAAGTGATGATGATATTTTAATTGTTTTATTTTCAGGGGTAAATTTAATAGCGTTTGATACAAGATTTGTTAAAACTTGTTCTAATCGTTGAGCATCTGCAGTGATGTTAGGTAAATTTTCAGCTTCAGAAGTGATAAGGTTTAATCCTTTGGATTTTGCAACTTCAGAAAGTGCTGATTTTACATAACCTATTACTGTATTAATATTTGTAGGTGCAAAATTGAAATCCATTTTTCCTGCTTCTATTTTAGATAGGTCTAGCAAGTCGTTAATAATTCCGGAAAGTCTTTGTACATTTCTCATTGCCATTGATAAAAATTTATCCGCAGCTTGTGTAATTTCTCCGCATCTTCCGCTCATTAGAATATCAAGTGAATTTTTTATTGATGTGAGAGGTGTTCTTAATTCGTGCGATACAATTGAGATAAATTCAGATTTAAGTCTTTCGAGTTTTTCTAATTTGTGATTTGTTTCAATTAATTCTTGATATAGAGTTGCACTTTTTAGAGGTAGTGATACCTGTTGTGCAATTGTTTGGAAGCAGGTTGAATCTTCTGCAGTGAACGATGTTTCTTTAAATATTTCTATGCAGCCGAAAAAGTTATCTCCAAGACTTATTGGTGCAAACATATTATCATATTGGAATAGTGTAAATGTAAATCTGCTTGCTGGGTATTTTATTTGTTTGATTACTTTTAAATTATCCAATGTTATATTTGCAGGTAGAGTTTTACCTT
>CALVEU010000071.1 GCA_944326635.1 Candidatus Gastranaerophilales bacterium | reverse complement strand
GGTTCTACAGCTTGAATTTTTATTGCATAACGAGCTTTTGCAAAATGATAATCTATTGTTGCAAGAATTTGTTCTGATAGTTGAAGTGCTTTTATTTCATCTTTTACAAGAGAAGTTAAGCCTGCAAGAATTTTCACCATTTCAGAGTGGATATTTGATTTTATTTCTCTGATTTTGTTATTTAGGGGAACGATTTGTTCAGGTTCAATATAAAAAGTTTTGTTTGTTGCAGAGACGTCGTGGACAATCCCTGGAACTTTGCTTTTTGATGATGCCATTACCTGAAATACAATTCTGTCATCACGTGTTGTATAGATATTTTCTTGCAAGTGTTTTGAAAATTCTGCTGAATTTAAAAGGGAATTTACGGTGTTTTTAAGATTTTTTTCATTATCTCTTAGAGCTGCAAATAATCCTTTTAATTCAGGGGTTGCATCTTGTCTTATATTTAAGTTTTCATCAAATGTAGCAAATATTTTATCTTCCAATAGTTTGTCTGTAATAAGATTTTGTGCAGCATTTCTTATTATAGAAAGCATTGGGAGGTTTTCTGATAAGAATTTTTTCACTAATCTTGAAGTTTTAAGAGTTTTTGCAACGTCAATTAATTCTTCTTCTGAAAGATATGTCGCTCCCATATTTTTTTGAATTTGTTGAATGTCAGCTACAAATTCAATTGGAATATCGTTAGGCATATCAAGTATGTATTTTGCTTCTGCAGTGCATTTAAGTTCGTTTTTAATTTTTACGATATCGTCAAATGGTAAAGTTTTTAGGCATATTTCTTTACTTTGCTTTGTCTTTGCATAATTTGAGAGTTTTTCTGCTATTTTATCAAATTCGAGAGATTTTCGGCTTTTTTCTATAATGTTCATAAATAAATGTTATCATGAAAATACTTTATATGTTGATATTTAGAGGAATATATGTTAAAATAATAAAAAATAAGGAGGAATTTATGGAAATATTTAGTAAATTTCGGGGGGGGGGCAAAATTTAAGCTTTTTTTCAGCTTTTACACTTTCTGAGATTTTAATTACACTTGGAATCATTGGTCTAATTTCAGCTCTTATCTTACCTTCTATTATTGAGGATTATCAAAAGAAAGTAACTGTAAATAAACTAAAAAAAGCTGTTTCTTCATTGGAAAAGGCTATAGTTTTTGCACAATCAGAATATGGCGATATGTCAGAATGGGATTTTCTGCAGGCTGGAATAAATTTAACTGAAAATTCTCAATATGCAAGTAAAGAAAGAGAAAAATTTATTCAGAATTATATTATTAAATATATGCAAATATTAAAAGATTGTGGAGAAAATAACGTTAATAAATGTATAGATTATCAGGTATCATCTTTAGATAAAAAATCATTTAAACAATTAATGAGTAAGGGAAGAATGTTTATAACTTCTGATGGTACTGTATATAGTATTAAATTTGATGATATTATTAAGACTGATGATGATGGAACTTCAATATCAATAAGTAATGGGCGGTTACTTATCACAATAGATTTAAATGGGAGTGCACCTCCTAATATTTTTGGTCGTGATTTATTTATAATTGCGATAACTTCATCTACGAAAAATTTATCATTGTTTGGTGCAGGAGAATCTCGCAATGATTTAAAAAATCATTCAAATTGGGGCTGTAATAGCATAACATCAAAGCGTTATTACTGTGGAGCGCTTATTCTGCAAGATGGTTGGGTAATAAAAGATGATTATTTGTGGAGATAATTTTTAAATTATGCATTGTATATAATTTCTATTTCTGTTAAAATATAATTAGAAAAGAGGGGAGTGTGTAATGGCTATAGAAAGACAAAGAGTTAAAGAGCAAGATAAAAATGAAAGACGTCATAATTTTGATCCGGTAGAAAGCAATTTAACAGAAGAACAAGTGAAATTGGAAGCATCAAGATGTTTGCATTGTAAAAATCCAAAATGCGTTCAAGGATGTCCTGTAAATATTCAAATTCCTGAATTTATTCAAGCAATTAAAGAAGGTGATTTAAATAAAGCAGGAGAAATTATCCGTCAGACAAGTATGTTGCCTTCTGTATGCGGTCGTGTATGCCCTCAAGAAAGACAATGTGAAGGAAATTGTATTTTAGGTATTAAAGGTGAACCTGTTGCGATCGGTGCTTTAGAAAGATATGTAGGTGATAATACTAAAGCTGAAATGCCTGAAATTAAACCTTCAGGTAAAAAAGTTGCGGTAGTGGGTTCTGGTTGTGCAGGCATGACTGCTGCTTGTGATTTACGAAAAGAAGGTCACGAAGTAGAAGTATTTGAAGCTTTACACGAATTAGGCGGGGTTTTAAGATATGGTATTCCTCCTTTCAGATTACCTCGTGTTGTGCTTGATAGAGAAATTGAAAACTTGAAAGCAATGGGTGTAAAATTCCATAAAAATGTAATTGTTGGAAAATCTATTACCCTAAAACAATTAAAAGAAGACGGTTTTGATGCAATATTTATTTGCTCTGGTGCTGGATTACCTAAAATGCTTCACGTTCCAGGTGAAAATTTAAACGGAGTATTTTCTGCAAATGAATTTTTAACAAGAGTAAACTTAATGCATGCAGGTCAGCCTGATAGTCCTACACCATTGAAAGTTGGTAAAAAGGCTGCAATCTTCGGTGGCGGCAACGTTGCAATGGATGCAGCAAGAACAGCTGTTCGTGTAGGATTTGAAGAAGTTTATATCATTTACAGAAGAACTGAAAAAGAACTTCCTGCCCGTTTGGAAGAAATCAGGCACGCAAAAGAAGAAGGTGTTGTATTTAAATTTTTATATGCTCCTAAAGAAATTATCGGAGAAAACGGTTATGTAAAAGCTGTTGAATTAGAAGTTATGGAATTAGGCGAACCTGATGAATCAGGCAGAAGACGTCCTGTTTCAACAGGAAAAACAGAGATTATGGATCTTGATACAGTAATTGTAGCATTAGGAACAGGGCCAAACCCAATTATTCAACGTTCAGCAGAAGCAGATGGTATTGAAATTATAACTGATAAAAAAGGTTATATCACAATTGATGGTGAAACTCGTGCTACAAATATCCCGACTGTATATGCAGGCGGTGATGTTGCTCCGGTTGGAGAATCTAATGCTATTAACGCTATGGGAGCAGGTAAAAAAGCCGCAAAAGCTATTAACGAAATGCTAAAATAGGATTAATATGGAAAAAAGCAGTGAAATCAAAGAATTCAAGATAGGATACACAAAGAAGTATTTAATTTTTATGTCTTTGACTATAATTGTTTTTACTATAGCTGCATTGTATTTTATTTTTAATGCAGATAATTTAGCAATGGATTGTAGTCTTAATCATAGAATTCACTGTTTTTATAATCCTATTACTTATTATGTTTTGGGTTGCGTTAGTATTTGCTTTTTTACAATCTTAGGTTCTTTAGCTTTGTTTAAATATATAAAAAATCCTTTAATTTTTACAATAAGTGAAACAGGTATTAGCTTACCTGAGGGATTTGTTGAATGGAGTGATATATTAAAGGCTTATTTATATAATATTCATGGAACTGTGCTTTTAAGAATTAAGGTAAAAGCTCGTTGTGCTAAATATCTAAGAAGAAATTATAATATGTTTCAGAAATTTTTGGCTTCATTACAAGAAAAAAATACTTTTTCATACCCTGTATCAGGAACGGATGTGAATATTGATGAATTGTATGGTTTCGTAAGGACGCGTATAGAAAATGTTCGTAAAAAATATTAGTACAATATTTATAATTTTTATGTTATTAGCAACTCCCGTTTTTGCACTGGAGTTGGACACTTCTGTTGATGATGAAATAAGAAGGACTTATGATCCATCAAAATTAGAACAGTCTTTACCTGCATTACCAAAGACTGCTCCTACACAACAAAATACAGTTTCAAAAACACCTCAGACTACACAAGCTCCAAAGACAGCTCCAAAGTCTTTACCGTCAACGCCTGTGGCTAAACCTCAATTGGGTGTAAAAAAACTCCCAAATGAATATAAATTTGATAAATCAACAGCTATAAGAATTAAAAAAGGTACAAAATTTCGAGTTAAATCAAATTCTGTAATTTCAGATTATTTAAAAGAAGGTGCTAGAGTTTCATTTACGACAATCAAACCTGTAACACAAAGATATATAACTGTAATGGAAGGTACAAAATTTACGGCAGTTGTCGAAGATTCTCATCTCCCTCAAATGACAGGAAATGGCGGGCTTATTGTTCTTATGGTTGATAGTATTACTGTCAATGGTCAGACAAGATCTGTTCATGGAAAAATTACAAAAGCCAATTTGAAAAAAATATTTTTTAATAATATAAAAGGCAAACGCCAATACTGGAAAGGTGTCGCAAATCAAATTGATAAAGGTGAAAATTTTTACAAAAAAACTCGCAGGACATCTTCAAAACTTGCGGATAATCCTGTGGGTGTAATAATTTCTCCTATCCCTACAATTACTGGGATTGTAGTTTATGCAGTAAATTTTGTAGGATCTCCATTGTTTGCAATTTGGTCTAAAGGTGGTAGAATTTCAATCCCTGCCGGAAGCGAGTTTGAAATTAAACTGCAGGAAGATGTTTATTTGAGTTTATAAGAAAAGGAAAGTTTAGTGAGTGACGAATTTGATTACAAAGAATTTGCAAATCAGCTGAGGTTTCAGATTAGAGGTCTAATATCTAAAAAATACAGAGAGAGCGAAATTTACGTTCGTGATTTGGTTTACAAATATTCTGTTCGGGCCGGAGAGCGCGTAATTTCAGAAAACTGTAAAGATAATTACTCGCGAAGTATAGTTGTACAGGTTATTGCGGAGTGGGTTTTTCACAAAACAATTGACCTTATTGCATCGGGAGTGCCCGAAGAACTACATGAAACAGTTTTGAATAATCTGTATTCGGATTTGTATGACTTTGAAATAAAAAATTTGAAACAAATGGAGGCACTTGATGTATACGGTCCGCAAAGAGAGGATTTTCTGATAAAAATAGAAAAAATCGTTAAAGAAAGTTTTAAAAAATCTCTCAAAGAATTGTCGGATAAAAATTTAATTGACAAAAAGATTTATAATAAAGCAATAAAACATTCAAACATGGATGAAATGTATTTGCAGTCGCTGCAAGATGCTGCTAAAATACAGATTTCGGTGTTTGATGTGTTAAAAGGCAATATTTATTTTAGCATAGTATTTCCGCTCTCGTTTGTCGTTTTTTATTTAATGACGGTTGCGTCTTTTTTATCAGGGAATATAGTATTTGGCTTTTTTGCTCTGGCACTTTTCTGCGTTCTTCTCTGGCGATTTTTGACATACGAAACCGATGTAAGTTTAAGAAATTTTGACAGTACTATACCTGTTTCTATATGGGATGTTATAAAAGGACACCCTTATGTTGCTGTTTTGCATTTTGGGGCATTGCCTGCAGTATTGATGTTAATAATTTATTTTTTTGATAGAGCAAGTTTGGTGGGTGGTATTATTTCGATTATAATGTTTCTTATAGTTTTAAGAAGTTTTCTGATTATAAAAAATGATATTTCGTATTTTTATCCGGAATGATATTAAACATTATTCTTTTTGCGTTTTGGTGCTGTCAGGTCGTAACTTATTTGTATAAGGTTTAAAAGAGTTTTTTATCAATATTGTTTAATAATTCAGTTAATTTTTCCTGTTCGTTTTAACCTCATTCTTGTTGCGAAAGAATAAGAATAGTTTTGTTACAATCTTGTCACAAATTTTAGTTTGGATTATAATGTTCTCGTGTAACGACTTAATTTAAAGAGGGAGAGTTTATGTTTAAGAAATTAACTTCACCAAAGGCATTGTTTGCGATGTTCGCAGCTTTGTTAATGGGTGTTTCACCTGTTTTAGCAAGTGAAGCAGATTTAGTTGTTCCTAATATCAGACAAGCTAATCCTGATTTCTTTAACTATTTAGTTATTGGGATTATTATTTCAGTTATTGGTTTGATATTTGGATTTATTGAATTTGTAAGAATTAAAAAATTGGATGTTCACGCAGCAATGGCTGAAGTGGGTAATACAATTTTTGAAACTTGTAAGACTTATCTTATTCAACAAGGTAAATTCTTACTTGTATTAGAAGTATTAATCGGTCTATGTATCGCATTTTACTTCGGTTATTTACAACATATGCCATTAAGCCATGTATTAATCATTCTTGCATGGTCTGTAATTGGTATTTTAGGTTCTTATGCAGTTGCTTGGTTCGGTATCAGAATGAATACTTTAGCAAATGCTAGAACTGCTTTTGTATCTTTGAAAGGAAATCCTTTAAATATTTTAAATATTCCTTTAAAAGCAGGTATGTCAATTGGTGTATGTTTAGTATCAGTTGAACTTATTTTAATGTTAACAATTTTGTTATTTGTACCTGGTGAAATAGCAGGAGCTTGTTTCATCGGTTTTGCTATCGGTGAATCTTTAGGTGCTTCTGCTCTTCGTGTAGCAGGTGGTATCTTTACAAAAATTGCTGATATTGGATCTGACTTGATGAAAATTCAATTCGGTATTAAAGAAGATGATCCAAGAAACCCTGGTGTAATCGCTGACTGTACTGGTGATAACGCAGGTGATTCTGTAGGTCCTACAGCTGATGGCTTTGAAACATACGGTGTAACTGGTGTTGCTCTTGTTTCATTTATTCTTTTAGCAGTTGCTGGACCAGACAATCAAGTTCAATTATTGACTTGGATTTTCGTAATGAGATTCTTAATGATCGTTACATCAGTTGTTGCATACTGGATTAACGGTATTGTTGATAAATTTTATGCAGCTAAAACTCAAAAATTTGATTTTGAAAAACCATTAACTAACTTAGTTTGGTTAACTTCTATTTTATCAATCGTAATGACTTTTGGCGTAAGCCACTGGTTATTAGCTGATTTGGGTGGTAAATTATGGTTAGTATTATCTACAATTATTTCTTGCGGTACTTTAGGTGCAGCATTAATTCCAGAATTTACTAAAATATTTACTTCCCCAAAAGCAAAACATACTGAAGAAGTTGTTACAGCTTCAAGAGAAGGCGGTTCTTCTTTAACAATCCTTTCAGGTATTGTTGCTGGTAACTTCTCAGCATTCTGGATTGGTATGGTAATTGTATTATTGATGGGACTAGCTTATGTTGCATCAACTTATATTCCTGAAGCTGTAATGATTTATCCGTCTGTATTTGCATTCGGTTTAGTAGCATTCGGTTTCTTAGGAATGGGACCTGTTACAATTGCTGTAGACTCTTACGGCCCTGTAACTGATAATGCTCAATCAGTTTATGAATTATCTTTAATCGAAGATATTCCAAATGTTGGTGAAGAAATCGAAAAAGAATACGGTTTCAAACCTGACTTTGAAAATGCTAAAAAATACTTAGAAGAAAATGACGGTGCAGGAAATACATTCAAAGCAACTTCTAAACCTGTATTAATTGGTACAGCTGTAGTTGGTGCTACAACAATGATTTTCTCATTAATTCTTGTAATTAAATCAACTTTAGGTATCGAACCTGAAATGATTTTGAATATGTTGAACCCATATACATTACTAGGTTTATTATCTGGTGGTGCTGTAATTTACTGGTTCTCAGGTGCGTCTATGCAAGCTGTTACAACTGGTGCATATTCTGCAACTGAATATATTAAAGATAATATTAAATTAGATGATGCAAATTCAAAAAGTGCAAATGTTGCAAATTCAAAAGAAGTTGTAAAAATTTGTACACAATATGCTCAAAAAGGTATGATTAATATCTTTATCGCATTATTTGCATTTGCATTAGCATTTGCTTGTCTATCAGCTCCTAGTTGCAAGACATCAGCACCTGTAGCATTCTTTGTAAGCTACTTAATTGCAATTGCTGTATTTGGCTTATTCCAAGCTGTATTTATGGCAAACGCAGGTGGATGTTGGGATAATGCTAAGAAAATTGTTGAAGTTGACTTAGCTGAAAAAGGAACTCCGCTTCACGAAGCAACTGTAGTTGGTGATACAGTGGGTGACCCATTCAAAGATACATCATCAGTTGCAATGAATCCGATTATTAAATTTACAACATTATTCGGATTGTTAGCAATGGAAATTGCAATTTCTGAATCTTTCAGAAATCTTGCTCCAATTGCAGGTTGGATATTCTTAATTATTGCATTGATTTTCGTAATTCGTTCATTCTATGCAATGAGAATTCCATCAAATAAATAGGGAAATGAGTATTATCTCATATAAAAATAGCTCTGCTTGAAAAAGTAGAGCTATTTTGTTATAATAAATATATTAATAGGAAAGGAGCTAGTTATGAAAAGATTTAAGAATTTCGGGGGGGGGGCGATTTAAAGCTCGCTATACAAAGCTTTCGGGGGGTTGAAAAAGAAAATAAAAAGTGTTATTATGGTGATATAGCACATCACGAAAATAATAAAAAAGGTTTTACGCTTGCAGAGGTTTTAATAACATTAGGAATAATTGGTGTTGTTGCTGCAATGACTTTACCGGCGTTAATTACGAATTATAAAAATAAAGAGCTTGCTACAAGAGCTAAAAAATCTTATTCCATAATTAGTCAGGCTGTTCAAAAATATCAAGCAGATAATGGGGTTGTTGGCGATATAACCGGATTATTTGACCCGAGTAAGACATCTGCAGAGGTCGCAGAAAATTTTGCAAAATATTTTGACGGTGCATATTTATGCAAAAATCAATCTTCAGGGGATTGTAGTAAATTTCATTACCCATTAATTTATGCATCTCCTTATTATGATAAAGATGGTGTTTCTAGAGCATCTTGGGTAAATTATCCTATAATTGTTTTAAAAGACGCTTCTTTAATTTCAATAACACAAAATTCAGCTTGTGAATATAAAACGTCAGGTTATCAATATGATTCAGATGGTAATACGATAGTTGATAGTTCTGGTAATCCTGTAATTTTTGAATGGACTGAATATATGTGTGCAACTATAACCTTTGATACAAACGGTATGTCTAAACCAAATCAGTATGGAGCGGATGCTTTTCAGGTGAAGGTCCGATCAGATGGCACCTTTAGTGGGTG
>CALVEU010000070.1 GCA_944326635.1 Candidatus Gastranaerophilales bacterium | reverse complement strand
CTTCCTTTTGGTCCTAATGTTACTTTAACTGCGTCTGCTACTGCATCTATGCCTTTAAGAAGCGATTTTCTTGCTTCTTCATTAAATACTATACGTTTTGCCATTTGTTTATTTCTCCTTATTATATTTGTCATGCTGAACTTGTTTCAGCATCATTTAAACTTGAAATCCTGAAATAAATTCAGGATGACAGTTTTATTTACTCAATAATTGCTAATGCATCTTTGATTGATAAAATTTTATATTCAACACCGTCCATTTTAATATCAGTGCCTGCATATTTAGCATAAAGAACAGTGTCCCCAACTTTTACATCCATAGGTTCTCTTTCGCCTTTTTCATTAAGTTTTCCAAGACCTACTGCAATAACTTCACCTTTTTGAGGTTTTTCTTTAGCGCTGTCTGGAATAAAAATTCCGCCTGAAGTTTGTTCAGTATCTTCGATAACTTTAATAACAATTCTGTCGCCTAATGGTTTTAACATAATATTCTCTCCTTTTCTCCTAAGCTGTCATTCTGAACTTGTTTCAGAATCCTATTGAGATCCTGAAATAAATTCAGGATGACTATTACATTACAATTATATTTATATAACGATTTTTTGAAAAAATTAATTTCCTTAAGGAAAAATTAATTTTTGATTGAAATGATATAATGAAAATGTTATAATAATAAAGTAATGATTAAGAAAGGAGCAAAAGAATGAAAAGATTTAGTAATGTCGGGGGGGGGCATTTTAAAGCTCTTCAACCATATATGTGGGAGTTGTAAAAATAACTCAACCTGTTATAATGGTGATGTAGATTGTCACGATTGTAAAGAGGTTTTAGAAATGAAAAGAGGATTTACTTTAGCAGAGGTATTGGTAACATTAGGGATAATTGGTGTAGTTTCCGCTATGACTGTTCCAACATTGATGCAGAATTATCAAAGGAAATCTTATGTAACGCAGTTGCATAAAGTTTATAATGAGATTCAACAAGCAGCTGTTATGTATATGAATGATAAAAATGCATTAAATCTTAGAGAAGCTGGACTTATTAATGATAATTCAATAGATTACTGGATGAAAAATTATTTTAAAATAGTTCAGGATTGTACTACTTCACCTTCATCTTGTTATGCTATTGGGGATTATAAAAGAATTACAGGTACTTCAATTGATATATTCAACAATACAAACCGTAAAAAGTATGTATTAGCAAGTGGTGCTGTTCTCGATTTTACTGTAAATGGAGATGGTAAAATATTAATATATATAGATATAAATGGGAAACAAGGCCCTAATATTGTAGGTAGAGATGCTTTTGCTGTAATGCTTTATAATAATGGCGTTATTGATGATAGTAACCCAGAATGTAATATTCCAGAAGCACCATTGTCTTCAGATTTAAGGGAAGAAATGTTTGAACAACATTGTATTGCTGATAGTGAAAATTGGTGGGGGTGTTTTGGTAAAATATTGAATGATAATTGGGAAATGAATTATTAATATAAATCCTTGAAAAAAATAAAAAAACGTTTATAATAGAAATGTTATAAACGTTTTTTTAAGAAAGGAGCAAAAGAATGAAAAGATTTGAAAGTCGGGGGGGGGGGCGTTATTTAGGCTTATTCTCTGCATTTTCGCTAGCAGAAATTTTGATTACGTTAGGAGTAATTGGTGTTGTTGTTGCTTTAACTATGCCAAGTTTGGTAAATAGTTATGAAAAAAAAGTTACGGTTGAACGATTAAAAGAATCTTATTCTATGATAAATCAAGCTGTAATAGCTTCAGAGAATGATAATGGAAATATTCTATATTGGGATTATTCTTCAGATGTTTATGGTGATAGGTTCTTTTCTCAATATTTGAAGCCTTATTTAAAAGGAGTTGCAAAAAAGACTGGTAGTGTGTCATTTTGGAAGAAGTTAGATGGTACTATAGATAATTCTGGCTCAAATATGTATTCTATGCCTAGATATATGTTGCCTAATGGTGTATATATTACTGTTTACTCATCTCCTTATTCAGGAGTTAATTTGCGAAAAACTAGTGCTTGGATAATAGTTGATATAAATGGTCCTAGCAGGCCTAATAGAGCTGGTAGAGATGTCTTTTTTATGGGGATTTATCCTTATTTGCAGTCAGAAACAGGGAAAGTAACTTTAGGTATACATGAACAGTGTGGAAGTGGGGAAATTCATACTCGACTTACTAGGGAGAAAATCTTAACATCAGGTTGTGCAACTTGTAAAAAAGATTATACAGGTGCAGGTTATGCTTGTGGTCTTTTAATTCAGAAAGATGGTTGGCAAATAAAAGATGATTATCCTTGGTAAATAATATTAATTTACCTTCTACGGCTATAAACAAAATTTATATTTATGTTATTCTAAAACTATGAAACGGGTTATTTATGTTATCTTAGTTTTATTAGTTGTTTTAGGCCTTGGTAAGGCTTGTATTAGAGCAGATATAGATGAGATTCAAAAGCCAGTATTAAGACCTAAAACGGAATTTCAGGAAGAAAGTTATCCTATAGAACAGAATGTTACTATAAATGGTGTTGACTATTTGCAATCACAGGCACCTGTTGGAAAGTTTGGTGGAACTTTTGTATCTTCAACAATTGGAGAGGGACCAAAGACTTTTAATCCGTTTAATTCAAAAGATAACATTTCATCTCAAATGTCTGAGATAATGTATGATGGTCTTGTGACTACTGATCCTGTGACAGGAGATACAATCCCGAAACTTGCGAAATCTTTTACGGTGAATGGTAAAGAATATATTGTAAATTTACGACATGGTATAAAATGGTCTGATGGTAAACCTATTACTGCAGATGATGTTGTATTCACTTGGCAAAATATAATTTTAGACGGGTTTGGAAATACATCAATAAGAGATTCTATTGTTATTGACGGTAAATTGCCTACTGTAGAAAAAATTGATGATTATACGGTTAAATTTGTAACG
Organism: Candidatus Gastranaerophilales bacterium; assembly: GCA_944326635.1. Classification (GTDB taxonomy): domain Bacteria; phylum Cyanobacteriota; class Vampirovibrionia; order Gastranaerophilales; family Gastranaerophilaceae; genus Stercorousia. Next base: position 6,237 of record CALVEU010000070.1, on the reverse strand, counting down.
CCAGAACCTTTTGCTCCGTTTTTGAGAATGTTATCTTCTCCTATTGCGCCTAAGCATATTTTTGAACCTGCTGTAAAAAAAGGAAAAGCTTTTTTTGACGGTTTCCTTTCTACAAATATGCCACCGAAGGATTTTGTAACATCTGGAGCATTTAGACTAAAAGAATATGTTCCAGCTCAAAGGGTTGTGTTTGAAAGAAATCCTGATTATTATGTAATAAATAAAAATGATAAAAAACTTCCATATTTGGATAAAATTGTATATTTAATTGTCGGAGATATAAACAATCAAGTGCTAAAATTTGAAGGCGGGGAATTAGACGAAATAAGTCTTCAAGGAGCAAATGTCGCTCGTTTTAAAGAAATGGAAAAACATTCTGATTTTACGGTATACAATATAGGGCCTGATACAGGTACTATGTATGTTGCAATGAATATGAATAATCGTAAAAATGATAAGGGAAAATATTATGTTGATCCTAAAAAGCAACTTTGGTTCCAAGATAAAAATTTCCGTCAAGCTGTAGATTATGCAATTGATAGAAAAAATATGGTGTTTAATATTGCAAATGGACTTGCAGAACCTCTATTTACGCCTGAAACTTTGAATTCAATATTTTTAAATAAAGATATAAAAGGTCATGATAGAGATATTGAAAAATCGAAAGAGTTATTGAAAAAATCAGGATTTGGCTGGGATAGGGCAGGCCATTTAATAGATAAATTTGGAAATCATGTTGAATTCGATTTATATACAAATGCAGGAAATACCGAAAGAGAAGCTATTGGCGTTATGGTAAAACAAGATCTTGAAGATTTGGGTATGAAGGTTAATTTTAAACCTATTGAATTCAATTCTCTTGTAAATAAACTCATGGCTACTTTGGATTGGGATATGGTAATAATGGGATTTACCGGCTCTCCTCTAGAACCAAATGGCGGGAAAAATGTTTGGTTATCTGATGGTACTTTGCATATCTTTAATCAAAGATTAGAAAAAGATTTGAATAGCTCTCGTTATGATTTTGAAAAACGATTGGATTATTTATACACGCAAGGTGCTTTAGCTACAAAATTTGAAGATAGAAAAAAATACTATGATGAATATCAGAAAATTGTATATGATGAAAAGCCTCTAATTTATATTTATTCACCAATCAGAATTGTGGCTTTGAGAAATAAGTTCAAAAACATATATCCGACAAGTTTGGGAGGGGTAACTCATAATATAGAGGAGATATATCAAGCCGAGCAGAGGCACGAGCGGTAGCGAGAGTCGAGTAATCATAAACGCAAACGTTGAGTTTTCGTTTTGATTATGAGCGGTGCCGTTTAATGCGAGGCGCAGTTGTTAAAATAAGGAAAAACAAAAGAACATGCAAATTTTAATATATATTTTAAAAAGAATACTACAGACAATCCCTTTGCTTATAATCGTTTCTTTAATAAGCTTTTTTATAATACGTCTTTCACCTGTTGATCCTTTAGCAGAATTAAGGTTAAATCCGTCAGTTTCTAAAGAAACTTTGCAAAAGGAAACTGAAAGATTAGGGCTTGATAAACCTATTATTGTCCAATACGGAAAATGGGCAAAGTCTTTCATAAAAGGAGATTTAGGAGTAACTTCAAACGGTGAACAAGTTAGTACTAAACTAAAAGAACGGATTCCAAATACTTTATTGCTCACTTTGATTGTAATATTTTTATCTTGGTCTGTTGGTGTACCTTTAGGGATTCTTGCTGCTGTGTATTGGAAAACTCCTTTTGATAGAGCTTTAACTGTTTTGACAAGTATAGGTATGGCAATTCCTTCATTTTTCTTTGCTGTATTACTGTTAATATTTGCAGTTAAGACTGGTTGGTTCCCAGTCGGAGGGCTTACTAGTTCTAATTTTATGGAAATGACTTTTTCTCAAAAGTTTTTAGATATTACTCACCATTTGGTGTTGCCTGTGACTGTTTTATTTACATTATCTCTTGCGGGTTTGCAAAGACAAATGAGAGGAAATCTTTTAGATGTTTTGGATAGTGATTATGTTAAATTCGCAAGGGCTAAAGGGCTTAGTGAATTTAAGGTTATATTTAAACACGCTTTGAGAAATGCGGTTAATCCTTTGATTACTCTTTTAGGATTTGAATTTGCAGGGTTATTGAGCGGTGCTGCATTGACTGAATATGTTTTTCAATATCCTGGGCTCGGTCGTTTGATATTGGAAGCTGTTTTGAAATCAGATATAAACCTTGTTATGGCTTCTTTAATGATGGGGGCTGTAATGTTAATTTTAGGAAATTTGATCGCAGATATTCTGCTTATTATTACTGATCCTCGTATCAGAGAAGGGAGTCAGGCATGATAAGAGATTTGTTTAAACAATTATGGAAAGATAAATTTGCAAGAATCGCTCTGATTTTATTAGGAATAATATATTTAGCATTATTTTTTGCTGATTTTATAGCTCCTTATACAAAAGATTTTTCTGATAGATCTATGGCCTATGTGCCTCCATCTAAGATTTTTACTATTGATGAAAATGGAAAATTCTCAAAACCTTATACATATAATTATAAAAGAGAATTTGACTCTGAAGAATTAAAAATAGTGTATTCTTTAGATCGGTCAGAAAAGCATTATATTAAATTTTTCTCTAAAGGGCAGCCTTATAAATTTTTAGGTTTAATTCCAATGAAACGTCATCTTGTGACAACAGATAATAACGGAAGATTATTTTTATTAGGAACTGATATTAATGGACGTGATGTCTTTTCCCGAATTTTATTTGGCGGTAGAATTTCTATGACCATAGGATTTTTGGCATTGTTTGTGTTATTCCCTATAGGGCTTTTATACGGAGGTATTGCTGGGTATTTCGGTGGAAAAGTTGATATGGTTATGATGAGATTTGCCGAAGCTGTAATGTCTATACCGAGTTTTTATCTTTTAATTATATTAGCTTCAATTTTGCCGTCAGGAATGACAAGTGTACAGAGATTTATGCTGATTGTTGTAATTTTAGCATTAATCGGTTGGGCTAGTTTTGCAAGAGTTGTAAGAGGTATGGTATTGTCAATAAAAAATAGGGAATATGTTCAGGCTGCTAAATCTATTGGTGCTTCACGTTTAAGAATTATTGTAAAACATATTTTACCTCAGACTACAAGTTTTGTAATTGTTGCAATGACTTTGTCTGTTCCTTCTTACATTTTATCGGAATCCGGATTGAGCTTTTTAGGACTTGGTATTCAACAGCCAGATGCAAGTTGGGGAAATATGTTAAAAGAAGCTCAAGAATATACAAATATAATCTATCGTCCTTGGCTTTTGACTCCCGGTTTTTTAATTTTTATTGCTGTATTGGCATTTAATCTGATTGGTGATACAATAAGAGATGTGCTGGATCCTAAAAGCAAACAGCAGTAGTTAGTGATAAAGGGTTAGAATATGGAAACTTTGTCTGGAATTTTTGATATAACTTTGGTTATAAGAGTTTTGTCATCGGTTCTCTTAGGCTTTGCAATTGGTCTTGAACGAGAGATGACAAATAAATATGCAGGTTTGAGAACTAATATTTTAGTTTGTCTTGGAGCTTGTTTATTTACAATAATTTCTATTTATGGTTTTCCAGAAGTATCGGTTACTGGTGATGAATTAGGAACCCGAGATACTGCTCGTGTAGCTGCTCAGGTTGTAACTGGTATCGGTTTTATAGGTGGTGGTACAGTGTTAAGACATGGGGCTACTGTTTTTGGATTAACTACAGCTGCTACTTTGTGGGTATCTGCAAGTATTGGTATGGCTTGTGGTGCTGGAATGTATGGACTTGCTCTTGTTGCTACAGTTTTATCAATTCTTGTACTTGTATCAGTTAGACTTTTTGAAAAAAATGTACTTATTTCAAGTACAAAAAATACAAGACGTTTGAAAATGAGTATTTCTTGTCTTAATGAAAATTCAAATGCTATTTATGATTATATAATTGAGAATAGCAAACATTTAAGAGAAATTTCAAGAAAATTAAACAAACAAGATGATAATTTGACTAAAATTGTTGTAATTCTTGATTTTGTTGGTCGTCACCCTATTCAGGATTTATATAAAAATTATCAAAAATTAGAAGGAATTGAATCAATATCTATCCAAGAATTTAATGAATAGGAAAGTGCCACTCTACTCGCCACTTACGTTTTATTAAGAATAATTTTATTATTCTTTAATTTTTTCAAGAATTTCTTCTTCTTTAATTTCAGGCACTGGCATATTTTGTTTCATTTTATATGTCAAATATTCTTCGCTGTTTGTTTTTAGCATATTTTTATTTCTTAAGAAATTTATTGCTTCTTTTGTAGACATTTGAGTTAAATTTTTAGTTTCTTGAATAGTATTTGCTGATTGAAGTTTTATGCCTATTTCAGTCATATCTTTTGCTGCACTTGTAATTGCAGCAACCATTTCAGCTTTAGAGGATTCTTCCCAGCTTTTGTCTCCGTATTTTTTATCAAAGAATGATTCTACTAAATCTTCAAATGAATTTTTAGCTGAGATTTTAGCTTTATTTAAATTTAATTGTGTATTGTTAGGGATAATATTGTATTTTCTTAAAATGTTATCTGACAATGCATAGAATGTATCCATATTCATTGAATTAATTTTTGTTTTGTTGTCAAAGAAGAATGTTTTTAAATCTTTTTCGACTTTTACAAGAGCTTCTTCTTTAGAAAGGCCTTGAGGTAAAATAGCATCTTGTAATACAATATTTGCTAAATCTTTAGTGTTTCCGTTTTTAATAAAGCCAACAACTTTTAATGAAGCCATTGCTTGTTCTTTACTTAATTTAATTGTATTACCTGTATCAATTAAAGTTAATAATTTGCCTTTTCCTGATTTAAGAGCTTGAAGATTGATGAAAATGTTCCCTGGGTGAATGTCTGCATGGATAACTTTTCCATTTTTATCTACTTTTGCAAATTGTTCTACTTGTAAGTCAATATATGTTTTAAGTAATTTTTTAATTTGTGAAGGAGTCATATCAAAGTCTTCAAATTCCGGAGCTCTTGATTTGATTTTCTTCATTTCTTCTTCATAATTTTCAATAGTTGGTTTTATCCATTCTGTATCAGGGTGTTTTTTTGCGTATCTTTTTAAGTGTTTTATCTTACTTTCGCAGTTGTAATAATCAACAAGAGTTTTTACGCTTATGCCAGGAGCTTTTTCCATAACATATATTCCTGGCTTAGCTTCCATAGGAACTACAACATCTGCGACTTTGCTGTATTTTTTCAATTCTTTTGCTGCGTTCATTTCGTTTATGAAATCAACTTCTTTTGAAATACCTTCTGCTAAATCATTGATGTTTTTAATTAAATATTTTTGATTGTCATCTAGTTTATCTAAAGGAGTATCTCCTGTTATCAGTTTAATAAATTTTTCTTTATCTTTAGCAATTTTTTCTGCATTTATGCCATTTTTTAGAACTTTAATACAAACTTCTTTGCCTGATGAATCTTTTGCTAAATAAGTTTCTGCGACAGTTCCTACACCAAGAAGTTTTGACACTTTGTATTCAGAAGATCCCCAAAGTTTGTTAATATGTTCTTGAGCTTCTTCAAGAGTTCTTGTCGGTGGACAATTTTCTCTTAGTGCTTCTGAGATTTTTCCATATTGATTGTATTCTCCTGATAGGAAACCTTTATTTTTGATTTGTAAGAATTTTACAGCAAATATATTTTCATCTGTCAAACTTTGTATAATTTTATCCATATTGTCGCTTAAATATAGTTTGTCGGATTTAACTATATTTTGAATAGCTTCAGAGTTAAGCATAAAATCTTCAAGTTCTTGGTAAGCTGATTTTGAAGATGGTAAGTCTGGAAATTCTAATTTTACATCTTTCAGTTTTTCTACAACTTTGTCTAAATTTTTGCCTAAAACATGGCTGAAGTTAGCTTTTTTAAATGCCGGTACAGCTACTGCAACTGTTGCTAGAGTATTTACAGCTGCATTATCTTTGAATGATTGTGCAAAATCATTTAAAGACTTATCTTTTTTATCTTTATTATTTGTTGTATATCTAAGCCCTGTTGTTGCTAAAATGTATGCAGGAACTCCGATTATTCCTCCTGCTAATGCCGTTACAGGTGCTAAAATTCCGTTTGCGGCTCCTGTCAAGAAGTTTTTGAAGTTAGTTTTTCTTCTTGCTTTTCTAGCTTTTTTCTTTTCGGCTTTAAGTTCTTTTTTATCCGT
>CALVEU010000069.1 GCA_944326635.1 Candidatus Gastranaerophilales bacterium | reverse complement strand
AATTTTTTAAAAAGAATGCAACTTTTAGTGTTAATGATATTTTGCTAGAAAATAAATTTGAAAATAATTTAGAAAAATTAATGGAGTTTTTACTTGCATTAAATATTGTCAATTATGAATTTATTGCAAGTAAAAAAGAAATTGATAACCAAATAGATAAAAAAATTTCTATTTGAAGTAAATGCAAATATATAGTATACATTGGCTTGAAAAATCCATAAACAGAAAATCCACATAAAAATTTTGCATTTTTAATATTTAATATGATAAATTCTATTAATTAGCTTATGGAGTATAAAGGCGCTTTTATTTATGTAGAAGAAAATACTATTCGTGAAAATTTGGAAGAAGATGAATTTTTAATAGATGAATTAGTTAGTCTTGAAGTATTTGATCAAGCTGGTAAAAAATTAGGTTTTGTTGTTGGCGTTTCAAATAATGGCGCTAATGATTTATTATCAGTTAAAACAAATTCAAAGCAAATAGTACTTGTTCCATTTGTTAAAGCTATTGTAACAGATGTAAGTATTAAGGATAAAAAAATTATTATTAATAACATTGAGGGATTAATTGAATGATTTTTGATGTTTTAACATTGTTTCCTGAAATGATTGATAATTATTGTGGATATAGTATATTGAAGCGTGCTGTTGAAAATAATGTTTTGCAAGTAAACACTATAAATCCTAGAGATTTTACACTTGATAAACATAAAAAAGTTGATGATACGCCATACGGTGGCGGAGCTGGAATGGTTTTAATGGCACAGCCATACGTTGATGCTTACGAAAGTGTTAAAAAACAAGAAAATTCTGTTACAGTAATGCTTTCTCCGCAAGGAACTCCTTTAGATGATAAATTAGTTAATGATTTAGCTAAATATGATCAAATAGTTATGTTATGCGGGCATTATGAAGGTTTTGATGAACGTATAAGAGATATTATTAAACCTATGGAAATTTCTATTGGGGATTTTGTTCTTACAGGTGGCGAGCTTCCAGCTTTATGTTTAATTGACGCTGTTAGTAGGAAAATTGAAGGAACTTTAGGGAAAATTGAATCTGCAGATGAAGATAGCTTCTCTAACGGGCTTTTGGAATATCCTCAATATACAAAACCTAGAGAATACAGAGGCATGAAAGTTCCAGAGGTTTTATTAAACGGTAATCATAAAGAAATTAATGAATTTCGTATGCATGAAAGTTTAAAAAGAACAAAAATTAAGCGTCCAGATCTTTATTCTGCTTATATTGAAAAGATGTCAAAATAGTGTTATAATTATTAATAAAAAAGAAAGGAGCTATTTATGAAAAGATTTGAGGCTGAGCAGGAGCAAAAATCAAGTAATAGCAATAATGCTTGTATAGAAGTGTCTACCTGCACAGCAGTCGGGGGGGGGGCAATTTAGAGCTTACTCTACAAGGTTTTAGGGGTTGTCAAAAAAAATCAATATGTTACAATGGTGATGTTGATAATCAAAATTTAAATGAGGTTTTTATTGTGAAACATGGTTTTACTTTAGCTGAGGTATTGGTAACATTAGGTATCATAGGAGTTGTATCTGCAATGACAGTTCCTACTTTGATGCAAAATTATCAAAGGAAATCATATGTAACTCAGTTGCATAAGGTTTATAATGAATTGCAACAAACATTTTTGCAATTTAAAACAGATAGAAATGCGATTAATCTCAGAGAAGCTGGTATAACTTCTGCTGATACATTAAATGCTATGACTACACAGTACTTTAAAATTGTTGAAAGTTGCACAGATGCAACAACAGTAGAACCTTGTTTTGAAAATCCAAATAATTATAAAAAACTTGATGGTGGTAGTGCTAGAGCTTTTGATAATGCTGATTCTGGTTCTTTTGTTTTAGCAAGTGGTGCTGCAATCAGACCATGGTTATCTGGAGATGTTAATAATGCTTTTATTGTATATGTAGTTGATATAAATGGTCGTAAAGGGCCTAATGTTTTTGGAAGAGATCTTTTTGATATGTGTGTCGATGTAAATGGCACTGTTGATACTTGCTCTGATAAAGCAGAAACTTATCCTTTATCAACTGAAAGAAGAGAAGAATTATTTAATCAATATTGTTCCTCTGATGCATCTGGAAAAGGTGATATTAGAGGGTGTTTAGGTAAAATTTTAAATGATAATTGGGAAATGACATATTAAAAAAAAGAAGCCTCTTTAAAGAGGCTTCTTTTAGAATTTTCTGTTTAAATCGTTATAATGGCCAAAGCCAAGGACATCTTTAAATAATTTTCCTACACCATAGATCCCAAGTCCTATTGCAGATCCTTTAGACCATTTGCCTTTTCCTAAGAGAGCTCCAAGTCCTAAAGTGAACGGAACGACACTATTTACAACCATCGAACCAAAGCCTTTAAAGTAGCCTATTCCCGAATTAATAAAATGTCTCCAGTTGCTTTCAACTTCCCAGTTGAAAACTTCTTTTTTTAATTTTGATGTTGTAATACTTGGACTTGAAAGATATTGAGTATTGCTGAATGCTTCCATACAAGCATTAGCATCTCCTGTTTTTGAATAAACATCTGATTGGAGTTTCCCAACTACATGAGCATCATAGGCTACAACGCCTAAAGCCGCAACGCCAACGCCTTTAGCTAGATATTTTGTAAAATTACTTTTTACTGATGTAAGTGCTGTACTGATACTCATTTTTCACCTATTTTTGTTCGGTTTTATTTTCTGTCTTTTTTGTGTCTTTTACTTCGAATTCTTTTTCGACCTTTTTACCTGACATCTTCAGTAAGATATTTGTTGCTTGCATTGCATCTTGTCCGTAACCAGATGATGAATTTTGCATTGCTTTAAGAAGTCCTACAGTATAATCATCACCAGTTACTACTCTTGAATCTAATGCACTAAGTGCAAGGATTTTTACCAGAGTATATGGGTCTTGAAGCATTTTGTTTACTAATGCGTTAAGAGCTTTGTCATCTTTTCTTGAATGATCTTCTTCTAATCGTGCAATTACTTCTTTTGCTCCCATTAACCTTACTTCTTTATCTTGACTGTTTAAATAGTTTTCAAGATTTTTTATATATTCATCTGTAAGTTGAACGATTTCTCGTTTTTCAGTTTTCTTTTCAGTTGTTTTATTTTCTGTGGTATTTGTTGTTGTAGTTATTGTTTTATTATCAGAATTCTTTTGATCTTTATTTCCCCAATTATTTGTATAATATTCCGGTGGATAGCATCCATTTACTGGATTTGTTCCGTAATTAGGAGCATTTACATTGTACACAGGAGCAGTAGCCCCTGGGGTTGCAACTGATGGATTAAAAATTTGAATATTTACTCCGGAGTAATTTGGAACCTGAACATTTTGGTATTGAGGTTGAGCCATTGGTTGTGTCTGATATTGAACAGGTGTTTGTGCAACTTGTGCAGGTTGAGTATTTGGTTGAGGTTGTGCCTGACAGGTATTGCACTGCGAAATTACCTGTGGTTGTTGTATGTTTTTTTGTCCTACTGAACTTTGCATGAAAACTACCCTTTTACTACTTATATAAATAAAGTATAGTTTTATTTTTTTATTGCTCTATTTTTAAGAAATGTTACATAATTTTTTATATTTTTGCATGATAGTTATAATCAAAATATGGTGAGTTATGAAGAAAATTTTTTAGCAAAGCGTCCGCAACACTTGTGTAATATGTGTGGAAAGTGTTGTCGAGTAGTGTCTCCGCCAATTCCATATGAAGAATTAAAAAAAATGGCTGAAAAGGGTGATCGTGGCGCTGTAGATTTTCTATCTTTATTTGTGCCTTACGGATCAATTGAAGATGCAAGAAAAGTTGATGCATCAATTGTCGATAATATAATTCGTCATAAAATTGAGGATAATAACTATGATGAGTCTGCAACAACTTTTTATTATTGTAAATACTTACAAGATGACAATTTATGCTCGCGATATGAATCTCGTTTGACTTTATGTAAGCACTGTCCATCTTCACCTTGGGTTATAGTTCCTCCTGGGTGTGGCTTTGAGGGTTGGCTTTTTTGGCAGCGTGAAGAAATTAAGCAAAAAGTAAGACGTTATAAAGAAGAATTACTTGAATTAGAGCTTTTGCGTAAAAAAACAAAAAATATTGAGACTGTTAATAAAATATTAGCAGTAGAACAAAAGATTAAGAAAAACATTGATATGTATAAAAAATACGGTTCCGAAAACTGGTAATTTTTTATTGTAATAGTAATTTATCAAGTTTTTTTCTGTAAAATTCTGTATTAATATTTAAGTTTTCTCCAATTTCTAAAAGCATTTCAATAAATTTTTTATTTGTAGCTCTTTTGTTTGCTGTTCCAGATTCAATAATATCTCCAATTTTATGATAAATTTTTGAGAAGTAAATATTTTGAGCTTCTGAAATATCAATTTGTAATTCCAATTTATTAATGCTGTCAAATATTTCCAATAAAACGTCAGCTTGTTGAATTTCAAAGCTGTGAACAAGTCTGTTAATGTTTTGTTGAATTTTTTTACTGAATATTTTATTAGAAGGTGTTTTATCAAGCTGGATATCAATTTTTTTAGCTTCATAATTTATATCCATAGCTTGTTGGATAGAATCATCATCTAAAAAGCCTCCAGAATGAACAACTATATCGTTAAATTTATGGCTTAATGCATAAGCAGCAGATATTTTAAATTCATCAGGTATTTTTAATCCTAATCCTTGTAAATGGTATATAGAGCCTTTCCCTTCATCGTACATAACTTGGTATGTTTGAGAGAATTTTTCTAATTTTCCTTTTAATAGAATTTGTAGAATTTTTCTTCTTTCTTCAATGAATATATCTTTTAATGTAAAGTATTCTTTTCCAAAGCATTCATCCATTGATCTTATAATTTCAGTTAAAGGGTTCATTAAGAATGTTTTTATAAGATTTGTTTTAATTTTGTTAAATTCAAAATCATCTGAATATTCTTTGATTGCACAATGGAAATCTCCACCGGAATATTGCATTAATGCAAACATAACATTTGATTTTTGTAGTGTAATTTTTGATTGAATTTCAATATGGCCTACAACAAAAGTTGATGAGCCTTTTTGAACTTTTTTATACGCTTCTTTTTTTATAGTGTAGCAATATACGCTTTCTTCATCTTCAAAATCTTGATATAGTGAAGATAATGCCCATAAACTTGCAATTTGTTTTGTTGTTACAATTGATGGTTTTACAAATCTTTCAAAAATATCTTTTCCAGTCCCATGTTCTGGAATATTGCTTTTTGCTTCAGATAAAATTTCAAGGAAATGAGTTTCCAAATCTTTGTTTGAAAATTTGGTTGCAAGTTGCATAGCTCTAGCGGCATATTTCATAATTTGAACGGTTTCAATTCCTGAAATTTCAGAGAAGAACCATCCGCAGCTTGTATACATAAGCATTGCTTGTCTTTGGATTTCTAATAATTCCATAGCATGAACTTTTTGTTCATCTGATAAATCAGATTTAAAGTTTTCTTGTTGGAATTTTTTTACATTCATTTCATTTCTGTCAAGAATTACATCTATATATTTGTTTCTAATTTCCCAAACATTATCGAAATATTTAGGACCTTCTTGTTCAAAAATTATTACTAATTCATCTCTTAAATAGTCTAAAGCATCTCTTAGAGGTTTTCTCCATTTTTGATTCCAACCAGGATGACCGCCAGTAGAACATCCGCAGTCTTCTTTCCATCTGCCTACACCGTGGAAACAGCTCCAACTTGAAGCTTGTTTTATTTCTACTTCACAATCACTTCTATATTTGTCTAAATATTCTGCATAATTAGTGATTTTAAAGCCTTCATCTTTAGCTTTAACTTTTAGAACATATGCAAGAGCCATATCTCCAAATTTTGTATGGTGACCATAGCTTTCGCCATCTGTTGCAATATTTACTATTTGAGGGAAATCTCTGCAATCAGAAACTCCTTCTTTTAATCTTTTTATAAATTTGTTTCCATCTTTTAGTAATTCATCAAAAGCAACAGAGCGAGAAATAGACCCGTCATAAAAGAATAAGTCAATAGATTTTCCAGGTGCTGATTTAATGTTGTATTTGTATGATCTTGCAGGGTCAATATTTCCCCAGCTAACATCTGTCCATTCTTTATCTCCTTTTTTCTTGAATTTATCAGCTTGATAAGGAGAAAGAATTGTAAATTTAATACCGTTTGCTTCTAAAATTCTTAGGGTGTCGTCATCCACAGCAGTTTCTGCAAGCCACATTCCTTCAGGTTTTCTGCCAAAACGATATTCAAAATCTCTAATACCCCATTTTATTTGAGTTTCTTTGTCATGTTCATTTGCAAGTGGCATAATTATGTGATTGTATACCTGTGCAATAGCATTACCATGACCATTATGTTCTGCGATACTTTCAATATCTGCTTTAATTATTCTTTCATAAGTTAAAGGAGCGAATTGTTCCATCCAAGATAATAAGGTTGGACCGAAGTTATAACTCATATATTCATAATTGTTTACGACATCTAATATTCGGTTTCTGCTGTCTACAATTTTTGATACAGAATTCGGGTTATAGCATTCTTTATTAATTCTTTCATTCCAATCATGGAAAGGGAGTGCACTATCTTGTAATTCAATAGCTTCCAACCAAGGGTTTTCTCTTGGTGGTTGGTAAAAGTGTCCATGAATTGTTAGAAATACTTCATTTTTTTTATCGCTCATCTCTTAACTCCGTTAATAATAAATTTATTATTTATTATCAGTTTTTGGTTTTGTGCTAATTACTGTAAACTTATCAACGTCCATCCAAGGATCTCCTAAAGCATTAGAAAATACTTTGCCAGTAAATTCAATTATATCTCCAGAGTTTAAGTCAATATGTTTTTCAGCTTCATCTCTGTTTAAAAATATTTTTAATTCTGATAATGGAATATTATGATCAGTCACATCAGGTCTTTGAATTAAAAAAGAAATATATTTTTCAGAACTTCTCATTGCGGGTTTGTAATCAAGTCCTAATGTTGAAAACTTATCAAATTTTGCTTTAATTTTTATATTTTTATTTAGATAAAAGTTAGGTCTTGCAACTACATCTAATGGGTTCACTGTAATATAGCTTTGAACCGCTTGTGTTGATTGAACTGGTGTTGTTGAATTAACAGCAATATGGTTTGAAGATGTTGCTGCATATACGTTTATTCCCAAAATTAATGCTAAAATTATTGTTAAAGTTTTAATTTTGTTCATTAAAAAATCCCCTATTTAATTTATTAACATTAATATTCTATCACAATATTTATTTTTTGTAACTACCCGAATAAATAATATACTTGAAAAAATATGTAAAGTGGCTTATAATTATAATTGGAATTAAATTTATAAGGAGTAGTTGATGAAAAAGTTTAATGTTTTTAAAATTGTCGGGGGGGGGGCAATTTAAGGCTTCTCCTGCAAAGGTTTAAGGGATATACTTTAGCTGAAGTTATTATCGTAATGTTAATAATAGCTGTAATTGTTGCAGTGTCAATAGGTATAACAAAAGCTAAATTGGATAATATAATTTCATATACTTATTATAGTGCATATTCTACATTACGAAAAATATCAGCAGAGATGTTAGCAGATTGGGATCCTACAGATCCAGAGTACAAACAAGCTCACTCTATCTCAAATACTACATTATTAGCTCAAATATCTGATTTAAAGCAGACATTAAATGATAGTTTTCTTAAATCTATTATGGATTTTCCAAATGATCGTCGATTCTTTTCTACTTTAATATCCCAAGTTCCATTTTCAATAAAGTTTTCTTTTGATAATAAAGTAAAAGCAGGTAATCAGATAACTCTTTATAGTTGTCCTTGGGATGTTTCTTATTATTATCATTCTTCTGAGTCGACAGCATATGCCACTTATTATTATTCAAATTTAAAGAAATGTCTTTCATACGATATGTATAGTTATTATAAATATCCTGCGTGGTATCCAAAATGCTCAGGTAAATATAAGGGAGCAGATACATTTCGAACAGAAAATGGCTCTTGTAATCGTGATTGTAATACTATGAAAACTTGTTCTGGTCCTAATTGTAATTGTGGAAGTTTAACTGCAGCAATTCCTGGGACTGGAACTTGCAAGAAAGAGATGTTTAGCTCTGTATGGGGAATTACTTGTGGAGTAAATGAAAAATGTTTTGGTAACGCTTATTCTCAATTACTGCATGCTAAGTTAATAAGTAGTACTCTTATAGATGGGAATGTTTGTAAGAATGTTATAGAGTGTGAAGAAGGGTATCAGTGGGAAACTCATAATCCAACATCTTCTGATGCTCATGGACTATTTTCTTATGGAGATTGTTACAAGATTCCAGATGCTGGAGGATGTAATAAAAAATGTAATAGCAGCGGTCAAAAATTGGATTCATCAACTTGTGAATGTTATGTGGATTGTTGGGATGGATCAAGAAAGACTTATGAGTGGCAATGTCCAAGTAAGGTAACTTGCTGGGATGGTAGTTATGCTCATAATAAATCAGAATGTCCACCTTGTAATAATAAACCCGCAGTAATTCCTTGTGGACAAAGTTGGGATAGTACAAATTGTAAATTAACAGGTTCTCTTCAAAAATGTTATGGTAGTGGTCAAAAATTGGATCAATCAACTTGTGAATGTTATGTAGATTGCTGGGATGGCTCAAGAGCAGAATATTCTTGGCAATGTCCAAGTAAGTATACATGCTGGGATGGCAGTGTTGTACATAATTCCTCAGAATGCCCAGCTTGTACAAAGACTTGTTCAAGTGGATATCGTTTAGATACAACAAGATGTGAATGTGAAAAAATACAATATACTTGTTGGAATGGCACAATTGTAGATTCTCTATCAGATTGTCCACCAAAAATACGTTGTTGGGATGGTAGTTATGTGACAAATGCCTCTTTATGTCCAAGTTATGTGACCTGTTGGGATGGTAGTAAAAAATACAATTGGTCTCAATGTCCAGCTTGTCCTAATAAACCACGTTGTCCGGCAACTTGGGATGATAAAACATGTACAGGAGAAGCAAAAACTTGTCCATCAGGTCAGCACTTAAATAGTGTATGTAATTGTGTAAATGACTGTCCAAGTGCAGAGGAGTTAACACCATGTAGATTATGCAGTAATGAAACAGGAGAGATTACAAAGAATCCAGGAATAAATAGAACATGTAGTGATGAGACATATGAATGGAGTGAAGAACAGTGTAAATGTATCATTTCACCTCGAACATTGCCTCGT
>CALVEU010000068.1 GCA_944326635.1 Candidatus Gastranaerophilales bacterium | reverse complement strand
ACGAGGCAATGTTCGAGGTGAAATGATACATTTACACTGTTCTTCACTCCATTCATATGTCTCATCACTACATGTTCGAGAATAATTAGGGATTTCCCAGTATCCATCTTCATATGTACAACGTTCATGACAAGCTAATGTCGCAGGACAATCAGTTACACACTCATGTTTACTGTTAAAATGTTGCCCACTTGGACAAGGAGGACATCTATCATAATCATAAGCCTTGCTACCATCCCAACAAGTCACATAACTTGGGCATTCTGCTTCTGAATCCGCTTTTGATCCATCCCAACAATCTACTTGTATTTTTTTACATTCACAAGCATCAGCATCTAATTCATAGCCACTTGAACAAGATTTCGTACAAGGAGGACAATCTGAGGAACTATGAGCATAACTACCATCCCAACAAGTTACCTTACTAGGACATTGCCACTCATAAGTTTTTCTTGAACCATCCCAACAATCTACATAACATTCACAAGTTGATGGGTCCAATTTCTGTCCACTACTATAACAACTTTTCTCTGAACCTATTATTTTACAACTTACATCATCCCAACTTTGCCCACAAGGGATAGTTGCAGGTTTATTAGTACATGCAGGACACTCTGAGGAACTGCTAACAATACTACCATCCCAACAAGTTACTTTACTAGGGCACTGAAAAGAATAGTCAACTTTACTACCATCCCAACAAGTGTATTTATCCTTCTCACAAGAACAAGTCTCTTTATTTAGGGTATAACCACTTGAACAACTACGAGTACAATTACAAGTACAACTTGTTTTATCCAAAGTATACCCAAGACTACAAGTTTTATTGCAGCCACCTCCTCCAGAAGCACTTTTAACACATTTTCCATAAGGGGAACCTGCTGCATTTGTTCCTTCTGATTTCCATTCATAACCAGAATCACATTCGATAACTACTTTACATAAATTTTTTGAAGATGTAAGAGTACTACTAACTAATTTAGAATTTGCTGGTAAAGAGGTATTACTAATAGTCTCATAAGTTCCACTACCTAAAGTTCTAGAATCTAAGACTTTACTTCCACAAGATAAATCGTACAAATCAGAATGACTTCCACAACAAGTTGGACGTCCACAAGTTCCACCGCCACAACATTGTTGAGAATCAACATTTCCTGAACTACAATCATACATACAACCATTAGTATCATATAAAGCATATGTATTTGCACCATTCCACTTGCCACCACATTTTACATAAGATGCATTTCTATGAAACTGCTCTGTAAAATTAGAATAACATCCTCCTGCCTCAATATAATACTTTATATATGTTTCATCAGAAACCTTTCCACCGGCAGCTGTTTTACCACTCACAGGGCACCCATATAATGTAACAGTATTTCCCGCTTTAACTTTATCACTATAGACAAACTTCATTCCAAAAGGTCCATAAGAAAATAAAGTTGAAAAGAATCTGTAATCATTTGGAAACTCAAATGCAGACTTTATGGAATTAACATTTAGGGCTTGTTTATATTCAGGATCTGTAGGATCCCAATCTGCCAACATCTCTGCTGATATTTTTCGTAATGTAGAATATGCACTATAATAAGTATATGAAATTATATTATCCAATTTAGCTTTTGTTATACCTATTGACACTGCAACAATTACAGCTATTATTAACATTACGATAATAACTTCAGCTAAAGTATATCCCTTAACCCCTTGTAGGAGAAGCCTTAAACTGCCCCCCCCCCGATTTTTTCAAATAATTTAATCTTCTTCATTGACTGCTCCTAATTTATTAATATCACATTATTCATTATAACAAATATGGTAGATATTTTCAAGTTATAAATAAAAAATACAAAAAATTTTTGTGGTAAACTATTTATAGAAAGTATTAAATGAAAAGAGGTAATAAATATGTCAGGACACTCAAAATGGTCAACCATTAAACACAAAAAAGCAAAAGTAGATTCTCAACGTGCAGTAGTATTCCAAAAATATTCAAGAGAATTAATTGTATCAGCAAGACTCGGAGGTCCTGATCCAGCTGGAAATTTCCGCTTAAGAACTGCAATTGAAAAAGCAAAAGCTGCTGGACTTCCAAATGATAATATCAAAAGAGCGATTGAAAAAGGTGCTGGTGCTGGAGCTTCTGAAAACTATGAAGAATTAATATACGAAGGATACGCACCTGGTGGTGTTGCAGTTGTTGTAGAAGCAATGACAGATAACAGAAACAGAACTGCTGGAGATATTAGAAGCTTCTTTACAAAATATAATGGAAGTTTAGGTGCTACGGGTTGTGTTGGTTGGATGTTTGATCAAAGAGGTGTGATCACTTTCAATGAAGACACTGATTTTGATAAACTATTTGAAGCTGCTATCAGTTTAGATGCTTTAGATGTTACAGAAGAAGATGGACAATACAAAGTCATTACATCTCCTGAAAGTTTTCAAAATGTAGTAGAAGGCCTTGAAAATGCTGGCTTTAAAAGTGAATCAGCAGATTTAACAAGAATACCTCAAAATACAATTGAAATTACAGATGAAAAAACAGCTGATCAAATATTAAAATTGCTAGACAAATTAGAAGAACACGATGACGTTCAAAATGTTTATGCAAACTTTGACATTGCAGATGATATATTACAAAAACTGGAAGCTTAATGCTAAACTTTAAAAATATAGAAAATTTATCAATAAAACTTAATGACACATGTAATGCTGCAGGGATTACATGTGTTCTTGAGGATCTATTTTGTCCTGTTAATATCTTTATTTTTGATTCTACATCTGATACCCTTAGAGATTTTTCTAAGAGCTGGATTTCTATTGACGAATTTTTAAAAAAAGAAAATACAAAAAATTTATATAATATTTTTGAAGAATTAAAGGAAAATAATTATATTATTGAAAATAAAAAATTCTTTTATGGACTGTATCAAGGACAAAAACTTATCGGAATGCTTGAATTTAAAGAACTACTAAATAATGAAGCAATTGAATTTTTAAAAGTTGCATCTTATTTAATTTCTCTAAAAATTCAAAATATTATCCTATCTGATAGAATGCAAAAAAATATTGATTTTCATGATGCAATGAAAAATATTGCTAAAATAATAGAAACACAATATGAAACAAGCTACATAATTCCAATAATTGGAGAAATGATTGATAAGTTTGTATGCGAACACTTAATCTATATTTTTATCAACAATAAACTTATATGGCCTTCTGCCTGCAAAGATGAAAAAATATTTGAACTGTTAAAATGCATAAATAACAAATCTGAATACATACTTACACCAGATAAAAAAATAGGATTATTCCCGCTTATTAGCGAAAATCAACTTTTAGGATGCATAGTAACTAAAAGTACAGAAAACATATTAAGCGAAAAAGAAATAAATTATATCGAACAACTTACCAATCAAGCAGCAACAACAATCAACAGAGCTAATGTATACGCTGAAATTTTAAAACACGCAACGTTAGATGCTCTTACAAGTTTTTATAACCGCAGACAATTAGAAGAACGTATTAAACAAGAAGTATCTAGCGCAAAACGACAAAAAAGAAATCTTTGTGCCATTATGATTGATATAGATTACTTTAAACACGTTAATGACACATATGGACATGCTACTGGCGATTTAGTACTTAAAACAGTATCTAATGTTATAAAACGACAACTAAGAGATTATGATATTGCAGGGAGATACGGAGGAGAAGAATTTGCAATAATGCTCCCTTATACAAAAATTGATGAAGCCAAAATGGTAGCACAAAGACTTAGAAAAGCTGTTGAAAAAACTCAAATTGATATTTCAAAAATTAATACAGATTCTGACGAAAAAAATATTAATGTTACAATAAGTCTAGGAGTCTCTGAATACAACTCAGGAGATGATGAGAAAACACTTTTACAAAAAGCAGATAAAGCCTTATACAACGCAAAGAATAACGGAAGGAACAGAGCAGAAATATATGAAGAAATTCCAACAAATTTGTCATAACTTAGATGATACCAAAAATTTAGCATATAAATTTGCATTACTAATCAAAGATGGATGTTTTATAAATCTATATGGAGAAATCGGTGCTGGCAAAACCGCATTTGTAAAACTAGTTGCAGATGCTCTTGATGTAAAAGAAAAAGTAACAAGCCCTAGTTTTGTAATCCTTAACGAATATCATACAGGATCAATCCCTATTTATCATTTTGATTTATATAGACTCGAAAATGAAGGGATTAAAACAATTTATGATGAATTAAGAGAATATTCAGAAGGCAAACAAGTAACTTTCGTTGAATGGGCAGAATTTAACCAAAATGAAGCTCCTTTTAATCATATTAAAATTAACGTAAAATATAATGATGATGATTCTAGAATTTATGAATTTGAATCAGTCGGCAAAGATGAAATAATAGAGGGATTATCAAAATGATTACATTAGCATTTGATACATGTTTAGACAAAATGTATGCAGTCTTGAAAAAAGATAATGAAATTCTTGCATCAAAAATTGTAGAAAATAAAGATAATAAATATCATTCAGCATTTTTAATTTCTACCTTGCAAGAGATTTTATCTGCCAATAATATAAAACCTCAAGATGTAAATCTTATTGCCGTAAATATAGGTCCGGGAAGTTTCACTGGCATTAGAGCTTGTGTCACTGTAGCAAGAGTAATGGCTCAACAATTAAACTGCAAAGCTATAGGGGTTTCATCTCTAGAAATACTGTCAAAAATTGCAGAAAATAATCATCTTGTAGCCTTGGATGCTAGAAAAAATTGTGCATACCTATATTATGATAACGAAATTAAAGGGGCTATACAATTAGAAGAAGTTCAAGAAATAATAAAATCAGGGAATTACAAAGTAATTACAGATAACAAATTACAACCATTATTAGGTGGTATATCTTATCAAGAAAAAGAATATCCTCTTGGAGAAATTTTAGCAGACTTGGCCGAAAATAAAGAAGACGAAGGCAACTGGAGAAAACTTAAACCTCTTTATATTCAACCACCTCCAATGGGTGCATAATTTAGCAAATAAAAATTTTAACAACTATTTTCTTTGCTTTAAAAATAATAAAAACGGGAATAATAATATTGAACATTAATCCTGATGGCTGCGTATGGAGAAGAAAATAGTAAAATCTGAAAATATTTCTTTCAAATGCAAAATTCCAGAAATTCCACTAACCAGACGAGAATTAAAGGATTTGCTAAAATATCGTATTCCATGCCTGTGCTGTGGTCTTGAAATGCTACATCCTGATGAATATATGAAATTAATGGAAAATAAAAAACTATCAGGAGTTGCAATAGAAGCTATTCCAATTTTAGAACCATATGAAAAAATTATGCACCCTGTTGAAAAACAAGTATTCAATATGTTTAAAAGTATGGCTGCAAAATATCCTAATAAAAATTTTAAAGAGCTTTTAATGATGAAAAAAGATATTCATGAATTAGCTCTTGTAAAAATTCAAAGTATTATTTTCAACAAAATAAGCTTTTACAGGCGAATTTTACCTAAAAAAACAGCCAGACAACTCAGGAAATTAATGATTAAAACAAATGACATAATATTTGATCCAGAACCTCATAAGCCATTTTCAAGACGAATTTTTATACATAAAATAAAAAACATAACAAAAAACTTAGAAAATAAAAAAATAAAAAATGAAATTCTTGAAATAGCTAGACGGCTTCCCCGTTCAAGTGACGAAGTCTGTGCATTTGTCGTAAAGAATGCAAGGAAACCTGCTTCTGTTATTGCCCTTAATCTTGTACATCCATCAGTCGGCACATTTGAGCATTTATTACCTAAATGTATGAAAGGAATGAATAATTCACTAAACTTTGCATTAGAATGTTCATATTGTAACAATTCTCGACATCACTATCCTATATCCGTTCAAATTGAAGAGAATCCTTATATGCCACAAAATGCTCAAATCCAAGCAGATAAATTAATATCACTATGTAAAAAAGATTTATGTAAAAAAGAATATATCCAAAATTTAAAAGAAAGACTAAAATGTCTATCAGATGAAATAATATGCCTTGATATAAGTAAACTTGACATATAACGTAACACTTTTTTAACAAAATAGCAAAAATGAATAATTAGTAGTATTTTAAAGATGTGAAGATTACACCTATAAAATTAATTAATTCTAATGCTCTACAAAAAAACAAGAATAATTATGTTAATTATCCTAATTATAATTATTCAACTATACAAGCTGATTGCATAAATTTTAGTGGTAAAAATAAAAAAATAGAATATAAAATTCCATTTAAAATTTATTATTCTAATCCTTTTCAAGATGCAAAAGCAGGCTTAATTTCACCTTCAGATCTTCCCAAAAAAGAAATTTTGGAATACTCTAAATATTTTTTACCTTGCCCTTGCTGTGGAGATATAATGATACCTCCACAATTAATGGATACAATAAAAACAAAAATTACAGATAGTCCTATAGATAGTATTGAGCTATTAAAAAATTTTCAAAACTTTATGCACCCTGTTGAAAAACAAGTTTTTAGAATTCTTGAAATGAACAATAAAAAATATCCAAATCTAAATTTCCACGATATATTAAAGAAAAAATATCAAAGAGCAGAAAGACAACTTGTCCTTCAACAAATGTCCATATTAAGTGATATAAGATTATTCAGTAGAGACAATTTAACCAACGAACACTTTAATAAAGTCTCAGAAATCATTGAAAAGGCTGTTAATAAAATATTCAACAAAGACAATAATGAGACATTTAGCAGAAAACTCTTCATTGAAGAAATAGAATCATTTTCTAGCATAATTGAAATTCAAAAATATGATCCTAAATATAAAAAAGCATTAACCCAAATTGTTGAAAAAGCATACACATTACCAACATCATATAACTCTATACATGCGTTTATTGTAAAATATGCAAAAAATAAATATACGCACAAATCAATTGCTGAAAGACTACTAAGTGGTTCAGAGGCAACTATTGAGCATGCTACACCAGAATATCTTGGAGGCAAAACCATATCTTCAAATCTTATAAACGAATGTGCAAGAGATAACCATTCTAGAAGACATGATGATATTATCCAACAAATAAGAGAACATCCTCAAATGCCAGATAATATGCAAAAACATATTGATAAGTTAATAGAACTTAGCAAAAGAAATAAAGTTAACAAAAGCTATATAACTGAAATTGCGATGACATATTATAATTTGTCAAAAGGCCTAATTGACGTTGACTTAAGTAAACTATGGATAAATTCAAAAAATTCTAAAAATCAAAATATTAACAAGCAAAATAAAAATCAAGACAGAACTTCAACAAAAGCAGAAAGAAGAGAAATTCGCAAACTAAAAATAAAACGTAAAAAAGCAGAAAAACGTAAATATATAACAACATCAAAAAATTCTTATGCAAAAAGAATTATAAAAACAATATGTAAAAGATAATTAAATAGGATAATTATGAGAGTCCCCATAATAAATATTAACAACTATACAAATATAAAAAAAAATACAAATACTATAAACAGACATAAAACACAAAATTATAATTATACAAAAACAAACGATATTAATAATACTGGATTAATTTCTTTTACCTCTATTGCGAACTCTGGAAAATTACGAATATTATTTACCTACGGATTGCCCTGCATGTATAGCGGTATAGATATGATTGACCCCAAACTTGTCACTAAAATGATAAAAAATAAAAAATTTGAACAACCTATATCTAAAATAATTGAAAACCTATTACCTTTTGAAAAAAGTATTACAGGTATAGAATTAAAAATCTATCAAATAATTAAAGAGGCAGCCGTAATATCTCCAGATAAAAAACTTAATGAAATAATAAAAGATATTGCACCAAGATACAAAAAGCGTTTAATAAAAAAACAAAAACCTATTTTCCAAGAATTAATAAACGCATCACATGAACTACCAGATAAATATAAATATGCTTTTAAACTATTTATGGATAATACTAAAAAGAAATTAAATGATGAGCCAATAATAGTCCCATTCAGCTCATATGAATTTAAATACAAGCTCGAAAAAATAAAAACAGATATTGAAAAAACTGAAAATTCCAAAGCGATCAATACAATGAATAAATTATTAAAAGAATCAAATAGATTCACAAATAGCACAACAGCAAACACTATTGAAAGACAGAAAAACACTCTTGAATCTATGTTTGAAATTCTAAAAGACTCTGAGCTTAATGACAATGCCCCTTTAAACAATTTATTCAATATATCAAAAAGCCGTTTAAACTTAGAACCAACCGTAATTCCTTTTAGTCGTAAATCATTTATATACGATTTATCAAAAATTATATCAGATTTACCTAACCAAAAATTACAAGAAAAAATGCTCTCCATTGCAGAAAAACTTCCAACTTCAAAAGAAAGCACATCTGCATATATTTTAAAAATATTATCAGATCCACCTGAAAAAATTGGATACCGACTACTTTGGCCATCAATAGCTTCTGTAGAGCACATTTATCCAAAATCATTAGGAGGAGCAGACCTTATGTATAACTTTGGGGGTGCGTGTTGTAGAGAAAATACAGAAAGACAAAATATTAGTTTTCTTAAACAATTAAAAAGACGGCCAGAAACAAAAGAAAATTGTCAAAAATATATTGATAGGCTGATTAAACTTGCGAATTCCGGAATTTTTATCAAACATAATATAAATTTAAAATACATATTTGATTTTAAAAACACAATATACAAACAATCTCATAAAAAAATTAATCTCGATATATCAAATTTAAATCCTATACTTATAAATATTAACAAATGTAAAACTTTATCAAATAAATTAAATTTTAACAAATAATATACCGATTAAATGAATGTACTTAGTTTATAAAGGTAAGGATTAAAATAACAATGGCAGATACAGGTGCTTCATTTAACAGACCATATAAACCTTTTGGGATGAACGTAAAAGTTCCGGAAATAGGAGAAAGAACTCTTAAACAAGCAGGAGATTCTCTTACCAATCTTGTAAAAAGTCCAACAGAACCTCTTTTCAAATTTTTAGAAGATAATGAAGAAGTTTTTACTGGGGATATCAATTATAAAATTAATAAACTCTATGCAGAAAGTTTCACAATTGGCTCTGCTATGAGAATGGAAGATGAAAAAATTAATGGAATGCCATCTTCATTTGATATGCATTTTTAATACAACTACTAATTCTTATTTGTCTATATATTGATAGAAAAGCCCCTAAAGGGCTTTTTTATTTATATCAGATATTCTCGTCACAATACTTTAAGAAATATCCCTCTTTTTCTTGTTTGCGGTATAATATTAACGAA
>CALVEU010000067.1 GCA_944326635.1 Candidatus Gastranaerophilales bacterium | reverse complement strand
GTTATTAGTGCAGAAGAAAAAACATTATCAGCACAAATGACTCAAAAAACATTAGATGCATCAATAGAACTTGCAAAACAGCATATAAAATCATTATTAAAAGACAATATGGATTTACATAACAAGTTCATTGATGAAAGTATTGATAGTATAGACAGGGTATAATCTTATGATTAACAATACAGAAAATCACATATCAACATCAGCTAAAAATTACGCAGATTCTTTAATTCAAGTTTGTAAAGATGGTGCTATCAGTTTTGAAACAGCTTCAAAAGACTTAAACACTGTTAAAGAAATTATTTCAGAATCTGATGAACTTGTAAAAGTTATGGAAAATCCTGCAATTGCAAATAACACTAAAAACGAAATTATTGACAGCGTTTTTTCTAATCAAATTAGCGATAAAATAATTAATTTTTTAAAAATTCTGATTGACAAAAAGAGATTTAATGAATTAACACAAATTATTCAAGCATATAATAATGAAGTTGATATTATAAATAATATCAAACGAGTAGAAGTTTATTCTGCAGTAGAAATATCTGAAGACAGAAAACAACGATTAATTGATAAACTTCAAAATAAATTGAAAAAGAATGTAATTGTAAATTGGAATATAAACAATGATATTATTGGCGGATTAGTTATCAAAATAGATGATGATATCATCGATAATAGTCTTAAAAATAAATTAGAAAATTTAAGTAAAAATATAATATAAAGGGGAAATTATGGCACTTATTAAACCTGATGAAATTAGTTCTATAATTAAAGGTAAAATCGAAAACTACGATATTCAAACTGAAGTATCAAACACAGGTACCGTAATTGAAGTAGGTGACGGAATTGCCAGAATATACGGACTAAGAAATGTAATGTCAAATGAGCTTGTAACATTTGAAGACGGGAGAAATACACTTGGAATTACAATGAACTTAGAAGAAGACAATGTAGGTGTTGTAATTTTGGGTGAATATACTCAAATTAAAGAAGGAATGACAGTTAAAACTACAGGTAAAATCGCTTCAGTTCCTGTAGGTGATGGACTTATCGGAAGAATTATAGATCCAACAGGTAAACCAATTGATGGGAAAGGGGAAATTGAATCTTCTAAAATTCGTCCGATTGAAAGAGTTGCACCTGGTATTGTAGCAAGAAAATCAGTACACCAGCCATTACAGACAGGTCTTACAGCTATTGACGCTCTAACTCCTATCGGTAGAGGTCAACGTGAACTTATCATTGGTGACAGACAAACAGGTAAAACTGCTATTGCAATTGATACAATTATTAACCAAAAAGGTCAAAATGTTATTTGTATTTATGTTGCAATCGGTCAAAAAGCTTCAACTGTTGCTCAAATTGCTAAAACATTAGAAGAATACGGTGCTATGGAATATTCAATTATCGTATCTGCAACAGCTAATGCATCTGCACCGCTTCAATATATCGCCCCATTTGCTGGTGTTGCAATTGGTGAAGAATTTATGGAACAAGGTAAAGATGTTCTAATTATTTATGATGATTTATCAAAACACGCTCAGGCTTATCGTGCAATGAGTTTACTTCTAAAAAGACCACCAGGACGTGAAGCATACCCTGGAGATGTATTCTACTTACACTCAAGATTACTTGAACGTGCTGTAAAATTAAATGACGAATTAGGCGGTGGAAGTATTACTGCATTACCTATCATTGAAACTCAAGCAGGAGACGTATCTGCATATATTCCGACAAACGTTATTTCAATTACTGACGGACAAATTTTCTTGGAATCTAATTTATTCAACTCTGGTGTAAGACCTGCAATCAATGCCGGAATTTCAGTTTCTCGTGTTGGTGGAGCTGCTCAAACTAAAGGTATTAAACAAGTTGCAGGACAATTAAGACTAGATTTAGCTCAATATAATGAATTAGCAGCATTCGCTCAATTTGCATCAGATCTTGATCAATCAACAAAAGACCAATTATTGAGAGGTGAAAAACTTACAGAAGTTCTAAAACAACCTCAATATAATCCATTAAGCGTAGCTGAACAAATTACAATTCTTTTTGCAGCAAACGAAGGAATTCTTGATGATGTACCAAATACTGACATCAATAAATTCAAAAAAGAATGGTTTGCATACCTTAACACAAACCTATCTGAACTTGTTGCAAAATTAAATGACGGAGCTAAACTGGAAGATTCTGATAAAACTGAATTAAAAGAAGCTCTAAATAAATTCAAAAAAACATTCTAAAGTTATTTGCAGAAAGGTAAAGAGGATTATTTTAAACATTTAAAATAATCCTCTGGGACATAAAATATGACAAATTTAAAAGATATAAAAAATAGAATTCAAAGTGTTAAAAGTACTCAAAAAATAACACGTGCAATGAAAATGGTTGCAGCTGCTAAAGTAAAAAAAGCAGAAAATACCGTAAAAATGTCTCGTCCATTTACAAATGAACTTACGATGATGTTTAAAAAATTGCTTTCATCAGTGGGCACATATAATGCACAAAGTCTTAAAATTAAATCTGCAATAGACAATTATCCGGAATTATTACAGGTAAGAGAAATTAAGACAGTTGGTCTTTTAGTAGTTACTTCTAACAAAGGTCTAGCAGGTGCATATAATGCTAACATTGTACGTAGAACACTTCAAATGATAAAAGAGTATAAAGAACAAGGAATTAATGCTAAAGTCTTTATAGTCGGCCAAAAAGGTATATCTTCTTTAAAAAGAAAAGCCAAAGATTACAATTTTGAAATCACAAAAACATATCTTGGAGCTGCTAATAATCCATCTGCAGAGGCAGCAAAAATTATCATAGAAGATATAGCAAAATATTTTGTATCTCATGAAATAGATAAAATTGAAGTTGTTACAACTCGATTTAAAAACATGATGAGCTATTCTGTTGAAAGTTGGGAAATATTACCACTTAAAGGCCTAAATGATGATTATGAAAAACAACATGATAACATCTTTGAACCTTTAATGGAATTTATTCCTGATATGCACAATATTTTACAAAAAATTGTACCAATGTATATGACAAATATTTTGTACCAATCATTATTGGAAGCTCAAGCAAGTGAACTCGCAAGCAGAATGACAGCGATGTCAGCTGCAACTAGCAATGCTGAAAAAATGATTAATGAATTATCAGTACAATATAATAAGAGTAGACAATTTGCAATTACACAAGAAATTATTGAAGTTGTATCGGGTGCAAATGCACAATTAGGATAATATATAAAATAGCAAACACAATTATTGAAAAACTCCCTCTATATAGGGAGTTTTTTATAATGGGAGCAAATCGTTTAAAGAAACACCGAGAGCTTTTGCAATATTTACAACAACAAGAATCGTTGGACACACCTTTTCATTTTCAATCCTATAAAGATGCTGAGGTGTAATATCTGCCTGCTCAGCAAGGTATTCTTGAGAAAACTTTTTTCGAGCTCTTTCAACTCTAATATTTTCTGCCAATATTTTTAAAACATCACTTTTTTCTATCATAAATTAATTTTACAATTATTGACAAAAAATTATTACATCATATAATTTTATTATTAAACATATATGTTTATATTTATAATTATATGAGGGATTATTAAACTATGGTTAAAAAATGGAGTATAAAAAAGGGATTTACTCTTGCTGAAGTTCTTATCACTCTTGGAATAATAGGAGTAGTAGCATCTCTTACAATGCCAACACTTATGCAAAATACTAAAAAAAGTGAAGCAACTGCAAGACTAAAAAAATTCATATCAATGGTTAATCAAGCACTGATTAGTGCTGAATTTGATTATGGAATGAGAGAAGATTGGGTAATAGGAGAAATGAATAATTCAGATGCAGCATTTGCATTTCTTAATAAATATATCAAACCTTATATAAAAAGCTATGAAATTGAAAAAAGGGTTCTTTTAAACAAAAACATGGCAACACTTAGATTCGTTGACGGGTCACAAATGAGTGTAAAAATAGGTACTTGCTATGATATTTACTACGATATTAATGGAGAAAAAGCACCTAATGAACTAGGTAGAGACATATACGCATTTATATTATGTAGAAAAAGTGGAACTTGCAATGTAAACAGCAATCAAATAAGACCATACTACTGTGTTACAGGTGGAACAAAATATCCTACACATGAAGAAATAATTGATAATTGTAAAAATAAAGGAGTATATTGCACAATACTATTACAAGAAAATCAATATGAATTTCCCAAAGACTATCCTAGACGCTTGTAATTATTACATTTGTTTACTTAAGAAAGCTAAGTTATCAGGTTTCATCATTGCTTGATATTGATCATTTACAGAAGGTTGAGCAGGCTGTTGTTTAGCCTTTTCTGCAGCAATTCTTGCTTTTCTTTTAGCTTCTGATTTATTAGTCATATAAATATTCAATTTAGGAATACCTACACCTAAAACTAATCCAGAATACAAGTAACCTGCAACCTGAGCAATGCTTAATGCTCTAAGTTTACCTTTAGTTTCTTTTCTAATAGCATCACTAACCTCAGGAGATGCTAATTTTTTAAGCATTTGCTTAAATGACAAAGCTTTACCATTTTCAATAGTATCAATACCTGCAGCTTTTAGGCCTCTGTGTAAAACTTCATCTCTTGAAACTAAAGGAGCTTTAATAACTTTATTAAAGAACCCTTTACCATGTTCTTTTTCACTATAGTTCAATAAACTTTGATCCATAGCATTAGCACTCATTTTTGCAACAAAGTTACCTAAAATTAACCAGTTAAAGAATCCTAATACATCTTTTACAACAGATTCTCTCAATTCATCTTTATCACGTGCTGCTAAAAATCTTGACATAATAGTTACACCATAAATAAATTTGAATTGATCTAATGTTGGAATTAAGCCTCTGAATTGGATTTTCTTCATCAATCCTTTAACACCATCTCCTAAACCGATAGTTGAGAGAATTCCACCGCCAAAGATGCCTGCAGCAGCTACTTTTAAGCCTTTAAATCCAGCAGAATTATCTTTTTGACGTCCTTCTACTCCAACAAAACCGTCACTACCTGTTTTCTTTTTAGTTAAGTAAATATTTAATGGCTGAATTGACATACCAACTGCTGATGCAATACCTAAACCAAGCATTGAACGATGTAAGTTCATTTTTTTCAATGATTTTAAGTAAGCATTAGCATCAATATCTTTACTTTCTTTAAAAGCATTGCCAACTTTCTCATTTACGAATGTTCTAGATACATTATAAATGTTATCCAGTAAATTTGAAATCGAAGCTGTTTTGTGTTCAGGAGACAATCTAAATGAATTTTCTGAACCTGTAGCGTGAGTAATTACAGATTGTGCATAAGCTTTTAAATCTTTAGAAATAGTTACAGGTGCATCTTTAGAATTTAAAACTTCTGAAAATTTATCAACAACATTTTTAATATTATTATCAGGAATTTTAACCCAATCATCACCAACTCTTGTTTCTGCTCCTTTAAATACTTCTGTTAAATAATTATTTAAAGGCTCTGCATTACCAGCTTTAACTTGTTTATCCCAAGCTTTACCTAATATATCAAGAGTTTCATCATCAACAAATAATTTATGAGCCTTAATACCATATTTAGAATTCAAAGCAGAAGCAAGAGCTAACCCTGCAACAGTTCCATAAACACCTACTAAAGAATGATTTAATGTTCCAGAGATTTCTCTTCTACCGGTTTCTAAACCTGCTGCCGGGCCTCTATTTACAAAATCTACAGTAGTTCTTGGTATTACCATTGAACCTAAATCAACAGCGTTTGCACCCCAAGCTTGGTTGGTATCTAAAAACCTTAAGCCTAGAGTTACTGCATCAAATGCACCTGTAAAATTTGTATTATTATTTTTTTTGTTTTCTAAATTTTGTCTATTTATTTGAGGGTTAATTTGTTGAATTTTCATAATCTAATATCTCCTTACGAATGAAAAAATGCTTTAAACGCTGTATTGTCTCTCATTTGAGAATTCAAGAAATCATCTGAGGATGATTTTGCTTTATCTGTCGACGTAGAATCCGTGGATGATGAGGAATTCGTTGTCGCAGAGGAGGCGGTTGCGTTTGTAGAAGAATTAGCTTCTTTTTGTGCATTTAATTTCGCAAGTTCTTCTGCATGTTTTTTATTTGTTTTCGACCTAGTGTAAATTGGTATAAATACGCCTAAAGATAACAACGAGAATATAATATTTCCTAATTGACATATTGTTCTCAAACGTTTATCTTCAATAGATTTTAATTCATCTGAAGATTTTAAAGATGTATGTTTTGCCCAATGCCAGAATTTTTTTAATACATTAGCATCTTTACCTGGAGCATCTTTTAAAACATTTATCAAATGAACACCTTTATCTTTGTTTTTATGTTCCAAGAAAGTAGCTATACCTTTAGCCACATAATCACCTAAGAAATAAAAACTAGAAAATGTTGCAATATCACGAACAGTAGCTTCTCTTAATTCATTTTTATCTTCAGAAACACCCATTCTGCTTGCAAAAGTAGCTGTAGAAATTATTCTAGCTTGATCCATTGTTGGGAAAATACCTTTGAATTGGAATATATTTTTCAAAATAGGACGATCCATAAACATTGAAAGTCCACATACGCCAATCATTGAACCAATTGAAATAAATTTCTG
This sequence comes from Candidatus Gastranaerophilales bacterium, assembly GCA_944326635.1. Lineage (GTDB taxonomy): Bacteria > Cyanobacteriota > Vampirovibrionia > Gastranaerophilales > Gastranaerophilaceae > Stercorousia. The sequence continues at coordinate 2,858 of CALVEU010000067.1, read as the reverse complement.
AGCAAGTAACTCTTTCTTTTCTTTTGGATTTAACTCTTTATGTTCAGAATCTTTTCCAAAATCTTTGTAAATAGGAGCACCTTTTCTTCCTGATTGTTTATAAGTAATCCATCTGTTGATAGATTGCATTGATAAAGCAAGAGGAATGATTACACCTAAACCACCAATACTCTTCCAATTTACAAGTTTTTTTGCATTATTAAAGTATTTAGAAAGGTTATCAGCATCTTTAATATCTGCTTTTACAACTCCTCTAAGCATTTTTACAGTATCTTCACAAAGTGATTCTAAATTGTTAGAGAAAAAGCCCTTATCAGCTTTAAACTTGATATTTTCAGCAATTAAAGTTTCTCCAACAATATCTTTATAAGCTTTTTCGAATGCTTTTGAATCATATTTCTTCGCTAATGTAATATCAACTAATTTATTTACTGCATTGTGAACTTTTTCATTCCCTATATGACCGACAAATTTTCCGTCAGCACCTTCTTTAATACCTAAGATATCTTTAAATAATTTATGTTCTTTTCCGTCATCACCTTCCAAATCACCTAATTGATTTCTGAAAGTATTATAAATTTTCTCTTTGTTATCAACACCAGATGCTTCATTATAATATTGTTGGATTTTATTAATAGCATCTTCATTTGCCCAAGTATTAACCAAATTAGCTTTTTTAAAAGCATTACCCATAATAGGTCTTTGCAAAAGACTAGCCATACCCATTACAATAAAACTTGGGATTATACAGTTTACAATCAAACCGGAAGATTCGCGTCTAAAAGCTTCAAAACCGGCATATCCATTTGATTCTTTTGTTTCAACGATAGTTCTAGGAACAATAGCAGTAGATAAATCCAATACAGAAACATTTACCATTGGCTGTTTTTCACAATGTTGAACAAGCCAAATAGCACCATCTGCCAATCCGCCTTTAAATGCTGGATTAGTATTATTTTTTGCACTATTATTCCCTAAAGGGGTATTCTTTTTATTTACACTTGATAAACTAACTTTTTCTATCATAATATAGTCTGGTTTTAAACTTCACACCTATTATAACAATGACACATTCATATTAAAAGTCAGGCAAAAAAAAAATTGCCTATATTACCGAGAATGTTAAGGAGATATTAAGATAGATTTTTGAATTTTTTATTAAAAATAGTAATATTTTAAATTATTTTTTGAAAAAAAATACAAAAAACTCTAAAAAAATTAATCAAATTAACAAAAATAAGCAAAATTTTTAACAAAAATTTTTGTAAATAATTGTAACAAATACGCTTATTCAACAAAAAAAGTATTGCCAAAGTATATACTAAATCATATTTTTAACAAACTCAATGGCATGCTCTTTGGTAATTACATCACCTGAAATTTGTGCTTCATGCAAAGCGTCCATAATTTCACCTAGTCTTTTAGATGGTTTGATATTTAAAATTTGCATAACATCATTACCACTCAATAATTTTGGCAAAGGTTTTAATGTTTCTCTAGCTTCCAAGTAAAACCTCAAAAGCATATTTAAAGATGTAATATTTCTTTCAACTATTTGATCAGTAATTTCAGGCCCTCTAGCAGAAAGCCTATCCGCTTGAGCAAGAATTATAGCATCAATAGAATTTGTATCCATCTTTCTCACATAACGCATCATAATTTTTTCAGTAATCTGAGGAGATGTCATAACATGAGATGGATAAATATGATATTTAATCATTGAAGAAACATAATCAATTTGCTTATTAGAAAAATGTAAATCTTTTAAAATTTTAACAGACATTTTAGATCCAACATCATCGTGTTTAATAAATCTATGTTTACCTTCTTCAATAGTCCAAGTAGAAAATTTTCCTATATCATGCATAAAAGCAGCAAGTTTTAAATGAGCAAGACGAGAAAATCCACCAAAATCAATTCTGCTTAAATGCTCTTTAACTTCATCTGGAGCTTCATTATACAAAATTTGTACTTGTTTTACTGTCTCTATAGAATGATGAAACAAGTCTAAATGATGATGAGAATTTGGCGGAACTTGTTTTAACTCTTTTACAAAAGGAAAAATTTCCTCTAAAATCCAAGTTTTATTCATATTCTCAAGTGCAACATGAGCATACTCTCCACCAAACAACTTTAGTAATTCATAATTAATGCGCTCAACAGCCGGTTTATGAATTAAATCAGAATATTTACACACTGCATTTATAGTTTCAGGAGCTAATTGAAAGCCATATAAGGCTTGAAATCTATATACACGCAATAACCTTAATGGATCATCAACAAAATTCAATTCATTTACATAGTTAATGCATTTATTCATAATATCAGTAACACCACCTGAAATATCAATTAATTCACCTGTTCTGATATTAACAGCTATTGCATTAATTGTTAAATCTCTACGCATTAAATCCTTTTCAATTGAATCTCCAACCGGATTTGTAACATCAATATAATTAATTTTATCAGGCAAAACTATACGATAAATTTTATTTTCCTCATCTAATGGAACAAAAGTTGCTTGAAAAAGCTCTGATAATTCCAAAGCAAATTCTCTTGCATTTTCATCCATAACGATAATATCCCTGTCAGTACTTTCAAGTCCCATGTAAAAATCTCTAACAGTACCACCTACTAGATAAATTTCATTATCAAATTTATCAATAATTTTTGATAATATTTCATCAGATTTAATTTTTTCTATAATTTTCGAATTCATAAATTACATTTCCTAACGCAACTGCAACTGCCGTATCAGCCTTTAAAATAAGATCTCCAAGTGTAAGCATCGGAATATTATTATTTTTAAACAAACTAAATTCTTTTTGAGAGAAACCACCTTCCGGACCAATTATAAT
>CALVEU010000066.1 GCA_944326635.1 Candidatus Gastranaerophilales bacterium | reverse complement strand
AATTACAACAAATTAAAGCGAAAAAAGCTGCTTTTGATTTTGATGTAAATGTAGATTACGGAAAATCAGCAGCAATTGGCGCAATGATTGCGGATTACGCTTATGATAAATACAAATCAGAAAAAGCTCATCATCTTGATGAAATTACATTTGCAAGATTTTCTGAAAACGACCTAAACGAAGGTATAATTTTCGGGGAAGCAATGAAATTTACTCGTGACCTTGCAAATACACCTGCACAAATTGCAACTCCTACAAAACTTTCAGAAATTGCAAAAGAACTTGAAGGAATCGAGACAAAAGTATTTGATAAAGAAGAAATTGCAAGAATGGGTATGGGAGCATATTTAGCAGTAGGACAAGGAAGTGTTCAACCTCCTAAATTTATCCATATGAAATATACTGGCAAAAATGTCAAAAAGAAAATTGCCCTAATTGGTAAAGGTATTTGTTTTGACTCAGGCGGACTTGATATAAAACCTGCAGCATCAATGCTCACAATGAAAGACGATATGTCTGGGGCTGCTTGTATATTAGGAGTAATGAGAGCTCTTGCAAAATTAAAACCTGATATGGAAGTACATGGTATCATCGCTGCTTGTGAAAATATGCCATCAGGCTCATCATACAAACCTGGGGATATTTTAACAGCTAAAAACGGTAAAACAATTGAAATTGATAATACAGATGCAGAAGGAAGATTAACTCTTGCAGATGCACTATGTTATGCTTGCGAACTGGGTGTAGATGAAGTAATTGATATTGCAACCCTAACAGGAGCTTGCATGGTAGCACTTGGCACTGTAGCATCAGGCATTATGGGTAATGATGAAGAAATGATTAACCGAGTAATTGAAACAGCAAAAGAATCAGGAGAAACTTTCTGGCAATTACCAATGTTCAAAGAATACTTCGACAGCTTAAGATCTGATATCGCAGATATGAAAAACACTGGATCTCGTAACGGCGGAGCATCAGCAGCTGGATTATTCCTTCAACAATTTGTAAAAGATACAAAATGGTGCCACATTGATATTGCAGGGACTGCATACATTGAAAAACCTCAAAAAGAATTCATTGCAGGTGCTACAGGCGCAGGTGTAAGAACTCTTTTGAATTATGTAACAAAATAATTTAATCCGAAATCTCAAAAAAAGGAGCTAAATAATTTAGCTCCTTTTTTTAATTAGAAAAATATCTTTCCAAACTATCAGCTATAGCTTTTGCATATTGCTTTTGAAATTCAGGGTTCAACAAATTTGCATTATCTTCTGGATTAATAATATAAGAAACTTCAATTAATAAACTTAATGCATTTGTATTTCTGACAACAGCAAGACTACCTTGTCGCACTTTATCATTTGGAACACCGATTTCTGACACAACAGTATCCATTATTTTATCTGCAAGAGGCTTAGCTTGTGGGTAATAGTAATAAATACTTGTTCCTCTGTTCTTATTCGGATCTTGACCATCTGGCAAAGCATTTCCATGAATACTTAAAAATACAACAGAATCACCATAATTTGCAATTTCTACTCTATCCTTCAAACTGACATAATTATCAGCAGATCTTGTCATTATAACTCTTGCACCACGTTTTTTTAATTCCGTTTCTACTAATTTTGCAATAGATAAATTTATATCCTTCTCCTTATCTCCAAGGCAACCTATTGCACCGTTTTCTGAGCCGCCATGTCCTGCATCTATTGTTATTCTAATATTATGCAACGGACGTCTTGAATTTGTAATTATAGGCTTTCTTATTTTTAAGATAAAATCATTTCCTTGATACTCACCACTATAACCTAAAAGTTTTCGAGAACTTAAAGAGTCTTTTATTGGGAAATCAAAAACATAAATATTATCAAGCTGATCCTTAATATTATAAAATTTCATCAAAAATGGATCACCTTCAACCATTTCAAAAGGAACTTTTTTATTTAAATGAAAGATAAATTTAAAATAATTTTCATCATCTATATACTCATAACCGCTTAAGCTAGCTAAATTATTATCCTGAGGAGAATCAAATTTTACATCAGATTTTAAGATCCACCCATATTTATCTTTACCTAAAACAACTCGATAAAAACCGTCTTTTTCTCCATCAATTATGACATTTACATTTCTTTGCAAATGTGACATTCTATTGACTCCGGCATCAACAGGTGTTGAACGCAAAGGGGCTTTTTCGGTTGTCACTAAACCATATTTTATTTCTTTATACGGAGAAAATACTGATGGTGTTGATTTTATAGATTTTATAGCTTGCTTTGTAATCACAAAAATTTCTCTTTGTTCATCTGATTGAATAATGAAAGTATTAGCTCCATTATTTAAATTTACAACATAAGCAAATGCTCCAGTAGGATGTAATGGAACTTCTTGACCATTTATTTTTAGAGGTTTATCAGACGAACCAATAAAAAAAGTTGAATTAGAATTTAAAATAATATCATTTTTTGCAGGATACACAATATCAAATGCAAAAACTTGATTACCAAAAACTATCAACCCTAATAACAAAAACAATTTTTTCATAACAATATTATATCACGAAGAACATTTTCACACTTAAAATTATTTAATATTTAATTATTTTATTATTCCTTATGCTAAAATTATAGAATAAACGATTTTAATTTACCGATAAGGGGTACGTTGTGAGAGAAAGATTAAGAAGAAAAGAGCTGGAAACAGAAACTGAACGACGCAATAAAACCTTTGATCAAATTTTAGCATTTTTACACATATTTTTTGCAGGTTTTATGACTCTGCTTATAATATATTTATTCTTCATTATGGTAGTTGATGTAGGCAAATACAGAGCTAGAGCAAGGAGTCAACGTGTTGGAAGAATTTTCTCAATGCGTGGCGACATCTTTGACAGAAACGGAATAAAACTTGCAACAGACAAAGTATATTCAGACGTTTATGCACACCCTGCAGATTATGATCATTCTCCGGAAGATTTGGCGAAAATGCTCGCTCCATTGCTTAAAATGCCAAAAGATACTCTTTTACAAAAACTCAAAAAGCCAGGCCCTGTTATTACTCTAAAAAAAGATATTGACAGAAATACTGCAAAACAAATATCCAAATTACATTTAAGAGAAATTAGTTTAGGCAAAAAAAATACAAGAGAATACCCTCAAGGTACTCTTGCAGCTCACGTTTTAGGCTATTATAACTTTGATGCAGATATTGCAAATGGTATTGAATATACAGCAAAAGACCGTTTGGAACACGTTATTAACACTGTTAAATACCAAAGGACTCGTGACGGAAAAATCATTTATGATTTTACGACAGATCCGGTAGCGACAACAACAAATCCAAAAGGTGAAGATGTTACCCTCACAATTGATGCTGCTATTCAACACGTCTGCGAAAAAGAAATTGAAAAAATGGTCAAAGAAAAAAATGCAGAACGTGGAACTGTAATAGTTATGAATCCAAAGACAGGCGAAATCCTTGCGTATGCTGTATATCCAACTTTTGACCCTAATAATTACAAAAAAGCCACTCCTCAACAACTTAAAAACTGGACATTAACAGATGTATTTCCTCCAGGATCAACTTTTAAAACAATTACTGTTGCAAGTGCAATGGATTTAGGAAAAATTAATGAACATTCAACCGTACTTGATACAGGAAAAACAACTATTGGAAAATGGGAAATTAAAAACTACGATTATGATGTACATCCATATCCTGGAAACATTACTCTTGAATATTTATTTGAACATTCAAGTAATATCGGAGCAATTAACATTGCAAAAACAATGTCCCCTGCTGAATTTTACGGAGTATTGAAAAAATTCGGATTTGGAACTAAAACAGGCATTGATTTACCTGGAGAATCCTCTGGACTTTTACCATACTGGACTTATTGGGATCAAGGTATACAAGCTACAATGTCATACGGATATGGAACATCTGTTACAGCAATCCAAATGATTTCAGCAGTACAAGCACTTGCAAATAACGGAGTAAGGATTACTCCACACATTATAAAATATTCTCAAGAAGAATATGATAATAAAATTCATCACACACAAGTAATTCAACCTGAAACTGCTCAAGCAATTACAAGACTTCTTGCAGCAAGCGTTAATAACGGAAGATCTGTAATTAAGATGGATAAATATAATGTAGCAGCTAAGACAGGGACTTCAAGAAAACCAAAAGAAGGCGGAAGCGGATACACTCCATTCACTTACACATCAACAATAGGTTATCTACCAGCATCAGACCCTCAAATTCTGGTATACGTTATGGTCGATAGTGCTAAAGTTGGTGCGATTTGGGGTAACACAGTTGCAGGTCCTGTTTTCCACGAAGTTACAACTCAAGTTGCAAGAATTCTTAATTTAAAACCTGATAAGATTACACCTGATAAAAAAAACTAAGGAGATATAAATGAAATTAGATGAATTAATTGAGTATTTAGACTACAAAGACTTAATAAACTTCAAAAATATTGATATTACAGGAATTTCATACAATTCAAAAACAACAAAAAAAGGCGATATTTTTGTATGTTTAGTCGGAGAACATACTGACGGACATGAATTTGCACAAAATGCAATTGAAGCAGGAGCAGCTGCATTATTAGTCGAAAGAAAAGTTGAAGGAACAAAAATCCCTCAAGTTGTAGTGGCATCTACAAGACATAAAATTGCTGATATTGCAGATAGATTCTATTCTAGTCCATCAAAAGGAATTAATCTTATCGGCATTACTGGTACAAACGGTAAAACAACAGTAACTCACTTAATTCAAAAAATCTTTGAAGAAAATAATGAAAAATGTGCATTAATTGGAACATTAGGATATAAATTATCTTCAAACGGAGAATATAGAGATGCAAAACATACAACTCCACAAGCTCCTGAATTACAAGCGACTTTAAGAATGATTAAAGATGTTGAAAAAATTGATAATGTAGTAATGGAAGTAAGTTCACACGCCTTAGAACAAAACAGAGTAGGTGGTTGCAGATTTAACGGAGCTGTATTTACAAACCTCACTCAAGACCATTTAGATTACCACATTACAATGGATAATTATTTCAAAGCAAAAGCTCTACTTTTTGAACATTTGAAAGAAGGAGATTTTGCAGTAATAAATGCAGATGATGAATATGGCGACAGATTTATAAGTGTTGTTCCTGAAGGTGTAAAAGTTCTTACATACGGAGTAAGACAACAAAGTGATGTAATGGCAAGAAATATTAATTTCTCTTTAAATGGTGCAGAATTTACATTAGTAGCAAATGCTAAAGAACACAAAGTAAATCTTCATATGAACGGTATGTTCAGTGTATATAATGTCCTAGCAGCTGTCACAGCAGCTCTTGCAATCGGAATTGATATTGAAACAGCTATAAAAGCTTTACAAAACGTAAAAGGAGTTGCAGGAAGATTTGAAGTAGTTGTAAAAAAACCTCTTGTAATTGTAGATTATGCACACACTCCTGACGGATTAGAAAACGTATTAAAATCAGCAAGAGAAATTACTCCTGAAGACGGCAAATTAATATGCTTATTCGGTTGCGGTGGCGACAGAGATGCAACAAAACGACCTAAAATGGGAGCTATTGCAGAAAAACTTGCAGATAAAATTGTAATTACAAGTGATAATCCAAGATCAGAAGACCCTCAAACTATAATTACAGATATAATCGCAGGCCTTAAATCAGTAAACACTGAAAGCGTTATAGTAGAACCAGACAGAGGAACTGCTATAGGATTATTAAAATCAATTGCAAATAATAATGATGTAGTTGTAATTGCAGGCAAAGGCCACGAAGATTATCAAATATTAAAAGACAAAACTATTCACTTTGATGATAGAGAAGAAGCTCGAAAGGTTTTTGAAGGAAGCGTAATTTAAAAATAAAAAGAGAGGCAATAGCCTCTCTTTTTTACCAAGGATAATCATTTTTTATTTCCCAACCATCATATTGGATTAAAGCTCCACAATAAAAACCTGCATCACTAGAAGAATTTTTATTACAACCTCTTCTGCCACTTGACTTTAAAATTTCTCTAGAATAGCCACTACCTGCCATATTTAAATTTTTTGTAGCAGATGTTAACATAAATGTAAAAATATCGCGACCATATATATTTGGTTTAGAATTTCCATTTATATCAACATGGATATATACATATTGATAAACACCAACACCACTTGAATCCATCATAAATGCAATAATCGTACCATCCTTCAATGTTATTACATAATGAAACTTATCACACCAAGATACTTCTTTAACTTTATTCAATTCATATCTTTTTATATTTTTTTGTAAAGAACAATTTAAGCCACAATCTTCAACAACATCAAAATATGGTAAAAAATACTTATTTAACAAAGATGTTAGAGTTTCAGAATAACTCCCATTTGGATCATCAGGATTCATTTGACCAATATTGCTTAAATTCCATTCCTCAATACTTCCATTTTCAGCTTGAGAAGAAACTAATGCTTGACTAACTACAGAATAAGATTTTTTTAATTGAGAAATAGTCTGTTTTTTTTGATAATTTGTAACTAACGAAGGCATTGTCATTGCTGCAACAACACCAATTATCCCTAAAGTTATCAATACCTCTGCTAATGTAAATCCCAAGCGTGCCGCTTGACCCGACACAAAAATTTTAAATAACCTCCTAAAAGCTTGTGGGATAAGCTCTAAATTGCCCCCCCCCCGACTGCTGAGGTAGACACTTCAACACAAGATTGATTGCTCTTAAAAGATTTTTGTATCTGATATGCTTGAAACCTTTTCATATATAGCTCCTTTCTTAATTGATAAAATTAGATTAACATATTTTTAGCTCTATTTCAACTTATTGGTGTATAATTAAAATATGAAAACGAAACTATTAATTGAACAACATTTTCACGGATGTTTTGGAATTGATTTTAACAAAGCATCTGTAGACGACGTTTTATATTTATCAAAAGAAATTTTAAAATATGGTATAGGCGGAATATTCCCTACAATTGTAACTGACAACGTAGAGAATACTAAGCGTGCAATTTCTATAATAAAAGAAGCCTCAAAAAGACAAACATCTGATATGGCTAAAATTTTAGGAATACATCTGGAAGGAATTTTTCTTAACGCTGAAAAAAAAGGGATCCACAATCCTGAACATTTCCTAAAACTTACACCAGAAAATTACAAACTTATAGAAGATGACTTTATAAAAGTCATCACACTAGCACCTGAGCTTGATGAAGGATTATTGGATTATTTGTCTGATAAAAATATTAAAATCCAAGCAGGACATTGTATTGGCGGAAATTTATCAAAATGTACAGGAGCTACACATCTTTTTAACGCGATGTCAGGGATTACTCATAGAGGTTCTTCTACAACCCTTTCGGCTTTGATTAACGATAATATTTATACAGAAATAATTGCAGACGGAATTCATGTATCAGATGATGCATTAAAACTGGTATTTAAAACCAAACCTCAAGATAAAATTCTATTAATAAGTGACAGTCTGCCTATTACAAAAAGTAACCTAAAAGAAATGATATTTGCAGATGAAAAAGTTTATTATGACGGAATAAAAGCGACTTCTAAAGAAGGCACAATTGCAGGCAGCACAACTCTTATCCCTGATATAATAAAAAGACTTGCAAAAGTTAATTTATTTAATCCAGAATATATCAATAATCCTTACAAATATCACAATATAGATATAGAAGGATTTATTGAATGGGATGATGATTGGAATATCAAAAGGATTCAAAAAAATGAAAAGTGATAATATAAAAAAAGGTATAGCAAGAACTCCTCATCGCGGTCTTTTAATGGCTACTGGAGTTAGCAAAAAAAATATGAAAGCGCCTTTCATAGGTATAGCAAGTTCTTTTTCTGATTTAGTACCAGGACATATCGGAATGAGAGATTTAGAACGCCAAATTGAAAAAGGTATTCATAGTGCTGGAGGGCAATCATTTATTTTTGGAGTACCAGCAATCTGTGACGGAATTGCAATGGGACACAGCGGAATGAGATACTCTCTACCTTCAAGAGATTTAATTGCTGATTGCGTTGAAAGCGTTGCTGCAGCTCACCAATTAGATGGCATCGTCCTTTTATCTAACTGCGATAAAATTACTCCCGGAATGTTAATAGGTGCCTTAAGACTAAATATTCCTGCAATTATCGTAACAGCAGGACCAATGCTTGATGGAGAATGCAGAAGCCACCATAAATTAACAATGGTAACAGGCTCATTTGAAGCTGTCGGTAAATTCCGTAAAGGAGAAATTTCAGAAGAAGAACTTCTTGCTCTTGAAGAAGAATCTTGTCCATCAGCAGGTGCATGTCAGGGAATGTATACAGCAAATACAATGGCTTGTCTCACAGAAGTAATGGGAATGAGCTTGCCATATTGTGCATCTTCATCAGCTGTATCTTCTAAAAAACGCCGTATAGCTTTTGAAAGCGGAATGCAAATTGTTGAACTTATAAAACAAAATTTAAAACCATCTGATATAATAACTAGAGAAAGTCTTAGAAATGCAATAACTGCAGACTTAGCTCTTGGCGGTTCTACTAATACTTTTTTACATATCCTTGCAATTGCAAATGCAGGAAATATTAATGTTACTCTAGATGACTTTGAAGAATTAAGTAAAAAAATACACCAAATTGTCAAAATTAATCCTTCATCAACTTTGACAATGGCCGATTTTCACAATGCAGGAGGAGTTCCTGCTGTAATCAAATCTCTTGAAAAACATCTTTCTGATACCCAAACAGTATCAGGAATTTCAACAAAAGAAATTGCAAAACAGGCTTGGAAAGAAGATGACATCATTCCTGATTATGACAAATCAACTTACACTCAAGCAGGCTTAAGCATTTTATACGGCAATCTTGCAAAAGACGGCTGCGTAATCAAAACATCAGGTGTAGCTCCTGAATGTTACACATTCGAAGGTACTGCAAAAACATTTGATAGTGAAGAAGAAGCGATGACTGCTCTTGAAAATGATGAAATTAAAGAAGGAGATGTAATAGTAATCCGTTATGAAGGGCCAAAAGGCGGTCCAGGTATGCGAGAAATGCTTGCTCCAACATCACTTTTAGTTGGTAAAGGATTAGGAAAAAAATGTGCCCTTATCACTGACGGCAGATTTTCAGGAGCAACAAGAGGAATTTGCGTCGGACACATCTGTCCAGAAGCCGCAACTGGCGGAACTATTGCTTTAATAAGAAATGGCGATAAGATTAAAATAGATATCCCAAACCGTTCAATTGAACTACTTGTTGACGATAATGAACTTGAAAATCGTAAAAAGAATTTAAAACCTTTTGAACCCAAAATTAAATCAGGTTACTTGTATAAATATTCAAGAAACGTACAAGATGCTTCTCATGGGGCTATAGTATAATTACTTGACAAATATTCCAAAATAATAAATAATGATAAAAAATATGGAGGTTGAAAAATGTTTATTCAAGAAGCTTTGAGAGTGCCCCCCCCCCGCGAAACATAGATAGTTCTAGGGCTTTTACTCTCGCTTAGATTTTAATTACTTTAGGTATTATTGGAA
>CALVEU010000065.1 GCA_944326635.1 Candidatus Gastranaerophilales bacterium | reverse complement strand
CTGTATATTCAAACCACACAGGAATAGAATCAATTTTTTCTAATAATGATTTCTTTAATTCTGTTTCCATATTAATATCCAATGTCTTCTCGGGAACAGAACTTTCAACAATTACATTTTCTTGCAAATCTTCATTTTCAGAACTTGTTGAATTTATTTGTGCTTTTGAAAATACAAATTTTTTAGGTTTATCTTTAATTACATCGTCATTTGCACTACTTTTAAATCGATTACTTAACTTACTACTTTGTAACACTTCTAAATCCTTCCAAGCTTTTTATTTAATTTTTGACGATAAACGCTATCTGAAACCATTAATGCTAAATTTTTATAGCTTAATGCAACATTTGAATCTGGATTAATATCAGAAACAGGTACACCTTTATTAATAGCAGACATCATCGTAAAATAATTATTAGGTATTTTCCAATATAAGCTTTTACCTAATACCTCTTCAACATCTTCAGCTTTAATCTCATCATTTTCCATATAACGATTTATTAATACCTGAACTTTATCTTCATCAAATCCTAATTTTTCAAACAATTCAAGACATCTTTGACAATTTCTTATTGCGGGTAAATTTACAATTGTTGCAAGAAAAATTAAATCAGAATTTTCTAAAGCAGTCATAGCTCTATTGTCAAAACCGCCTGATGTATCAACTATAACATAAGAAAAAGTTTCCCGTAAAACATTAAATAATCTTGTAATATCCTTAGATGGCACATCATCAACTTGCTTAAAATATGGAGGATCAGCTAAAACATATAAAGAAGTATCTTTATACTTTTCCAAAGTAGATAATAAAAAATCCTCGTTAATCTTATCTAAATTTTGAAGCATATAAGATATATTAAAAGAAGGCTTCAAATCAAGAAAAGTTGTAACATCTCCAAGTTGAAAATTCAAATCAATAAGTGCAACATTTTCTTTAGTTATCTTCGCAAGTTCTAAAGCCAAATTAGATGCAATAGAAGTTTTACCAACACCACCTTTGTTTGAATAAACTGTTATTACTCTACACTTAGATTTTTTGGGCTTATCTCCAATTAAATCTTGATAAGTTTTATTCAAGACTTCAAAAAACTCATCTTTTATTAATGGTAAAGAAAGGAAATCGGAAGCCCCAATCCTCATAGCTCTAATAACTAAATCAACAACAGGCTTATCAGACAATGCAATTACTCTGCAATCATTAAACTCTGAGGTAATTTTAGATACAAAATTTAATGCTTGCTCCTGATATTCAGAAACATCAACAATTACAAGTACTTTTTTAAGTTCTTTTATAGCACTATATGCTTTTGAAAAATCAGAAGTTTCTGCTAAAAAAGAAAATTTTTCACAATCTTCTATATAACGTTTCAAAAGTTCCGCAGTATGCAACTGCTCAGTAATTACAATTGTTTGAATAGCCTGTTTCATACAAGAATTGTAACATATTAAGCTTTAATAAGCAATAATAAAATTATCGCTTATTAAACTACATAATAGCACTAATAACTCATTTCCCAATTATCATTTAAAATCTTTCCGAAACAACCATGTCTATTTGAAGCAGTACCAGCAAGACAGTATTTCGTAAATTGATCCTCCCTTTGATCTTCTGTTAAAGGTACAACACTAGTTGCATCAGGTTTTAAATCATCAATAAACCAACCGCTATTAGGATCATAAATATACATCTCAAATAAATCTCTTCCCTGTATATTTGGACCTTTTTGACCATTAACATCAATTAAAAGCGCAACTAAAAATTTATAAGTCCCTTCTGTATAACTAATATTTACAGTTTGTCCACTTGCAAGAGTAAATGTGTCCCCATTTGCAACTGTTTTATCAATTATTATATCTAAGCCATTTATCTTTTTATACGACTCAGCAAAACAAGGAGCTCTATCCTTACCACACTCTGAAACAACTTTAAAATATTTTCTTATAAAATTATTTAAATTATCCTGATTTCTAAAACCAGCCTCTTTTAAGTTAATAGCATTATTATCAGCCTGATACTGCATTAATGCTTGAGACATCTCATTATAAAACTTATGTAATTGTGTTACATAACTCTTACGTTGATAATTCTGCATTAAAGTAGGTACAGTCATTGCTGAAACGACACCAATTATACCTAATGTGACCAATACTTCTGCAAGAGTGAAGCCAAATTCAAAATCCTCAAAACACTTAGTAGAAAAAGCTTTTAGATGCCCCCCCCCCGACATTTTAATCTTAAAGAATTAATCATAAATTGCTCCTTTCATACTTCATAAAAAGCCCTATACAGATGTGATTTTGTTGCCTGCGTGGTCTCGCAGGTGGGTGAACGCCTCGGATTATCCGTTTCCCGCTGGCGATTATAAATCGGCGGGTATACTTCACATCCTGACAGAGTCAAATTCTCCCTTTTAAAATAAATGTAGGAACAAAATGAGCACCTGTACAGAGCTAATCTTATTATAACATATTCACTGAGTTATTACAACATATATAGATGTACTATTTAGAAGAATGTCTTACTCCAATATAAAACCCGATATAAGCAGATAACAATATCAAAATAATTGGACTAATTATAGCTAAATATGGAGATTGTGGAAAAATAGCACTTGCGCATAAAGTCAAAACGCCAACAAACAAAGCTAAAATTGTATATTTAAAGGTATTTTTGGTTCTTGGTGCTATTTTTATATTATGACATAGTTTGCTTGAATATTCATCTACATATGATAAATTACAAACTTTATCAAAAGCTTCTTGAGAAATTTTTTCACTATCCAAAAGCTGTTTACAAGCCTTTATAAAAGCTTTTTTCACTTGAACTTCAACTAAAGTAAGCATTTGTTCTTGAGACAAATTACTGAATAAAGATTCTTTACCCATTTCAAATGCAACATAAGCTAGTTTTTGTAAAATACTTTCATGATACATTTCTGGTATATCAGAACGCAATAAATCTATATATTTGTGAAATGTCCACTCTGAAATTAATTGAGTTAAAGTTTTAGCTGTATCAGCGTTTTCAATAGTCTCATCATTTGAAAACGCTTCACCTGCAATATAAGTAAAATTATATATTTTATCCAAAAATTCTTTTTTATGCTTCAAAGCAATATCTTCTGGAATACTTTTTTCAGCTTCTTTTGTTAAATCTTTCGCAAAACCTTTATAATCAAATGTTGCAACCATAAAACCCTCCGAAAAAATTATAACATGCTATTACTAATTGGGCAACATTTGAAATTAATTCATTTTCAATGTCTGCAACGCTTGTTGTTCAGCCAAATCAGCTCTGCGCATAGCTGCATCTGCGGCTGTTAAATCTTCTTTATTTTGAATTTGCACTCCAACAGGAGATGGAATATATGTTCTCACTGGTTCTTGAGATTTATTCTCTGAATTAGAAGCAGACTTTGTCGTTGTAGTTGTAGTCGTAGTAGTTGTAGAGCCATTTTTATAAGGATTCAACAAATTTGAAGGACTTTGATTTGAGTTCTGATTTGATCTTGTAGTATTAGTTGTTGTTGTAGTAGTTGTTGTTTGTTGAGACTGATTTAAAGGCTGTTGCAATTGAGGAGGCAATTGAAGACCTTGATTAATTGCTTGAGCTTGTGTTTTATCTTCTTTACCTTCATCTAAAAGAGAATTTTGAGGTTTCCCAAATAATAAGTGAGAACCCTTAACAGCAAGTTTACTCAAGAAAGGTAAAATTACCATCATACCTAATATAATTCTCATTGGGTAACCAGCCATTTGTTTCATACCAAACTTAGGATGTCTAAATAAATCTTTTATTTTATCACCAATACCATTTCTTGTAACAGCCTTCTTATCAAATGGTCTAATTTGTTCAAGACCAACTGTCACAATACGGCCAATACGTTTGAATAATTTTGTAATAGGGTTTTTAACCCCAGCATTTAACTCAGCTTTTAAAGCATCTTTGCTTGCTTTCCAAGCTGATTTATCAGCAAATCCACCAGCCATTGCTTTATCATTATGAATTTTTAAGTGCTGCCTGTATTTTTCAACTTGCTCTTTAGTCATTCCTGCATATTGCAAACCGCCAACTTTATGCATTAACTGAATTGCAAAAGGCATTGCAACGAAAAATGCAATCATTTCGGTAAAACGTTCAGCAAATGTTTTAACTTTTTCACTCGCACCGTCAACTTTAGCAGTTTTATATAAAACATCAGCTAAATAAGCAGCCTGCATTAATGCAACAAATTTACCACCAGCAACCCTATTTGTTGCACCTTCTAAGACCAAGTTATTATATTTAGCTAAAAATTTTCCTAGCATAGATTTTGGAATTTTCTTATCCAAACCAGTCTTTTTCAAAACATTGTCTAATTCTTTATTTTCAGCTAAATTTATATTTCCTAATGAACCAGCTATCTTATTTGCAGTTTCAGATGCATAGACCTCACGACCTATAATCCAAGTTTTAAAACGCCCCCAAGCACTATGGTTAGAACCCCAAATTCTTGTAAACATTTTTTTATTAGCATCATGACAAGCTTCTAAGACTCTCGGCATACATTTATGAATATCCTTTTGAACAGCTTCCATTTCAGCAAAATCTTTATAACCCCACTCAAAAGCCTTTAAATCCTTTAATTTCGCAATTTGAGCCTCTGGAGTTAATGCTTTAAAACCTGAAATTTCCTTTGCAATTTGAGCCGGAGTTCTTTTTAACCTTGAATTTTGCAAAATTGTTTCTAATTCTGCACGCTGCATTATTTCAGCTCTTGCTTGCGGAGTTGTTGCTTTATCTAATAAACCTTTCCATTTTGCAATATCTGTTTTAGAAGCGCCATAACAATCCAAGTCTTCTATATATTTAAGAGGTTCTACAAATTTTTCACCATGTTGCGGATAATCAAACAACTGCATACCAACCATACCATCAGCCTGCCCGATTACCATAGGAAGCTCTGGTTTTGATGGAGTGTATGCAAATGCACGAGTAATTTTAAAACGATCTACAAAATTTTTCTTAAAAAAAACTTTAAAACTTTTAAAACCATTATTTATTGAAGTTGCAAAACTTGATTTTCCAAATGAACTATTTTTAACATAATTAGTTACATCATCACCAAATTGCCCGACTTTATGATGTACTGTATTTTCAAAATCTCCTCTTGATTTGTTTGCATAAACATCCATTCCCTTAGCAATTGCAAACCAAGTAGGAACAGTTAATGCCGCAGTATATAACATTCCTTTAGGATCTTCTGTTGTTTCTCCAATTCTATTTGCTACATAACTATCCTGAACATTTTCCTTTAATAATTCAGGATTTACAGCCTGCATAGCAACTTGCTGTTGAGATGCTTGTTGCGGTGAAATAGCCTTAAACTGGAGTAACTGCTGTTTGTTATTAATGTTATTATCGAGCATAATTTTCCCTATTTTCCCTATATAAATATAAAAACAAATTTTTAGCAATTATTGCTATTTAAAATAATATATTACGAAATGTAACAAGTTTTATGTTTTCTGAAATTTAGATATTTGTATATACTTTATATATACACAAGCAATAAATAAGAAGAATGAGAGGTCAAAGATGGCAGTTGCAAATTTGAAAAAAATTGATGACAAACTAAAAAACATCTATGAAAATCAAGTTACTGTTAACAATAACCAGCCATTTGAAGATAGATCAGATTTATTATTTGCTCAGATGAATTTCATCGCAATGGCAAACAAACAAGCTTTACACTTAATTTAACACAATTTAACTCCAATTAATTTTTCCCCTACAAATTTTGTACCTGGTTTCAAACGAAATCAGGTTTTTTTTATTAAATATTAATGTTTTATAAATATTTATAATATAATTTAATCATGAAATTATGCATTTTTTCAGGGACTTTTAACCCTATACATAAAGCTCATATAAAAATGGCAGAATATGTATTAGAAAATTTTGGTTTTGACAAAATCATTTTTATACCTGCATACAAACCTCCACATAAAAATTATGCACCAGAAATGTGTCAGCATCGCTATAACATGGTAAAACTTGCAATTCAATATAATCCGCATTTTGAAATTTCGGATATTGAATATAAAAATGAAGGCAAATCTTATTCATTCCTAACAGCTCAAGAATTAAACAAAAAATATAAAATTGATGGAAAGATTAACTTTATTATAGGAACCGATGCTTTTGAAAAAATTGAAAGTTGGTATGAAACTGATAAATTCAAAAAACTTGTTGATTTTATAGTATTTGTAAGAGAAAATGAAGAGGTAAATCTAACTCACCTTAAAGAAAAAGGTTATAATTACAGAATTGCCAAAATGCCTTTTATTGACATTTCATCAACTGAATTAAGAAATAAAATTTCAAAAGGCTTATCTATTAAAAATTTAGTATCGAAAGAAGTAGAGGATTATATAAATAAAAATGGATTATACAGAAATACTTAGTTGGTTAAAAAACAATCTTAATGAAGAAAGATATATTCACACACTTGGGACAGCAGAATGTGCTAAAGAACTTGCGAATAAATTCAACTTAGACAGTGAAAAAGCATATCTTGCAGGTCTTTTGCATGACTGTGCAAAATGTTTTTCAAACGAAAAATTATTAGATATTATACATCAGCATTTGAATGTTGAAGAATGCGAAATGCTTAATTACAAAACACTACACGCTCCTGTAAGTGCTTATATTGCAGAAAAAGAATTCCAAGTAAACGATAAAGACATTTTATCTGCCATAAGATGGCATACCTTAGGGAAACTTGATATGACAGATTTTGAAAAAATTGTTTTCTTAGCTGATAAAATAGAACCAAACACAAGAGATAAGGAATATTCTAATAAAATAAAAACTCTATTAGATGAACCTAACGGTATCAATAAAGCATTATTAAAATGCTATAAAGAAACAATTAAAAGTCTAGTAAAAAGAGATTTAAAAATATGTCTTTTAACAATTGATATCTATAACAAACTTCAAGATTTAGTACAAAATTAGCATGTTCATGGTAAACTATGTTTCAAGGTGAGGAAGTTTAAATGAAAGTATTGGAAATTAAGAACAATTTAGTAAAAATAGCTTATGATGTAAAAGATAATCTTGCACTTTCTAATTTTGTAATTATAGAGGATACAAACACTCCTTATGTAGCCCAAGTTGTAAACATTAAGGCTGATTCTACAATTAATTTTGCTATTGTAAAATTATTATTCACATTCAATGAAGATGGAATACTAAAAAATTACAATGGAACAATTCCTTCAACTAAAGCAAAAGTGACAATACTTCCATCAAATGAACTTCTAGACATCATTCCAATTGAAGATCCTATAAGAATTGGACAACTTGCACAACAAGAAATTGAATTAAAAGTTGATAAAACAATATTTGATAACAACCTACTCATCTGTTCTAACAACTTAGAAAACACTTCAATACTTCTTAATAACATTATAAAACAATTTAAAGAAAAAATTATTGTTTTTGATACAGATGGTCAATTTGATTTTGAAAATAAACTATACTTTGGTAAAGATTTCAAATTACCATTAAACTATGACACAATCAATTTTATATACGATACAGAACTAGAAGATGTTGATGCTACAAGCAAAGCAATTATTCAAGATATTTTTATTGAAGTACAAGAATATACTAAAACATTACCTGAAGGCTATATTCCATTCGAAACATTTCTAGATGTTGTAGATCAACAATATAAAGAAACTAAAATAACAGAACTTGTTTTATTAAAAAACAAATTACTTAAGTACAGAGACCTAAATGTTTTTGCAGAAACTCTAAAAGATGTTTTAAATTTAAGCATTGCAATTGAAAAATCAAATTTAACAGTTATTGATATTTCTGATATGCCAGATTCTTTGCAAAAAGAAATTATGTCATATACTTATGGAATTATGAATTCCATAAATTCAGATATATATGCATTTACGAAAATAAATAATTCAAACACAGATAAAAAATTATTAAAAAAATTCCTTACCAGAAGCAATGTTTATACAACACTCATTTGTCAACACGAATATAAATACTTACCAGAAATAAAAGAAGTAGCGCAAAACTTAATTTTATTTGCGCCACTAACATTACAACATGATTTTGCAAGTTACAATACATTTTTAAACAAATTAAACCAAGATGAGTTTATTATATACGGAGCTCATACTCAAAACATTCCATTAATTGTTGAACTTGACGAAATCGAAATTGAAAAAAAAGAAGAAAAAAATAATACTCAAGAAGAAATAACAGAAAATGTTATTCCTATGCCACCAATTAAAGAAAATAAAGAAGAGGAAACAAACAAAGGCGAAGTTATTGAAGAAAAACAAACTGAAATAAACAATCAAAATAATTTTACTCAAATGCCTGAAGTTGAGTATCCTGATATAAAAATTGATGAAATTCCATTAGAACAAAATAACAATACAACAGAAGACACTGAAATAATATCAATAAATGAAAATACAATACAACCTGTTGATAACATTCTTTCAGAAAACCAAACTGAAGAAATTATTGAAGAAGATACTGCTGTAAAAGAAAAAGAAGAAATTACAAATAACATTCAAGAAAATATAATTATTGATGAAACTATAGAACCCTTAGAAATTGAGACTGAAGGACCTACTATTCAAGAAGAAAATCTAGAAACATACAACAATCCAGAAAATGATATTAATGACATTGAGGAAGTAGAAATTGAGCCTCAAATAGAACTTCAAGAACCTGAAATTGATTATTCAGTAGAAGATGTCGATATTGAAGAAAATTTTGGTGAACCACAAATTATTGAAACAAATGACGAATTAGTTGAACAAGTTGCAAAAGATGTCGATAAAATATTTTATGAAAAACTTCCTGATGAAAATTACGAAATCAAAGATAATGAAAATATTGAAACAGATGAATTAACTGAAGATGACCTAAATTTAATCGATGATTTAACAATAGATGATACAAATATTCAGCTAGAAGAATTTCAAGATATTAATAATATCCAACAAACACCAGTTGTGCCAATATATGAAACAGAAGACATGGAACCAAAAGAAAATCAAAAATTAGAACCTGGAGATAGAGTTTCAACTCCAAAATATGGAGAAGGTATAGTAGAAAAAATGATAAAATATGGAAATAAAATGCTATGCTCAATTGAATTTCCAAACATTGGTAGAAGACTTCTTGATCCAGCAATGAGTGAAATTACTAAATTAGATTAGAATCAATCAAAATCATTAAATTATCTTAAAATAGATGCGCCTTTAAGATAAATAAATTGCGGTATAAATTTTTCATCACAATTAAGAACAATTAAAACTCTTAAGCATTTTGACAAAGCATTTGGAACATCTAATTCATGAAAACACATCATTGCTGTATTTTCCCAACCTAAATCAAGTCTTGCATATCTTGCAGGGAAAGCAGCATTCAAATCATTCGTTAGAGTAAAAATAACATGAGAAATCATTGATTCTTCAATATTGTTAGCACAAATCATAGCATTTAAAAGCTCAAGTGTAGCATTTTTTATTGCCTCACTGGAATTTTCTTCAACTGTAATTGCTCCTCTTATACCTTTTGTAATCATTTTTTTAACCCGTTAGCCCAATCTCTTGCAAACATCTCACCTTTACCTTCAGGTTTAACTTTTAGGAGCAAAAGACAATC
>CALVEU010000064.1 GCA_944326635.1 Candidatus Gastranaerophilales bacterium | reverse complement strand
CTAACATTAGAACAGCTTGGAGAGATAATGGGATATTCAAAAGAACGTATCAGACAACTTGAAGATTCAGCATTATCAAAAATTAGAGCGAAAAAGGAATTACAGCACTTCAGAGATTTTATTGAGGATTAGGGACATATCTGTTCCATAAGCAATTTGGATTAATCTTTTATATTAAATATCCTAAACATAAAAGGAGTTTTATTGCTCCTTTTTTTATTGTAAAATTAATGATTTTGCGAATTCAATTGATTGCTCGTTAATTTCTCCGCCAGCTAATTCTGCAAGAGCTTTAATTCTATTTTCTCCTGTGAGTACATAGACCTCTACTTTTGTTTCATCACTTTGAGATTTTCTTACATAAAAATGTTTGTCAGCTTTTGATGCAATTATAGCTTGGTGTGTAATTAAAATGATTTGATGGTATTTTGATAATTCTACAATTTCATCAGCAACACTTTGTGATGCTTTTCCAGAAATCCCTGTATCAATTTCATCAAAGATTACTGTATTTATATCATCACTTTGCGCAAAAATTGATTTTATAGCAAGCATTACACGAGAAATTTCACCGCCTGATGCGACTTTTGCAAGAGGTTTTAAATCTTCTGATACGTTTGTTGATATTAAGAATTCTACATTATCAATTCCATCAGAACATAGCTCTTTTTGTGTAACTGAAATTTCAAATCTTGTTTTTGGTAGTTCTAATTTTTCTAATTTTTCTTGGATTAGAACAGATAAAACTTGAGCATAATTTTGTCTGCTTTCACTTATTTCAGATGCTGTATGCATTAATTCTTTATGAGTAGATTCGATTTTTGCTTCGAGTTCTTCTATATTTTGAGTAGAAAATTCTATTGCATTTAATTCTTTTGATAATTTATCAAAAGTTTCAAGAACGGATTCTAAAGTTCCGCCATATTTCCTTTTTAGTTTATCAAGCAAGAATAATCTTTCTTGAATTTCATTAAGTCTTTCAGTGTCATTATCTAAATTTTGGCTGTAATCCCTAAGATCAGATCCTACATCTTTTAGTCTTTCTATTGTATCTATTAAATTGCTTTCTAATTCTTCCAAGTTTTTATCCATAGATGCAGCTTTTAAAATGTTTTGTTTGATTTTTCCTAAGGCTTCAATTATAGATCCGTCATCCCCATTAATAGCCCAATAAGATGTGCCTGTAAGTTCTTTTAATTTTTCTGCATTTTCTAATACTTCAAGTTCAGAATTTAATTCTTCATCTTCTGTAGGGCTTTGAATATTTGCACTGTCTATTTCATTTATTTGGAATTGTAAAAATTCTATCTGGCTTTCAGTTGCATTTGAAGCATTTTTTAAATTGTCAAGTTGAGATTGCAAATGCTGAAATTCTTTGAAATTTTCTCTATAAGCATCTAGTTTATTACCATATGATTCTTTAGCATAGTTGTCCAAAAGATTTATATGATATTTGGGTTGCATAAAAGCATATGTTTGATGTTGAGAATGAATATCAAGGAAATATGATTTTAATTGTTTTATAAATTCTTGATTAACAAGAGTTCCATTTACTCTAGAACGTACTCCATTTTGAGTAATTTCTTTTGTTAAAACAATTTCAGAACCCAAATTGTCAACACCATTTTCTTCAAACAATTTGCTTAAATCATGTTTTGTATTTTCAATGACGAGTTCAATAACAGCTTTTTCTTTATCATGTTTTATTACATCTTTAGATACACGGGGAGCAAAAGCTATATCAATTGCATTTATCAATATACTTTTACCTGCACCTGTTTCACCAGTGATAACATTTAATTTTTCATCAAAGTTTGCAGTGAGTTCGTCTATTAAAATGTAATCTTTTATTCTAAGCTGTTTTATCATATATTATGCTCTTTTCAATTCATATACTCTGAATTCGCTTGCTTCCAATTTGTCGAAATGTAATGTAGATGTTTCTGTATCAAAAGGATTTGAAACGAATTCATCATCGTCAATGTAATATTCTTTTAAAATTACATAATCAGATGGTAAGTTGATTGTTTTATCAAATACCGGTTGCCCGTGCATTATTTCTGAATAACTTTTATTGTCTTCATCAAACATTGTAACACGTTCATTTGTGTACTTGTAGTTTGAAACAACAAGATATGCTGTTTTTTCTGGAACTTTTGATATAATCCAAGATGAAAAACCGTCATCATCTTGAATTATCATTTGAGCTTCGCCGTTTGATATTATAGAATTATTTTTTACAAATACGTCTATCGCATTGAATTTTTTATAAAATTCGTAATTCTTTTCTCTAGGCATTGATATTTCTTCTCCAATAACACTTTCAATGCCTCGTTTGGTAAAACTTTCATCTCCATCTACATATAACATAGGGCGTTGCGCAAATTTTCCCCCTGGTAGGAATTTGTATTTAAACCATTTATACAAAGC
Organism: Candidatus Gastranaerophilales bacterium; assembly: GCA_944326635.1. Classification (GTDB taxonomy): domain Bacteria; phylum Cyanobacteriota; class Vampirovibrionia; order Gastranaerophilales; family Gastranaerophilaceae; genus Stercorousia. The sequence continues at coordinate 7,290 of CALVEU010000064.1, read as the reverse complement.
TCCATTTTCTCCAAGTTGTCCAGGGTATTGGTCAATACATCTAAATTCTCCGTCTTGATTATTATATGTTTTTAATATAGAAAGTTTTTCTCCTTTTTTGAAATTAACATTGTAATTAAATAAATGTTGATTGTCTTCTGTAATTTTTTCTGGAGTTTTTTCTGATTGTGATACAATATCATTTCCCCATAAAAGGTCAAAGTTCATGCCCTTATGGTATTCTTTTAAGTAATCGTCCCATAACATATATTCTGCGAGTGTTCCAAAGTATGGAATTTTACTTTTCATTGTTTTATTTAATTTATTTAAAACTACTCTTGGGGCTCTATAACTGATTGGACGTCCATGGTTTTCTGAAACTTTATCGACAATGTGGTCAATATGATCAACTCTGTATCCGTCAAAGTTGTATTCTTTTTGAAGATTTATCATGTAGCTTACAAAATAATCAATTACAGGAGTATTGAATGCTCCATTTTCTAAATAGCAGAAATAATATGGAGTTTGGCAATCCAAATTAGCAAAATTTGTAACATCTTCTCCTTTGTAATCGTAATGTTTAAATGTTGGGTAACCACCACATTCACTCATTTTGTCATAAATTGGTACGCCTGCTGAACACCAAGCTCCGCCTGGTGCTGGCCATAGACCTTCTTTTATTAATTCTTGGATTGTATCTATTTGTTTTGTAATATCATCTTCTGTTAATTTTTGATTATTTTTGAATCCGTGAATTCTTGCAACAATATCTCTAGCTCTTTTGTGTATTTTTTCTTGATTTTCTTTTTTCATCATTACATTTGAGAGTTCTTTTTTTGCTTCATTCATTAAACTGTCAAATGTATCATAGATGTTTTTGTAATGCGAACTTAAATCCCCAGAGGATCCGTTTTGAGAATCTTTATAAATATTTTTTACAAGTTCTACATCTTCATCATCAAAAGATTCTGGCATGTTTTTTGCAATTTTGTCGATATTAGCATCTAATTCTTTATTTAAGATATTTATATCAAACCATCTTGCTATTTCAGGGTTGGCAAGTACAGCTTTCGAAAATCTTCCTGTTTGTGGCAATATATCATAAATTACTGGGTGCCCAGCTAATTGTGCGAGCATTATAAATGTTTGTACTTGTTCTTTCCCATTCATGCCTGTAAGCTTTTCAATATTTTCATCAAATAATTTTTCACTTACTTCAGAACTTTTGGGAAGATAAGCACAACCAAATTCTCTAGGATGAAAAGGTATTAAATATATTGTAGTGTTGAAAATGTTATTTTCTAAGTTGCCTGTAGGAAGAATTAATAGTTGTCTTAGCCAATCAATAAATTTACCTGTATCTTTAGTTTTATTTCCGTCTCCAAGTCCAGCAAGGTTTATTAATTTTATGTCATGTCCTTCTTTTTGAATCCATGAAGAATTTTTTATATTATTTCTTGATAAAACGCTTATTTTATCATCTGTTACAATAAATTCATTGTTTTTTAATACTTTATTGTCTCCCCATTTTATTTCAAGACCAAAAAGAATTTCTTCAGGCGTTAATTCTTCTAATGCTTTTATATATGGATATGGTAAATAGCCATATTTTTTTATGAGACTGCTTAATTCATTTTTTCTATTTTCAGATATTTTTTCAACAGGGTAATTTTCTTTTAAAGCTGCATAAATTTTATTTAATCTAACTACTTTCTCATTTTGATTGCTATTCTTTTTTCCGAAAAGGAATTCCAACATTTCCACACTCCCTTAAATTATAATTTTTTAGATACTAAAGATATTATATCATGATAATTAAATAAATTATAATTTAAATATTAATTGTACTTTTTACAATAATATTACCCATATGGGTAATGGATTAACACTCATAGATATTCTTTAATAGTCATGTCGATGATGATATGTAGAAGCAATTGTTATGAAAGTGGGGTAAAGACATGACTCAAAAAACGGCAGAAACTCAAACGAAAACTATCAGTGTAATTATTGTAGAAGATTTTAAATTAACAAGAGTGGGTCTGCGTTGTGCGTTAAATGCAAATGATGATATAAATGTGGTCGCTGAAGCTGAAGATGCTGTAGAAGGTCTAAAATTAATTGAAAGACATAAACCAGATGTTATTTTGATGGATTTAGGTCTGCCTGGCATGAATGGTATCGAAGCTATGGTAAAATGTCGCGAAATGAATATTGATTCAAAAATTATTGCCCTAACTTCTCATGACAGATGTGAAGAAGTGATTGCTGCATTAAGTTCAGGGGCTAGTGCTTATTGTTTGAAAGATATTGACCCGAATAAATTGGCAGATGTTGTAAGAGATGTATCAATCGGCGTTTGTTGGATTGATCCGATGGTAGCACAAATGACTTTAAATTCTTTACCTAAAATTGATAATATTGGAATTCTTCCAAGTAAATCAAGTTCAGAAGGTAGAGTCCCATTGACAGAAAGAGAATTTGAAGTGTTGAAACATCTTGTATCAGGTAAAAGTAATACAGAAATTGCAAAAGAATTAATTGTTAGTGTGCATACTGCAAAAGCTCATGTTTGTTCAATCTTACAAAAAATGTGTGTAAATGATAGAGTACAAGCTGCAGTAAAAGCTGTTAAAGAGGGTATGGTCTAATTTGTTAAGAAGCTAATAGGTAAAATAAAAGAGGATTTTTATTAATCCTCTTTTATTTTTTGTATAATTGCATAAACTTTTTCTTTTAAAGTTTCATAATCAGAGTTGTTATCTATTACATAATCCCAGTCTTTGATGTTATCAAGTCCAATTTCTGTAATATCATTTTCTCCTACAAGTTCTCCTCTTGATGCTCTTGTTTCTCTTGATGCTTCAACTCTTATTGTAATTGCTCCAGCATTTTTAAATACTTCATATTCATGAGGAACTCTAACATCTGTTACCATAATATTTCCATCTTGTTCTATAATTTTTTTTAGCCAATAATCAGGATCTTGTGCACGTCCCCAATTCCCTAAATTAATTAAATCTTGTCTGTATAATGGTTTGTTTTTTTCAATTTCTTCATATGTAAGTCCTTTCTGTTCTCCATATGTAAGTTTTATAATATCTCCCATTGCACATCTTTTGTAGTTTGTCATTTCTGCCAGCATTATTTTTGCTACAGTATCTTTTCCTGAGTATTGTTTCCCCGAAAATATTATTATTTTATCAGTCATGGTTAATCTCCTTTATTATAAATTTATACTAACACTATTGTGTAAAATTTGTAAATATTGTATTATTAATGATATGTAATCATGAGGGAAGGATGGTATATGAAAAGATTTAAGATCTTTGGGGGGGGGGGAATTTAAAGCTCTTTACTCAAGGGGATAGAACTTATAGTCATTCTGAGGGTGAATACCAGAAAGAATCCAGCCAATTCTTAAAAACAAAAGCTGGATTGCTTCGACAAAAGTCTCGCAATGACTGATTGGGATTTACGTTAGCAGAAGTCTTAATAACTTTAGAGATAATCGGTGTTGTTGTTGCTTTAACTATGCCAACACTTATCGCTAATCATCGAGAGAAAGAAGCTGTCGTTCGTTTAAAAAAAAACATATTCGACATTATCAAATGCGTATATTAGTGTACTAAATGATTATGGAGAGCCTTCAACTTGGAATGTTGAAAGTTGGGATGATGTAGTTTTAATGTTTGCAAAATATATTAAAAATGTAAAAACGTGTAAGTCTGGAACTAAAGGTTGTTTTGCTAATCTGCGAAGAAAAGATTTGTTAAATAATGTTGTAGACAATATAACTCATGTTTCAACATTTATAATTAATGATGGTATAGTTGTTGGTTTATCTTCGCAAGTTGGAATTGAACAAGCTTTAAGTGCCGATTCCTTTCTATTTGTAGTAGATATTAATGGTGATAAATATCCAAATCGTTGGGGTGTTGATACTTTTACATTTAATGTAACTAAGGAAAAGGTTATTCCAAGGGGTGGTGCAGGTACTCATGCTCGACAAACAATGTGTAATCCTTCATCTAATACTACTACTGCTGGTTGGTGGAATGGATCAGGTTGTGGCGCTTGGGTAATCCAAATGGAAAATATGGATTATTTAAAGTGCGTAAATGGTAGTAAAAAATATTGTAGCAAAAAATATTATTTTAATTAATTGTTTCATTCTTGCTTAATATTTTTAAACATAAAATTTGCAATTTGAATATGTTGGACGTACTATGAAAAAAGCACTTGTGAGCGGGGTTGCTTTATTTGTGCAAAAGAGTGTAATAAATACAATATATAATGGAATATGTTATGGCTTTAAACTTTCAAGAACTAGTTTTTAATTTACAAAAATTTTGGTCAGATTATGGTTGTATCATTCAACAACCTTATGATATTGAAAAAGGTGCATCAACAATGAATCCTGCAACTTTTTTGCGTTCATTGGGGCCTGAACCTTGGAATACTGCAATGATTGAACCTTGCAGAAGACCTACAGATGCAAGATATGGTGAAAATCCAAACAGACTTGGTCATTATTATCAATTCCAAGTAATCTTAAAACCATCTCCAGATAATGCTCAAGAGCTTTATTTAAAAAGTTTAGAGGCTATGGGAATTGATTTAAAAGAGCATGATGTAAGATTTGTTGAAGATAACTGGGAATCTCCAACTTTAGGAGCTGCTGGTGTAGGTTGGGAAGTTTGGCTTGATGGTATGGAAATTACTCAATTTACATATTTCCAACAAGTTGGCGGTGTAGAAGTTAAGCCCGTTGCTTTGGAATTAACTTATGGTTTGGAACGTATTGCAATGTATCTGCAAAACAAAGAATCTGTATATGATATTATGTGGAATGATACGCTAAAATATGGCGAAATCTTTTTACAAAATGAAATAGAACAATCAAAGTATAACTTTGAAGTTAGTGATGCAAAAGCTTTGTTTACAATGTTTGATTTGTATCAAAAAGAAGTTGATAATTGTATTAGTGCAAAATTAGTTTTACCAGCTTATGATTACGTTTTAAAATGTTCTCATACATTTAATCTTTTAGATGCAAGAGGTGTAATCAGTAAAGATGAAAGAATTAATTTTATTAATAGAGTAAGAACAATGGCTTCTGCTGTTGCAAGATTATACGTAGCACAAAGAGAAGAAATGGGATTCCCTCTTTGTAAATAACATAAGGAAAATAGATGGCTGAAAAATTTCACCGTGCGACATTTACTCGCAACTTTTTAAAGACTGTTACCAGGATTAAAAATCCTGATGAAATGCTTGCTGATGCAAAATCAGAAGGGTTAGAAAAAACTCTAGGAGTTTTTGACTTAATTATTTTAGGTGTAGGTGCAATTATTGGATCAGGTATATTTGCTGTTGTTGGTATTGCTGCGGCAGGTAGTGCTGATGGATCTGCATTAGGTGCAGGACCAGGTTTAGTTGTTTCTATGATTATTGCAGCTATTGCTTGTATATTTTCAGCACTATGTTATTCTGAATTTGCGACAATGATACCTGTAGCAGGTGGTGCTTATACTTATACATTTGCTACTTTAGGAGAATTTGCTGCTTGGATGGTAGGCTGGGTTTTAATGCTTGAGTATGCAATTGGCTTTATTGCTGTAGCTTGTGCTTGGTCTAATCATTTTGTTCAATTCTTAAGCGGGTTTGAGAAAGTTTTACCTGCGTGGCTTGCACATCCTCCTGTGTATTTAGTTAATGATGCTTTTAGTGCTGCTAAAATTGCTGCAGCAGATGCATCTGTTCATATCCCAACGTTGTTTGGATTACCGCTTTGTATAAATTTACCTGCGATTTTAATTGTTCTTTTAATTACTATGATTTTGGTAAAAGGGACAAAAGATTCTACAAAAATGGCAGGTGTAATGGTATTTATAAAACTTGCAGTAATTGCATTATTTGTGGTTGCTGGAGCTTTTTTCGTAAAACCAGAAAATTGGACTCCTTTTGCACCTAATGGAGCTGCTGGTATTTTTGCTGGAGCATTTTTAATATTCTTTGCATATATTGGATTTGACGCTCTTGCAACTGCGGCAGAAGAATGTAAGAACCCTCAAAAAGATTTGCCAATTGGTATTATTGGATCTTTAATAATAACAACTATTGTATATGTATCTGTTGCATTAGTTTTGACAGGTTTACAAGATACAAGTGTTGCTGTCCCTATGGGATTTTTAAAAGCGCCTATGGCATATTGTATGTCTTTATTTAATATGAATTGGGCAGCTGGTTTGATTTCAATAGGATCTTTAGCAGGTTTGACATCTGTATTGTTAGTATTAGAGATGGCTGCAACAAGAATTTTATATGCAATGAGTAGAGATCACTTTATTTCTCAAAGATTTCAAAAGTTGCACCCAAAATTTCATACACCAGCACTTTTGACTTGGACAGTTGGTTTGTTGGCTGTGCTTGGAATATTAACTTTAAATCTTGATGTTGCTGCAGAATTATGTAATTATGGAACATTTACATCTTTTATAATTGTATGTGTTGCAGTATTGATATTACGTAAGACAGATCCTGAAAGACCTAGACCTTTTAAGGTTCCATTTTCACCAGTTACACCAGCATTAGGAATTATTTGCTGTGGCGGGCTTATGATTTATAAATCAATGCAGCCATCAGGATCAGCTTTATTATTCCCTGTTTGGTTAGGTGTAGGTGCTATAATTTATTTATTATATGGATTTGTGAGAAATAGACAAAACGAAAACAGAATCCATAATGAAAAAGTAGAACTTAAAAAACAAGAAATGATGAAATAATGGAATTGAAAAATATAATATTAAACGCTTTAAAGAAAAAAAGCCCCGACGAATTAATAGCTGTGAGTAAAAAGTCTGAATTAAAAAAGACTTTGAATGTATTTGATTTGATAGTATTAGGCATTGGTGCAGTTGTTGGAACCGGTATTTTTACGATTATCGGGTCAGCAATACAAGGTGGTCCTGAAAGTGCTGGTGCTGGTCCTGCAATTATTATATCGATGGTATTAGCAGCTATAGCATGTGTATTTTCGGCATTATGTTATTCTGAAATTGCAGCAATGATTCCAGTAGCAGGAAGTGCTTATACTTATACTTATGCTACAATGGGAGAATTTATGGCTTGGATGGTCGGTTGGATATTGATGTTAGAATATGCAATTGGGAATATTACTGTTGCTTGTGCTTGGACAGGATATTTTGTTCAATTCTTAAAAGGGTTCAAGCATATTTTACCTGATTTTGTTGTAAATTTTCCATTGTGGTTGAGAGCGGATTATCGTTATATGTTTGCATATTGTGA
>CALVEU010000063.1 GCA_944326635.1 Candidatus Gastranaerophilales bacterium | reverse complement strand
ACTGTGTATATTGTACCTTTAGGAGTTGTAACTTTATTATTTGCTAAAGATAACATATAAAAGTTTGTAAAAAGATATAAAATTGTTGCTATGATTAAGTAAATACCTGCTGTTTTTTCAAGTTTCTCAGGTAGTATTTTGAAAATCAGAGCGAAAATTGCAATTAACAAAATAGGGAAATAAAAAATTCCATAGCTGTATAAAAGCAATACCCAGAAAACTTTAGCACTTACTGCTAATGCAGAAATTACCAGAATTAATAACTTTGTATCAAATTTTTTATACATTGCAATTGCACAAATCAAAAGACATAGTGGAAGAAATCCGAATGCCGTTTTTACATTTTCTGTAAAAAACCATAAATATCCGATATACCCTAAAATTGATATACTGATTGGTAAAATTTTATTGTTTTTATTAAAAGCAAATGCTCCATATAATATTACACCAAATGGGATTGCACATTTTAAAAAGCTTATTAAATCAGTTAATAATGCTTTTGGGTGGAAATAAATTCCGCTGTTTTGGTAAAAGTATGTCAAAGTCTTACTATTTGCCATTGCACTTGTAATTTTAAGTGAATTTATCAAATCATTTATTGATAATCCTTGAATAAATAAAATTCCAAAACTTAATAAAGGAATTGAAATAAATGATAAAAATGCTTTCCAATTCTTATTTTTGATAATGAAAAACAGAATTACAAATCCGTATAATAAAAAATCGTATTTATTTGCAATACAAATACCTGCAAATAATGAACTTATTACAAGATTTAATGATTTTTTTTCATCATTGAATTTTAAAAGAAAATATAGAGAATATAAAAAGCTTATTAATCCGTATAAAACAGACCAAGAATAAGGGAAATGATAGTTAAAAATACTTGTAGTTGTAATCCCAATTGATATTGTGAGAAATCCTATGCAAAAACTTAAGAATTCTCCAAAAAATTTCTTAGCAATAAGATAAATACCGCTAATAGTCAAAATTGAACATACGCAACCGCTTAAATACAAGGTAGATAATTTAGCTCCAAATATCTTGTATAATAAAGCATTAATCTGATATGACAAGGGTCCGTATATATTAAATAAGTCTTTGTATAATATTTTTCCTTGTAATATTTGTTCAGGGTAATACACTTCACGTCCGAAATCTATTAAAATTCCAGAATAATGTCCGCAAAAAATTAACAATCCCAAAATCGTTAGTATCCATAAAAAAATAAGATACTTATTATTATTTATAATCTCTTTCATATTACAAAATTTAACAAATAAACGTATAAAAAGCAATTTATGAGAAAAAAAATATTTTATATATGTGTGTAGAAAAAAGGGAAAAGTTATGACCTATAATTGGGCAACAAATTTAGATATGTTAGCACAAAACGGTGTATTAGATTATGATGCACCATCATATATAACAGGACAAAAACCTAGATATGTAGGTTCTCCATCTGTTATTCCGTCACCATATGCAGGCCCTGCATCAAATCCTAAGATTCCATATCTGAGAGAGCCTGATGTTGACGAATTTCTGCATGAAAAACCTGATAAAAAAGATATTGTTGCTAATCCGTCTTGGAAAAAATGGATGTTTGGATTGGTTACAGCAGGTGCATTGATTTTTGGCGGTTATAAGTTTAAATCAAAATTAGTGCCTTGGGTGAAAAATGCGTATAAAAAAATTAGTTTAAAATCTGTGAAAGATTTTATTGTAGATAATTCGAAAAAAGTCGGAAAATTTTTCAAAGACGGCTGGGATAAATTTATCGGATTATTTAAAAGCAAAAAACCTTAAATTTAAATGCTAATTTTATCAAGTGATAATTTCAGTTTCTGTTCAACATAAATAATGCCTAAAGTTTTGTCATGCAGTGTTGTTGCAAGGGCGTTTATATCCTCAGGCATGATTTCAAAATCTCTTGCAAAACCTGTTGCATTTGCAAGGAGTTTAACATGTGATAAAAGTTCTATAAGTTTAAGGTCAAGTTCAGCTATCAAATCCTCATAATATCCAATACTTTTATTATTTTCGTCTTCCATAATTGCTCCCAAATGTAACTAAATGTTTCAATAAAGATATTATACTGTTTTAAAAAGGCATTGTCAAGTTTTTTATGGCAAGTCTAGAAAACATAGTTATACTGTTGATATGGTAATAGTAAATCTTTACAAAGTTGTTTGGAAAAAGAAATATACACGAGATGAAATTTCAAAATTAACAGGAATTAGCCCTACAACAATTACAAAATTAACAAAGGGTGAGCATGTTGATGTTAAACTCAGCACTTTGGAAAAGATTGCAAAATTCTTTAATTGCAGTGTTTTAGATATTTTAGAAGAAGTTGAAGATTAATTTTATTTTTAATAATATTGCATTTATTTATTAGTTTGGTGTATTATTGAATACAGGGTAAGCCCGATTATCATTAACTTACCTTTGAGGGACAAACTATAAATTTGTATAACCGCAAAGGAAAGGGGGTGATACAGTGTTGTTCAGTGTAACTGAAAAAGCGTTAGTGCTTATCTTATTGATAATTCTAACGCTTAAATTATTAAAACACTAAATTGGGGCTTTTAAAGGGGCAAGCGGCAACTTGTCCCGCCCTTATTTATATTATAACTTATTTTATACAAAATACAACCCTTTTTTATTCAAGATCTTTTGCGCTCAATTCAAAGGCTTCTACTGTCGAGTAATCTGTCGGCAAGATAAATACAATACTGTTTGATGTCGCTTTTTTATCCATTTGCATTAATTCAATCATTTTATCAAGTTTAAACGTTGGTATTTTTTTAAAGTTGTATTTTTTTATTACATCTTCAGCAAGATATTTGTAGTTTTTGTCGATAAGATTTCTTTTTACTGCGAGATTAAAAGCAAATTTCATACCTTCAACGATTGCTTCGCCATGCGTGAATTTTTTATATTTAGTAATTTTTTCAATAGCATGACCATAAGTATGACCAAAATTTAGAATTCTTCTAAGTCCATTTTCTTTTTCATCTTTTTCTACAACAGAAATCTTAAGTTTTACACAGATTTCAATAAGTTTTGATAACGTTTTTTCATCACGATTTAGAATTTCTTGCGATTTTTCAGATAAGAAATTTGTAAGATTTAATTCTTCTTCGCATCTGCAGCTTTTTTCTATAAAAGAATATTTTACAACTTCTCCTAAGCCTGTTTTAAATTGCCTATCATCAAGTGTTTTCAAAAATTTTGGATTAATAAAAACTATTTTAGGTTGATAAAAAGCTCCAACAAGATTTTTCCCAAAATCAGTGTCAATTGCAACTTTTCCGCCTACTGAACTATCGACGCAGGCAAGCAGAGTTGTCGGAACTTGAATAAAATCAATCCCGCGCATATAAGTAGATGCGACAAATCCTGCTAAATCTCCAACTACTCCTCCGCCTATTGCGATAATTGTATCTTTACGGGTTAATTTCTTTTTGAGTGCACAGTTAATTATTTTTTTGTAGTTTTTAAAATTCTTTTCTTTTTCCCCATCTCTCAGAATAAATTTATTTTCTTTAGGGATATTCAGTTTTTTTCCGTAAAATTTTTCAACTTTTTCGGAAATTACAGCAAGATATTTTTTATCTTTTGTGTAAGATAAAATTTTTTCTGCCAAATCCGTAATATCTTCATTCTTAATTATAATCGGATAGCTATTTTCTTCTTGTTTAATTTTTACCGATAAATCAACCATTTAATGCTCCGAGAATTTCTTTTACAATATCATATGGAGTTTTTCCGTTTGTGTCAATTATGATATTTGCTTTTTCGTAATTTTTTTTACGCATTTCAATAATACTTGCAATTTTTTCAATAGAAAAATTCTTTTTTAAAAGTGGTCTGTGAGTTTCATTTTTTATTCTTGTGTAAATTTCTTCAGGAGTTGCTTTTAAATAAATTACATTTGCAGAGTCTAACATTAATTTTCTATTATCCTCGTTTTCAAAAGCTCCCCCGCCTGCTGAAATTATCATATTTTTTTCTTTACAGAATTTTTTTATTTTATCGCTTTCAAGCATTCTGAAAAAAGGTTCCCCATGTTTTAAAAAGATTTCTGAAATCTTTTTTTGAGTGCTTTTTTCAATTTCTGCATCAATATCAACATATTGAAATTCAGTGAGAGCTTTACTTAATTCTGCTCCCACAGTTGTTTTTCCACTTCCCATCATGCCTATTAATACAATATTATTTTTCATAATAATATTGTACAATAAAAAATTTTACATTATTATGTAAAATTAATTCAATAAAAGTAGCAAAATTTTATATAGATGTTGTTTATATAATTATTAATATTATGAAATTTAATTTTTGAAAGGTAGAATTTTTGTAGTGATTGGAAAAATTGGTTTTAAACTAACAAATTTATTTTCAAAAAAATTAGGAACATCTAAAAATGGAATTGAAGTTTATAAAAAAATAACCATAAATGGTATGGAAACTATATCATCATATAAAGATAGACAGTTATATAAAACAATTACAAAGCAAGTATCTAAAAAAAATTATTTGGAACAAAAAATTCCAAATACAGAAGTAACACATACAACTATTGTAAAAAATAATAATACAGGTGTGACAACCAAAATACAGAAGACTAGTGTAGATTATAAAAAAAATTTTTCAAAATTTCATACAAATTTTAATTCTAAAAAATGTGAAGAATTTTCTGTTTATAGATTTGATCAAGATAATATGCATGTTGGTATGTCAAGTATATATCTAAGTTCGCCAGGTTATTTTACAAGTACAAGAGTTACAAGATATAAAAATGGGCTCCCATATTATGATGCAGTAAAAAATGTGGATTTAAAAAAAGGACTTACAGATAGATATATAGATGTTGTTAATTATGAATTTCCTAATGGATCAAAGGTAACAGGCAACTTTGCAAGACGAACATACAAGGATCCTATTACAAATACAATTAAAACACATGATTTATATTGTTATAACGACAGAGAAATAGCTGTGATTCAAAACGATCAATGTGAAAATATTGTAAAAACCGGGTATAATGTAATAAATTAATAAAATAAAAAGCCGATTTATATCGGCTTTTTATGATTATTGAATCGCAATTTCTTGTCCACCTGTCATTTTATTTAAGACTTCAATTGCTTTTTTTAGTTGAAGATCGTTTTTATTTTTAACATCTTCTTCTGTTAGTTTTACTTCAATATCAGGAGTAATCCCTTTTTTGTTAATATCAGTGCCATTTGGCGTTAAATATTTTTGGATTGTAATATTTATACCTGATTCATAAGGTAATTTGTTAATTTCTTGAACTAAACCTTTACCAAATGATTGTTCTCCGATGATTACAGCTCTATGGTTATCTTTCATTGCTCCTGAGAAAATTTCTGATGCTGAAGCCGATCCTTTATTAATTAATACAACTACAGGTTTTTTAGTGTAAACTCCGGCAGATGCTCTTTGAGTTTCTTTGTAACCATCTCTGTCAACTGTGCTGACAATTGTCCCGCCATCTAAGAACATATCTGAAATATAAATAGCATTTGTTAAAAGTCCGCCTGGATTTGATCTTAAATCAATAATAAACCCTTTTTTATCTTTATTATTATTTAATATTGTTCCAAATTCTGTTGCTGCGTTCCTGCTTATGAATGAGCTTAATCTAATGTAGCAAAAATCATTTGGAAGTTTTACATCTGTTGGTAGTTTTTGTGATATTGATTTAATTTCAATTTCTGCACGTGTAATTATATATTTCTTAGGTGGATTATCTTTACGTTTTACAAGTAAAGTTACTTGTGTTCCTTCTTTACCTCTGATTTTGTCAGCAGCTTTGTCAACGGTAATACCTTTTGTACTTACTCCATCAATTTCCAAAATTTCATCGTCTGCCAAAAGACCAGCTTTTTCGGCAGGAGTATCTTCAATTGGTGCTATTACCATTAATTTTCCGTCTTTTACGGCTATTTGAATCCCAATGCCTTTTAATGAACCTTTAATAGAACTTGTTTCTTCTGCAAATTCTTTAGGGTCTAAAAATTTTGTATAAGGATCATTTAAACTTGCAACCATTGTGTTAATTGCAACATAGGCATCTTCATTTGTTCTGATTTGATTATCGTATTTGTGACGCCATTTTGCCCAATCCTGTTGGTTATTAGATTGATCTACAAATTTATTATTAATTAATCTCCAAACATTATCATATAAATCTGTAGGACTGTAAGCAAAAACATTATCTCTGATTACCCAACCTGATAAGAACAAAAATGTTCCAAAAAATATAATACTTTTTTTCATAATGTTTCTCATTCTTTAACTATTTCCCTCCAAATACTCTTAACCTTTTTTGTGCACAACTTAATTATTAAGATGTTTTTTTAATAAAAAAGTTTCCTGTGTACTTTTCAAAATTAAAAGTTTTTGTTTTTATATTATCATAATTTTTTTAAAAAAGGAAATTTTCATCATACTTTGCAACTATTTTTTTTCTTCACTCATTATCAGGTAAGTCAGCATTTCTAATCTTGATAGTAATTCAGTATAGCAATCAATAGTGATGTCTAAGTTGTTTTTTGCTGTTTCTTTACTGATTTCAATAGTTTTTAAGATTTCTTTTTTCATGCTCTGATTAATCATAAAATAGTCCTCATAATTTTTTTCTATTTGGATTATATAATATTAAAAAAAATAAATCAATAAAAAAACGGAACTAAAATTAAAAAACTTAAATTCTGCTTAAATAAAATGTCAATATGGCTGATTTTAAGATTTATCAACATGATTGATAATAAAAATATGGATAATGAATATCTGAAAAAGTTTGCACAACATTTAAAAAAAATCAGAAAAGAGAAGAATATTAAACAAGATGATTTTTTAGATGTAAATGGTATTTCACGCTCAACTATTGCAATGGTTGAAACGGCAAAAACTGATATTACTTTATCTAAATTAAAAATTATAGCAGATGTTTTGGGTGTAAATTTAAAAGAATTAGTTGATTTTGACTAATCAAATTCTATTACTGCTATCTCAGGCAGACAATTAAATCTCATAGGTAAAATACTTGTTCCAAGACCATATGTTGTATATATTTTTTTACCTTTATATTCAAAGTAACCATTTGCAAAAGTTTTTCCAAATTTTGAAGGAACAATAATTGCTTGAGGGAATCTTATTTGTCCGCCATGTAAATGACCTGCAAGGGTTAATTTGACGCTATTTGGTACATCAGGGATTATATCAGGTGTATGTGATAGTAAAATTATAGGTTCTTTAGTATTTTTTAATGCTTTATTTATGTCAGGAGTACCTGTTTGCATATCATCTACACCTGCGATACAAAATTTTTCGAAACAAATATTATTATTAAAAAGGACTTTTATATTATTTTTTTCAAGTTCTTTTACAATTTCTTCTTTCCCTTGCCAGCCGTCATGATTTCCTATAACAGCGTATGTTCCGTATTTTGATGTTATATTAGAAAAATTTTTGGCTATTTTATCAATAGTCATTGAAGATCCTTTTTTATGACCGCTGACATAATCTCCACCAAGTAAGACTATATCTGCATTTTGCTTATTTATTGCTTTTATAATTCTTTTTAGTCTGTAATTTTCATGTGGTTTTATGTGGAAATCACTTGCAAAAACTATTTTTAATCCTTTTAGTTGTTCATCTTTAATTTGCAAATGCTTTATGGTTAAGGTATTCGGCTCAATAATTACTGACCAAATAAATAAACAAATTAATAGTAAAAATAAAGATAAAATAATAATTTTCATAATCTAATTATATAATACCAGAAATTTTATTAGCCGAAAGTCTATATTTTAAAAAATTGGAAATAAAATTAAAAAAGCCCCTTATTATTTAAGGGGACTTTTAAATTTTAACTTATGCTTCAACATATTCTCTAAGACGTTTGCTTCTGTTAGGGTGACGCAATTTTCTTAGAGCTTTTGCTTCAATTTGTCTGATACGTTCACGAGTTACGCCGAATAATTGCCCAACTTCTTCCAAAGTTCTTTGACGACCATCGTCCATACCGAAACGTAATCTCAAAACATCACGTTCTCTTGGAGAAAGAGTACATAAAACTTCTGCTAAGTCTTCTCTCAAAAGTTCTGAAGCTACTGTTTTAATTGGAGCATCTGCTTCTTTGTCTTCGATAAAATCGCCTAGACGAGAATCTTCTTCTTTACCGATTGGAGTTTCTAATGATAAAGGTTCTTGAGCAATTTTAATGATTTCGCGAAGTTTTGGAATTGATACGTTCATTTCGATAGCTAATTCATCTTCAGTTGGTTTTCTTGAAAGTTCTTGAGCTAATCTTCTTGTAACTTTTTTCAATTTATTAATTGTTTCTACCATATGAACAGGAACTCTGATTGTTCTTGCTTGATCAGCGATAGCTCTTGTGATAGCTTGTCTAATCCACCAAGTTGCATAGGTTGAGAATTTAAATCCTCTTTCATGATCAAATTTTTCAGCAGCACGGATAAGACCTAAGTTACCTTCTTGGATCAAGTCTAAGAAAAGCATTCCACGTCCTACATATTTTTTAGCAATACTTACAACTAAACGAAGGTTTGCTTGAACTAATTTTCTTTTAGCAATAGCACCAGGTGTACCACCTTCTAAAATTTTTCTAGCAAGTTCGATTTCTTCGTTAGCTGATAATAATTTAATTCTACCGATTTCTCTTAAATATAATCTTACAGGATCATCAACCGCAATACCTTTTGGCATTTCAAAATCAGAGTCAGATTCTTCTTCGTGACCGCCCATCATGTAAATGTCATCTAAATTAACTTTAGTTTCCATTTTTTCAGTAACGATATCCTCGATATTATCTGTGCTGATGTCCATGTTCATATAGTTAACACTGTCAGCTTCAGCTGAAAGTGCGCCATCTTCATCGATTTCATGTAAATCTAGATTATCTTCATCCATAATGCTTACAATAGAGGAGTTGCTTTGTCTTTTTTTACTCATTCATTTTCTCCAATTTTAATCTGTTATTTATCTTATCTCTTAGCTGCATTTGAATTTTCAGGGCTTCTGTTTCATTATCATTTGCGCTTTTATATAAATTTCTGATTTGTTCTTGTTCTTTTTCTTTTTGACATTGATTTATTTTATTAATGTTTTCTGTAATTACCATTACAAAATCGTTGTCATCAAGGTTTTGGAAAGGTTCGGAAATACTTATTAAGTCTGTTATAATTTTTTGTGTTTCCGGTTCATTAACGAATGCTGTATATAGCTTTTCGATTAATTCTTTCACATTATTTACGGTACATGTTAATTTGTCAATTGTAGATTTTACATTTATTAACGTTTCGTTCGTAAATGGGGTATCGCCTATCATTTGTCTGATTTGTTCAAATGAGAAATGATTGTCGCTTACAAAAAAAATGCTCAATAAATTTTTTTGCGCTTTTTCTGAAATTGGTACATTTTTCTTAACAATTTTTTCTATATTATTAGTTTTAGTAGTTGGAAAAGCGTTATTTTGAGATTTTTTTATCTCACGCATTAGAGCATTTTCATCTACGTTAAGTGTATTCGCGATCATACGAATATATTCGGATTGAACTATTTCGTTGTTAATTTCTTGTAAAATTGGAATAATTTCTTTTATAGTTTTTGTTTTTTCAATAGGTGTTTTTGGTTTTTCCTTTATTATGTTATTAATTTGGAAATCCAATAATAGTGGAGCATGCTCCATGTATTCTTTATAACTTTCAGCTCCGACAGAACGGATAAATTCATCAGGGTCTTTGCCTTCCGGTGGTGCAATTACTCTTATTTCACAAGAATATTTATCATCTGTAGTTGAAATATAGCTTTCATCAAACTGTTTTATATTTCCAAG
>CALVEU010000062.1 GCA_944326635.1 Candidatus Gastranaerophilales bacterium | reverse complement strand
ACACTTATTATAGCACCAAAGTCCAACAAATCCAACACATCATTCAGAGTATTTTTTACATTTGTTAACTCTTGATTAACTTCTATACGAATTGCTTGAAATACACGGGTTGCAGGGTGAATTGCAGACTTTACATGAGGGGTACAATTCACTATTAAATCAGCCAATTCTACTGTCGTTTCAAGCTTTTTCAACTTTCTTTGTTCTACAATTTTTTTTGCAATTCTTTTTGAAAATCTTTCCTCTCCATATTCAGAAAAAATTCTCACTAAATCCTCTTCACTATATGAATTCACAACATCATAAGCTGAAAAATCAGCATCCTGATTAAATCTCATATCCAGAGGAGCATCTTTGGAGAATGAAAACCCTCTTTCTCCTTTATGGAACTGATGATAAGATGCACCAAGATCAAAAAGCACTCCGCCTGTAATTTTTTCAATACCAAGATTATGTAAAACTTTTTTAATATTTACATAAGAATCTTTTACAATTGTTAAATTTTGATAATCCTTTAATCTTTCAGAAGCAGCTCTAATAGCATCATCATCAACATCAAAAGCAATTAATCTCCCATCAGGCTGAATTCTGCTTAAAATTAATCCGCTATGACCGCCACCGCCTAATGTGCAATCAACATAAATCTTTCCATTCTCACACTGAAGAGCATCGACAGCCTCATTTTTCATTACCGTATAATGTGTAAATTCTTCCATAAAAAAATTTTAACATGAAAAGAGTAGACGTGGAGCGTCCACTCAAAAATTTTCATACTTCCATAAAAATTGTTAAGAAACTCATAGACCATACATTTAACCATTAAATATATGGTTAGAAATACAATATTACATCTAATACTATATTGTCAAGTACAATGTAAGTATAAGGAACTAAAATGTATAGAAAACTAATGAGAAACGGCAACGGCTGGGCACTTACCGTAAATAAAACAATTCTTGAATTACTAAAAGTAAATCCTGAAACAGATTTAGTTGAATATACTATTGAAGCAGGGAAATTAATTATCACAAAAAGTGATAAAAAGCGCTCCGATATTTAATTTAATTTTATTCTGCTATTTGATTTAGTCCATACATATCATATCTGGCAATAAAATTGTCATAACACATTCTATGTACATTTGTAGAATCTTCTGCATCTTCAATTGTAATCATCATTCCGCTTTGTTCTAATACTTTTGGAAAAATTGCATTAAACAAAACAATCATAAAAATATACTTTTTAATTTCATCTGAAGTAATGTAAATATCAACCATTAGCTTTATCCCCAAATTAGTATAAACAATACATATATATAAATAGTTACGACAGAAATATAAATAACTTTAAAAATTAACAAAAAATTATTAACATATATTAAAAAATAAAAATGAGTCCGACTTTTTAGTCAAACTCATTTTTACTTTTTATTTACTAAATATTATACAGCTTGTTTCATCGCATTTTTTACACGATTAAATGTTTTGTCTTTACCGATAATTGCAAGGATTGCAGTCATATCAGCGCCACAAGTTCTACCTGTTACAGCAGCTCTAATAGCCCACATTGTAACTTTTGGTTTAACACCTTTTTCTTTATAAAATGCTCTAAATGCTTCCAATTTTTCATGAAGATTTTCCTCTGTCCATTCCCAATCTTTTGCTTGTTCCATAAATGTTTTTAGAACATCTTGAGAAACTTCAGTAGATAGAGTTTCTTTTGCTTTTTCATCAAACTCTACATCTTCTCCAAAGAAATATGTAACAGCATCTGTAATATCTGACAATAATGTCAATGGTTCATATGTAATTTCTACCATACGGGTATATTGAGCATCTGTTAATTCATTCAAATTATATTTTGTCAAATATGGTTTTAATCTTTCTTTTAACTCAGGAATAGAAAGCATTTTTATATAATGACTATTCATCCAATTCAATTTATCATATTCAAAAATAGAATTTGAAGAAGAAATTTCATTAATTCTGAAATCTTGAGCAATTTCATCAACTGTTTTAATTTCCTGACCGTCAGATGGAGCCCATCCTAATAATGCTACAAAGTTAATTAAAGCATCAGTCAAATATCCTTTTTCAACGAATTCTGATACTGCAGTAGCACCATGGCGTTTTGACAATTTACTTCTGTCTGGAGCTAAAATCATACCTAAGTGCCCGAATTTTGGAACTTCTGCGCCTAATGCTTCAAATATCAAAATTTGTTTGAAAGTATTTGAAATATGGTCTTCACCTCTGATTACATGAGAAATTTTCATCAACATATCATCAATTACAACAGCGAAATTGTAAGTAGGAGTTCCATTAGATTTCATAATTACAAAATCACCTAAAAGATTTGTATCTACATGCAATTCACCTTTTACCATATCGTCAAAGGTCAACATTGATGTTTCATGGAAAGCTTTTTGAGCTTTTTCAATATTAAATCTGATAGCAGGTTTTCTACCTTCTGCTTTTAATTTTGCCTTTTCTTCTTCAGTTAAATTTAGGCATTTTTTAGTATAAACATAAGGTTTTTTATTATCTGCAGCTTCTTTTTTTTCAGCTTCCAATTCTTCAGGAGTACAATAGCACTCATAAGCAAAGCCTTTATCTAAAAGCATTTGTACATATTTTGGATAAATATCAAATCTTTCAGATTGAGTATAAGGACCATAAGGACCACCTACATCAGGACCTTCATCCCAATTCAATCCTAAAGCTTTTAAGCTGTCAAAAATATTATCAATATAAGCCTGACTTGTACGCTCTGCATCAGTATCTTCAATTCTTAAAACAAATTTACCATTATTTTTCTTAGCAAATAAATAGTTGAATAATGCAGTTCTTGCTGTTCCAATGTGCAAATTTCCGCTTGGTGACGGAGCAATTCTGACTCTAACTTCTGTCATTTTTTCCTTCTTTCTTATTTATAAATCAGCATAAAAAAGATACCACGAGCACAAATTGATTTCAAGTAATCATACAATATACTGATAAAAATTGTTCATAATTTGACTAACTGATATAAAGTTTTAAAATATCTATATGAGGAAGTTTTTATTACTATTATTATCATTAATGGTTATACAAATTCCGGCATTTTCAATTAATAAAAAAATGCTTCCATCTTCAGGTGGAGAAAACAGCCTCCCTAACATTTTTATATATACAATTCCAGATGAAAACGTTCCTGAAAGACCATTAAATAATTCAGACACTGATAACAATAATAATTACATTGATAATAAATCTTCAACTTCAAAAAATAATGAGGAAGAAGAAACAGTTATGCTTGATATGTCTGAAGAGAATAATGAAAATATCACATTAGGAGCAACTGTATTAAAAGGTTACGCGGAATATATTGAGGACAGCGAAGCAATATACCTGAAAGATGATGATAATAATTTTGTTATAAACTTAAAAGTTCCCCAAAAAATAACAGCATCAAAAGGTCTTGATTTAGCTAGTCATTCTAGATCAAAAGAAATTACAAAACATAATAATACTGAATACAATATAGCTCCAAAATCAGTCATAGCATCAAGTACTCAAGGCGATTTTACAATAGGTGCACTATATGAAAATGAAGTAGATAACATTGCAATGTTAGAATCAGAAACAGGTTTATTCACAAGATATGAAAAAGATAAATTTGCTGTTAGTTCTTCATTCAAAAAATCATTAAATACAACTTACGCACAAGATTACAATACTATATCTGTTACTCCAGAATTAAAACTAAATAGTTACATATCCTTAAAAAACAAATTATCAGCAGACATCACAAGAAACAGACGTTCTACAGAACTAATATTTTCATTAAATCCATTTGGGAAAAAAGACAGAGATAGAATGTTACTTGAAGCAGGCGCTAAACAAACATATTATGCAGATACTGGAGAAAATAAAACTCAATTAAATTTTTCTGCAACTTTTAAATTGTAAATTTATACAAACTTTGTTGTTTTAATAGTTTATTTAGATTATAATTTTTTTGTGAGGATCTATGGCTGAAAACATTGAACAGGAAAACTCTACGGAAGAAGCAACCAGACCTGCTCCCGTAAAATCTAGCAATAAAACAGGCTTTTATTATTCATTTTTAACGCTTGTTCTATTACTATGCCTTATTCAAATAGGTTTTGGAGCTATTTTGAATATCTCTAAAACAATCTCATATCGTGCAAAAATTTCAACCCTCACAAAAATTCGAGATGAAGCAGAAAATCAAAATCAAGAATTAAAACAAGACATAAAAATGTTTTCATCAATGTCGAGCTTGGAAGGCATCGCAAGAAATAACTTAAAAATGGCAGGTGAAGACGAAGTACTTATTCTTATTAATAATAATCAACAACAAAACAATTCTAAAAAGAAAAAATTTAAACATAAAAAAAATAAAAAGAAGAAATAACGGAGCTTAAATGCAAGAAACTTTAGAATATATAAAACAAGCATTTGATTTAAAATCACAAAAATGTTACAAACAAGCTATCGAAATGCTCTATAAAGCACTAGAAGCCGAAAATGATAACATAGAAATTTTATTCCAACTTGGAGAATTATATTTTCTATTAAACAATTTTCCAAGAGCAGTTCAATATCTAGAAAAAGTACTTTTAAAAAATAATGAACATATTGAATCTTTAAAAATTCTTGAAAAAATTTATTTATATTCTAAAGATTATAAAAACGCATATTTTATTGCAGAAAAATTATTTAATATCCAAAAAAGCTCTGAAAATTTAATTGAATTAATTAATATTTTATCATTAACAAACGATTTAGAAAAAATTAAATCGTTTGAAAACTCTGAGCTTTTAAACGATAAAGTATTATATGCCATAGCAAAAGCATATTATGAAAATAATAAATCAGAAAATGCTAAAGAAAATCTTGAAAAAGCATTAAATATAAACCCTGAAAATGAAGATTCTTTAGTATTATTAGGAAAAATATATTTTGACGAAAATGAATTTGAAAAATCTAAAAATATTTTTAATACATTCTCAAAAACATCTGAAAATCCAGAAATATTGAACTATTTAGGATTATTTGCACTTGAAGAATTAAAATTTATAGATGCAATTAAATATTTCTCAAAAGCATCATCTTTAAACAAACAAAATCCCCGTTATTTCTATAATTTAGGGAATGCCTATTTTTACAATGGCTGGTTTAAAGAAGCTATCCAGTCATATTTGCAAGCAATATGTATGGCTCCAGAAAATTCAGGATACAGATATTCTCTCGCATATTTATATTTTGAACAAAAAAACTTCGATAAAGCCCAAAAAGAAATTGATTACATATTAGAACATAATCCAGAATATGGATTAGCACACGTTTTAAATGCTCTATTAAAGTTTGAGAAAAAAGATTTTTTAGGCGCACAAATCGAACTTGAAAATAACTTGAAAACAAATCCTGAAGATAACTTCACATTGGTTGCAATATCTAAAGTTTATAGAGAACTTTCTATGTATGAAAAAGCACAAAATACTATTTCTAAAGTTATATCTCAAAACCCTGAAAGTTTAAATTATCAATGTCAACTTGCAGAAATTTTTATTGCTGAAAAAAAATACAAAGAAGCCTTAGAAATAGTAAAAAAAGTTTTAAATAAAAATGAAAACTATATTTCTGCATACACTATAGGAGCAAAAGCTAGTTTTAAAATCGAAGATTATGATAATGCAAAATCTTACGCTCAAGAAGCTATTTCTTTAGATATGAATTTTGCAGAAGGATATTATTATTTAGCATTAGTAAGATTTAAAGAAAAAGATTTAGAAGAAGCTATTGAATGTATGAAAAGAGCAATTATGTATGATGTAAACAACGCATCGTACTACGCAAAAATGAGTGAAATTTATAAAGAAAAAGAAGACTACAAAACAGCACTTGAATATATCAAAGAAGCCGAAAGTATTTCTGGTGACACTGAATACAAAATCCGGTACAAAGAACTTGCTTCTTTAAACAGAAAAATAAAATAATATAAAATAAAATTTGACGATGGAATTAATATAATTATAATATTAAATAGTTACTACATTTGTAGTTTTATTAATATTATAGGAGAAGATTAGTGGATAGTAAAAAATTACAAAAGATTTTATTTATAACAACAATAATTTTATCATTTCAATTACCTGCATTTTCTGCGAAGAAAAATCAAGAATTGATAGAATTGCCTAAAACATACCCTGCAAAATATTCTTCAGAATACATTAAACAAATCACCCCAATATACAAAGCAGTCGGAAAAGAAGAAGTATTTTATGTTGCATTAGATATGCTTAAAGGAACAAACGGCGAATTCTCAAGAAATGCAATTTTAGGGAACAATTTATCAGGTCGTCCGGTAAAAATAGAATTCAGAGATCTTGCGACTATCAATCCTGATTATGAAAAATTTGATGCACTTGGCTGGAAAAAAAATAAACAACTTTTCATTTACATAAATCCTCGTCATAAAGATGCACCTCCAGGGGCTCTTGCAGCATTATTATCTCATGAAGCATTACACCAAGATGAATTTAACTCTCTAGCTGAAGAAACTTATGCTTGGACTATGGAAGCATCAGTTTGGTACGAAATTGTAAAAATGTACCCGGAAAGTAACGATGAATTACACCCTCTTGTCATAAGAGAAAATACTTTGAAAAAATTGTTTGAAAGAGGCGGATATTCAAATAAATATATAAAAAAAACAGTAATGTCTAACGAAGGATACAAAAACCTCCCATCAACCTCTCCGGGGTTTGAAGATTTATAAAAATATATATTTATAAAATATCAAAAATTATCCTTATATACTACTTAAAAAGTATATTGATTATAAAAAATTCTTGATGTTAAATATTCGTATGAAGAAAAGTCAGGCAATCATATTTATACTTTTAATATTAACACTATTTACTCTTAATAGCATTTTTATGAATGCAAATAAATTCGAAGTGTCTGAAATGCCTGAAATGATTGATCACGATCAAATTTCTTCGCAAAAACTTTTTGATAGCAGTTGGAAAATAATTCGTGACAATTACTATGACGAAGACTTAAACAATCAAGCATGGGGCAGATGGAAAGAACATTATCATGGAAAAATAAAAACTGATGATGATGCAAAAGTTGCTATTGATACAATGCTTGCAAGCTTAAATGATCCATATTCAAGATATATGTCAAAAACAGAATACTTGGATCAAAATAATTCTATAAATTCAAAAATAACTGGTATTGGCGTAAATATTACATCAATTGCAGGGAAAATCCATATTGTAAATGTTATGGACGGAACTCCTGCACAATTTGCAAATTTATTACCTGATGATATAATCCTCGCAATTGATGGCAAAGAAGTAAACGGACTAACACTATCAGAAGTCGCAAACTTAGTAAGAGGACCAGAAAATAGCTTTGTAAACATCACAATTTTAAGAAATAAAGATAAGTTAATCAAACGCGTAATGCGAAAAGAAATAAAAATAAAAACAGTAAAAAGTGCCATTGTAGATAAAAACATAGGCTACATACAAATTACAAGTTTTATAGGCTCTACAACTCCAAATGAATTTTTAGAAGCACTTGAAAAAACAAAAGACACAAAAGGTCTAATCCTCGATTTAAGAGGAAACACCGGCGGGCTTTTACCAAATGCAGTATTTATCGCAAACTTATTTTTACCAGAAGGAAGCAATATTGTAAGCATAGTGGGGCGAAACGGATATAAATATGATATTAATGCTCAAGATACAGAATTTGGTATAAAAAAACCAACCATAGTTTTAGTTGATGGGAATTCAGCAAGTGCGAGCGAAATCTTATCAGGAGCACTAAAAGATTATAACAAAGCCAAATTGCTTGGTACTAAAACTTATGGAAAAGGAATGGTTCAAAAAATCATTCCAATGCCAAACGAAACAGGCTTAAATCTAACCATTGCAAAATATTTAACACCAAAAGGAACTGATATTAATCAAAAAGGGATTACACCTGATATAAAAGTTGAATTTAGTATTAAAGATGTAAAAACAAACAACGATGCTCAATTACAAGCTGCAAAAAACATCTTATCAAAAATGCTAATTAGCAAAAAATAATTTACCTTTTAAATATATTTACATCTTTGAGATCTTTTTTGTTTACAACAAGCCCACACTTTGAACAAGCAAGAACTTCTCCTGTACTATCAATAGGTAAAAATATATGCTCACAGTTATCTGAATTTTCAATATCATCTTGAGCAAAAGGATCAAAAGAGGAATTTTTTCTATATTTTTTCCCCATTATATATCTTGTTATTAATTCAAATAAATACATCTTTATAACGTGAAAGATTCAGGCAAAAGTTCATCTATTGAATAAACCTTTATTCCATCTGCTATTTTAGTTATTACATCCAAACCATCTTTAGACTTGAATTCATTTAAAACCTGTCTGCAAGCTCCACAGGGCGAACAATTATCCATTTTAGGAGAGAATATCGCAACAGCTCTAACTTTTTTCTCTCCATCTGCTATTGCAGAGCCAACAGCATTTCTTTCAGCACAAATAGTTAGTCCAAAACTGGAATTTTCAAAATTACAACCTGTATAAACTTTTCCACTATCTGTAAGCACACAAGCACCTACAGGGAATTTTGAATATGGTACATAAGCATTTTCTGAGGCTTTTTCTGCCAATTTTATCATTTCTTCGTAATTCATAATCAAATTTTATAATATAAAATAAAAAATATAATCCTATAATCAAATGATATTATGCTATAATAGAATTATGAAATTATTGATAAATATTCTATTGGTTATGCTATTAATTATTTCACCGGCTAAAGCTGTAAGTTTTGATGTACTCGTATTGCCTACAGATTTATTGTCTACAAAAGAAAATTATTATAATTTCAATGAAATGTCAGAAATTATTGCAAATGATATTATAAAAAATTTCAATAACTCTAATGGAAAGATTAAATCCCCAAATTTATATGAAGTAAGACAAAAATTAAACCAAAATTCGGAGCAAAAAACATTAACTCTAAATGTTCTAAACAAATTTAAAACAACACAAAATATTGATTATGAAGCTTTAAAAAAAATCGGACAAAATTTTTCATGCAAATCAGTTTTGCTGATTTCAAGTTATGTCACAACAAATAAAAATTCAAAAAAACGAGGCTTATGGGAAGTTCTTGAAGTATCATCAGATTTTGAAACTATCTATCCATATAGATTAGAAACGTCAATTGTATTAATTGACACTGTAAATGACATAGTTATGTGGAGCAATCACTACTCTACAAAATTAGGCAACAATGAAAATATTTTTTCAGCACAAAATTATATAGAAGCAAATGAATGGCTAAAAAAAATGAGCTTATATTCTAAAACAATAATAGCCCCAAGTGCTTCGCAAAATATAACCCTAAGGTTTTTTCCAAAAGCAATAAGGCCAATAGAAAATAAACAAACAGAAAATACAGGTGGTGCTTTAAAATTCGATAAAACAATCCCTGAAAAACCACAAAATAAAAACCAAAAAGACGACGATTTCTTTGGGGAAATGATTTACGGAATTTAATTTACAGGATTACTAATTGTATCACGTCTTTTATCAACATTATTAACATTATTTTGTAGCAATTTTTTATCCTGCATAATTTTTTGATTTGCACTGTCTGAATTTTCAATTAAATTCTTTTTTATATCATTCGTGTTATATTTCATTTGAGCATTAGGCTTTTGAATAGATTGATTCATTTCTACTTGAGCTGGGGTATTCGCAGCAACTTCATCTAATTCTTTAATTCTATCTTTAGCATCAAAAATTGCAATAAAACTTACAATTAATATTGAGAAAAACATTAAAGATTTTTTCATATCAAAATTCCCTTTCACAACATAATAAATTCTAACTCGTAGAGTTAAATAATAAATTCAACAGTCAATCAATCTTTACGGACTTGCACAAAAATAGTTAGAATGCTAAAATATTCT
>CALVEU010000061.1 GCA_944326635.1 Candidatus Gastranaerophilales bacterium | reverse complement strand
TTATTTCAGGAGTACCTATTACGTCTCGTTTGTATGGGTGTTTTTTATACATATTAAAGTTGCAAGCATTGTATACTTTTGTCCAGTTTTGGTCTTTGCGCATTCTAATTTCTTCAATTACAACGTGTCTTTCTCTTTTGTCAGTGACTTTAGGATTGTTTAAATCAAAAGGAGCACCAATTTCTTCTTCAGGTAAAACTGGATCAAGCATCATATCTGCGTGTAATTCTATTGCTAAATATAAATCTTTATCTTGAGGCCCTTTTGGTAATGTTACATAATAAAATGTGTAATCTTTCCAAGTCGCAGCATTTACTATTGCCCCTTTAGCTTCCAAAGTTTTGTCAAAATATCCTGCTTTGTGTTTGTGAGTTCCTTTAAACATAAGATGTTCAAGAAAATGTGAAATTCCGTTAATTTTGTCATCTTCATTAATTGAACCTGTTTTTACCCATGTACTTATATTTACAAGTTCACCTTCTTTGTGTGCAAGAACTATTTTATGACCATTTTCTCTTTCATAAATTTCTACATTTTCAGTAAGGTAAGGATATTTTATTAAAGTTTTCATTTCGCCCTCTTTCATTAATTTTTTCTTTATTATACACTAAATAATTTTTTAGGTTATAATAATTTTATGAATATAATAAATCGTTTAAAGGGTAAAGTAGTTGTTTCAGTTCAGGCAATGCCTTCTGAACCTTTGTATTTAGAAAAGTGTATGGTCGCTATGATGAAGTCTGTCATAAAAGGTGGAGCTGGCGGCTTGCGAGTAGCAGGTGCAAGAGATGTAAAAAATGCAAAACATCTTTTTGATGTTCCTATAATTGGACTTACAAAACCTGATATAATTCCTTCTAATTGGCAGGAAATAGTCTATATTACTCCTACTTTAAAAGAAGTAATTGAGCTTGTAGAGGCTGGAGCTGATATTATTGCTTTTGACGGTACTATGAGGGAAAGGCCAAATGGCGCAAAGCTAGAAGAATTAATTAAATATGTAAAGATTAATAATCGTATTTCAATGGCAGATATTTCAACATTGGAAGAAGGGCTTAATGCTGAAAAATTAGGGGCAAATATTTTGTCTACAACTCTGTCAGGGTATACTCAATTTTCTCAGAACAGAGGTAATGGTCCTGATTTTGAATTATTAAAACAGTTGGTTGATAATACAAATTTACCTGTTGTTTTGGAAGGCCGTATTTGGGAACCTGAAGAAGTTGATAGGGCTTTTGAATTGGGTGCTCATTGTGTAGTAATAGGTTCTGCAATTACAAGACCACAATTGATAACTAAAAGATTTGTTCAAAGAAGTTAAGTGTATAGGAGGTATTATGAATTTTAGAATATTGTCAAAATATGATGTTGCTCAAAATTTTCTTTATATAATCAATCAATCTGCTAAAAAATCTAATGAAGCTGAGAATTGTATATCTGCTGCATCTAAAAATATACCGGTATACAAAAATCCAGAAAAAACTGGTGATATGTTTATTAAAAATTCAGAAAAGGTGAAAAAATAACATGAGAAAAGCATTAGCAATTGATGTTGGCGGAACTAAAATCTACAATACAATAATTAATGAAAAAGGTGAAATTCTTGCTGAAGTTGAGAAACATCATACTCCTAAAACTTTTAATGAGATAAAGGCTTTATTTGAAGAAATAATTTCAAAGTATGAGAAGGAAGTTGATGTTATAGCCTTTGCTACCTGTGGAGCAGTAAATAATTCAAATAATGCTATTTTAGGATCTACTGGGAATATTGCAAAAGAATATCCTACAATGGATTTTAAAAGCTTGAGTAAAAAGCCTGTATTTGTTGAAAATGATGCTAATGCTGCTGCTTGGGCAGAACATGTTATTGGCTCTTCAAAAGGAATGCCATATTCTATTATGTTAACACTTGGTACAGGTGTTGGCGGTGGAATTATCTTAGCTAACAAACTATACAAAGGCAAAAATGGTGCAGCTGGAGAAATGCATTTTAAAATGCGTACTGATAAGCATAGAAAATGTACTTGTGGAAGTTATGATTGTTTTGAAGCTTATGCATCTGGGACAGGTTTAAAAAGGACTGCTGAAGAAATTTCTGGAGATCCTGATATTACAACTTATGATGTTATAGAAAATAAAGATAGACCTATGATGAAAAAAATTCTTGAGACATGGCAAAATGATATTTTAGAAGGTATTATTGGTCTAGCTAATATATTTGATCCTGATGTTGTTGTTTTGTCTGGTTCAATGGCAGAGTTTGTTGATATTGAATATATAGAAAAACAAGCAAATTCAGAAATAGTGACAACTCCTTTTAAGGTAGTAAAAGCTTCAGCAGGAAATTATTCAGGAATGATTGGTGCTGCATTATTGGCTTTGGGGGTAAAGTAGATTGGGAAAATCGAAAAAAAGAATTATTTATAAAGGTAAAAATCTTCAATTTACCAATCTTACTCGTGAAGAAGCTGTAAAAACTGCTGTTGAATTTCTTAATTCAAATAGCAAAGAAGCTTATTCGTTGATTACTCTTTTTGGTTTAACTGCTGAAGAAATTCTTGAAGCAGGTGCAAGTTATGAATCTGTAAAAGGAATTGAAAGTCTTTTAGGATGATAAAAAATATATTATTTTGGTTAGAAAATTCAAGACTTTTTTCATTGCCAATGACGCTATTGTCGTGGCTTGTAATTTTTGTTTATTCTTTAAAATTAGGCGGGAACGTATTAAATGGTATGGTCGCATTAATAGGAATTTCCTGTGCGCATTTAGCTACAAATCTTTTTGATGATTATGTAGATTATAAAAAACTGACTGATAATTCTCAAAAATGCAAATGTGCATATATAAAAGAAGGTAAAGCAACGTTAAAAGATGTTATAACTGTTGTAATTATTTATTGTGCAATTGCTTGTTTTGCCGGATTATTTTTACTGCTAAGGTGTGGTTTCCCTGTTGTTGTTTTAGGTCTAATCGGTGGAATTATAACTCTTGTGTATGCAAAACTTTCTCAAAATGGCTTGAGTGAAGTCGCAGTTGGAACAGCATTTGGACCTTTGTTGTTTGAAGGAGTTTATTTTGTAATGACAGGTAAATTTTCTTTAGTGGTTTTGGTTATGTCATTGGCTGTTGTAATGTTTACTATTGGTCTTTTGTATGTGCACACACTATTAGATTTTGAAGGAGATATGTATGCGTATAAAAAGACTTTAGTATGTAGAATTGGCAATAAAAATGTAGCGTTAAAAGGTGTATACGTTGTCTACGGTTTAGGTTATCTATTTACACTTTTACTTGCTTTTATGTTAAAAAATTATTTTATTTTACTTACTTTTTTTCTTATTCCTTTTGTTTTCGATATGTATAATTCCTTAAAAACTTTTACTTGTGGAGATGATGTAAAAGAATTTTATTTTAGATTATTTAAAGCAAGAAATTTAATGGTTTATTATTCTTTATTAATTACATTATTTTTACTATTTTAATTTTATTTAAATTATGCTATTCTAATAATATAAGAAGTAAGGAGCATCAATGAATAGCACAAATCAGAATTTAAAACCAATTACTACTAGAATTAATCAAGCAAGAAATCTTGAAATTGGTGGTTGTGATTTGGTAGAACTTGCTGAAAAATATGGTACTCCTTTGTATGTTTTAGATGAGATGACAATTAGATCAATTTGTCACGATTATAAAAAAGCTTTTGAAACTTATCCAAAAGTTAATATGATGTTTGCTTCAAAAGCATTATGTACTATGGCTACATCTAAAATTCTTGCAAGTGAAGGTTTTGGATTTGATGTTGTATCTGCCGGTGAAATTTATACTGTATACAAAGTCGGCGTTGATATGTCAAAGGTTTTGTTTAACGGTAATAATAAATCTTTTGATGAATTAACTCTAGCTATAGAATTAGGTGTTGGAAGAATTTCAGTTGATAATTTCTTTGAATTAGAGTTATTAAATGAAATTGCAAAATCTCATAATAAAATTGTAGATATTTTGTTAAGGATTACGCCAGGAATAGAATGTCATACTCATGAATATATTCAAACCGGTCATTTAGATTCAAAATTTGGTTTTGATTTAACTCAAATTGATGAAGCTGTTGAATTGATTTTAAATGATTATAAAAATTTAAAATTACATGGTTTGCACGCTCACATTGGGTCTCAGATTTTTGAAACATCAATTTATGGTGATGAAATTGAAATTCTAATCAAAGAAATTGCGAGATTAGATCAAAAATTCGGATTGAAGTTAGACGAAATAAATGTAGGTGGTGGTTTAGGGGTTAAATATACAGAGAATGATTGTCCTCCATCGACTTATACAATTGCTGATATTATTATAAATCGTTTAAATGACAGTATTAAAAAATATAATATAGAAACTCCTTCTTTATTTATAGAACCTGGTAGAAGTGTAATTTCAACATCTGGAGTGACCTTGTATACTTTAGGTAGTTCAAAGCAAGTTCCAAAGGGTAAAAAATATTTTGCAATTGATGGCGGAATGTCTGATAATCCAAGACCTTCTATGTATCAGGCAGAGTATTATGCTGAAATTGCTAATAAACCGGATTTCGAGTGCGCAAATACTGTCACAATTGCAGGTAGATTTTGTGAATCTGGTGATATTCTAATAAAGGATATTAAATTGCCTGAACTTGAAGAAGGTGATATCCTTTGTGTTTATAATACTGGAGCTTATAATTATTCAATGGCGTCTAATTATAATAGAGTACAAAAATCAGCAATGGTACTTGTAAATAATTCTCAATCTGATATTATAATAAATAGAGAGACTCTTGATGATATAATTTCACACGATGTAATTCCTGGTAGGTTGAAAAATGATTAATGATATTTTGACATATATTTTAAAATATATTTCAACTCTTGAAATGACTTTTAATTGGTCCGATTTTTTGCAAATAGCATTTCTTGCAGGTGTATTGTTGTTTTTGTATCGGAAATTTATAAAAAATACGTCTTCAGAAAAATTTGTTAAAGGTCTGCTAATCTTAGTTTGTGCTTGGGCCTTTAGTGAAGTCTTGATGAGAATAGATTTAAAAATTATTGGGATGTTTTTGAAATCTATTGTAACGCTTGTATCTTTGAGTTTAATTGTTATTTTTCAACCCGAATTAAGACGTTTTTTAGGCTTTTTAGGGCAAGTTGATTTTGTAACTCGTATTTTTAATTCTAATCATGATAAATCCAAAAATCAGAAAATCGATGTTGTAAAAGAGTTAATTGAAAGTGTTAAATATTTATCAAAATCACATACAGGAGCTTTAATTGTTTTTCAAAGCGATTTGAGAAACACTTACTATGATGTTGGAACTAAATTAAATGCAGATCTGTCTACAGAATTAGTTTTGACTATTTTTCATCCAAATACTCCATTGCATGATGGGGCAGTTGTAATAAATGGGGATAAAATAATATCAGCAGGTGTTTTGTTACCCTTGACTGAAGACCCTAAACTAAGTTGGAAATATGGCACCAGACATCGTGCAGCTATTGGTATGACAGAAAATAGTGATGCAGCTTGTCTTGTTGTATCTGAAGAAACTGGTGATGTATCTATTGCTATTGATGGAAGTTTAAAAAAATATGAAGATTTAGTTACGTTAAAGTCTGATTTAGAAAATATTCTCGGTTTTAAGGATAAGTTAGATGAAGATAAAAAAACAATTTTTAAGATTAATAATTTTATGACAATTAAAAAGTCTGTAAAAGATGAATCAGGAAAGGTTTAGTATAATATGCCTGAAGAGAAATTAACTAAAAAAGAACTATTTTTTTCTGTATTGTCTAAAATGCTTTTTTTAACTATTGGCCCTTTTGTTGCAGCTTTTGCATTAGAGTTTTTTCTAGTACCTAATAATATTATTGATGGCGGTATTGTGGGGGTTTCAATAATTCTTAGTTATTTAACGAAACTGAATTTGGGGTTGTTGATTTTTATTATTAATATTCCTTTTTTCTTTTTAGCGTTTAATAAAATAGGTAAAAAATTTGTGCTACAGACTTTTTATGCTATTGGTATGTTATCTTTAGCTTTAAACTTTTTTACAACGCATGGACATCCTGTGACACATGATTTATTATTGTCAACAGTGTTTGGCGGCATTATTCTTGGTTGTGGAGTTGGTTTAGTGCTAAAAAATGAAGGATCTTTAGATGGAACAGAAATTATGTCTTTAGTTTTATCTAAAAAATTTGGTTTTTCTGTAGGTGAATGGATAATGCTTTTTAATATATTTATTTATGGCGCTGCAGGAATTGTATTTGGCTGGAATAAAGCTATGTATGCTGTTTTAACATATTTTATAGCTTTTAGAGTCATTGATGTTGTATTAGAAGGGTTAAATTCTGCTAAATCTATTGAAGTAATAAGTGAAAAGGCAACTGAAATAGGACAAGAACTTTTGGAAAAATTAGATATTGGTGTTACTTATTTAAAAGGTATTGGTGCTTATTCCGGTACAGAAAAAACATTGATATATTGTGTTGTGTCAAGGCTTGAATTGGCTAAAATGAAGGAAATTATAAGAAGAATTGATCCAAATGCTTTTATTTCAATTGTAGATGTGCATGAGGCTTATGGTGGAAGAACTCGTGGCAGTATTGACAAAATTTAACAAAATAGACAAGTTATTTAAAATATAGTATTATTATTAAAAAGGATAAAGATTATGGCAAAAAATATTGATACAGTACCAATAGAAGTAAGTATTTTAACTGCAGATCACGATATTAAAGGTGTAGTGCATGTTTCAAAATATACTAATACTAATAGAGAATTAACTGATTTGTTAAATGATAAAGAAAGAAGATTCTTGGCAGTTACAAATGCGGAGATTTATCCAAGAAACTCAAATCAATCTCCTAGAAAATATAATTTCTTGGAAATTCATATGGATTATGTTCTTATGGTACATCCTTCAACTCAGGCGGTATTCCAAGAATCTGGAAGGACTCAGGAAGATATTTCAAGATTTAGAGATTTGAGATTGAAGTTGAATCAAACAAAACCATTTTAAATGTTAGTAATAGCAATCTAGAAATAAAAAAGGAGCTATACGCTCCTTTTTTATTTCTTTATTTGTTTTTTATTTCATCTAGTAAATTCGTTGTTTTATTTTTAGGGGTATTGCCTGCAAATTGTGTATTATTATCTTTTTTTTCAGTGTTTTCAGCTGAAGCAGCAGGTTTTTCTGTATTATATGTATTTATTGTATCTTTATGAGTTTCTAGTGGTTTATCATTTCTAGACATCCAAGCCTTAGTTTTATCAGCTAGAGGTGTTGCAATAAATGGTACAATGATACGTTTTGCAATTAATGTAGCTGCTGCTAATGATATTAAGTAACTAAATGCATTTTTAAGGCCCTTTTTATCAGCTTCTCTTGCTGTATGGAATTCTTTTCCTGTCATGCCTTTCAATTTATCTATTTTATCTAGTTTTGCTTTTAATGCTTTGTCAGCTGATCTTGTAAAGTGTTTTCCAAATAATTTGTTAAATATTTTTTCTTGAACTTTTTTGTTAGAAATAGTGAAGAACATTAATAATTGCATTGCAATCATTAATCCTCCATTTGCTAAGTCTAGTGCTGCAACAAATTTTCTTTTGTCTTCTGGAATTTTTTCATTATTTAAACTTTGTTTTACATATAAATAACAACCTAATCCATCTTTTAATACGATAGATGTTACACCTATTGCTGACATAAATTTAGCGTTGTCTTTTTCGTAATTTGGGAATACTTTATTTTTCATGAATTTTGTTTCAGATAACCATTTAATGGTTTTGTCTGCCCAATTCTTTTTGTATCCGACAACTCCTAATGCACCAATACCAGTAGCAATTGCTAGATTTTTTGCGATATTAGCAGATTTGTTGCTATTGTTATTTTTCTTTTCTTTTGCTTCAAATGCAATATTTGGAGTGTTATTTGTTTTGATTTGGTTAACTGCGAGAATAGTCATTATTTCACCTCGCTATTCTTGGTTGCTTTATCAACCAGTTCTTTTGATTCATTATTATGTTTTTTACTTGATAGTTTAGGGAATGCTATATCCATAAATCTAGGATATATTCTATTTAATAAATCACAACTGATAGGTAGAATTATCAATGCTCCAGCTAATGTTGCAATTCTTTTTACACCATCTATGTGTTTTTTAGTTAATTCTTTTAACTTATTTGCTACTTCTTTTGAGAAGACTTTATCTGCTAATCTAAATTCTTTATTAGCATTTTTTGCTTCTTTTATTTTAAGTTTAAACATTTCTTCTATATCATTAACTGTTTTATTTTCAGCTATTGCTTTTTTTACTTTGTTTAAAAATTCTATAGAGTCTTTATGTTCATTTATTCTTTCAGATATACTTGCATTTACTGCTTCAACTACTTGATCTTTGCTTGTTAATCCTTTGTATTTTTCAACATGACCTTGCATTCTTTTTACTTTTTCAAGCATTTTATCTTTTCCTGCAGAGCCAATAATACGAGTTTCTGTAAGCATGTCTAATAATTGTTTGTCTGCTTTAGCTTTTTTCAATTCTTTATGTTTATTTTTTAAGAATTTAGTTATTTCTTTAATATCATCTGTACTATTTATTTTAGCTTCTACCTCATTCAATAAATTTTTAGATGTGTCGTAATTGTTTCTATAAAATTCACTTCTTTCGATACGTTTTGTTAATTTTATGTCATTACATACTTTAAGTCTTTTTTCTTCATCCGATAGCATTGATTCTACAGTTTTATTAAGTATTTCTGTATATTTTTCTGGAGAAATTTTTACAGGTTCTGTTTGTCCTTTTATTGTATAGTATACAGTGTTTTCTTTTCTTAATGTATTAACAAGATTTTCATCTTGTTTTGCAAGATATTCATCTGCAAGAGCTTCCCTTTGTTGTTTACTTAAGCCAGGGTGTAATTTTTTCATTATATGCATAGCATAATCTTTGTCTTTAAAAGGTGTTTTATTACAATCTAAATTTAGAGCACCTTCATTAGCCATTGAATTAATTTTACTTACAATTGGGATTGTAAATAAACCTTGGGTTGCAATAGCTAGTAATGCAGATAGTGGTTGACGCCATGCTGAGTAAGTTCTAGTATCTTCATCTGTTTTAGATAAAGGATTGTATTTAATGAATATAGGTGCTAATAGTCCAGTACCTAATGCGTTAATGCAAATGTCTTGAAACTCTCCGATGTTATTTTTTAATTTGTTAATACCCTTTAATATTGTTGGGTTTAAAGCATTTATCTCTTTTTCGATAGTCGCTTGTGGAATATTACTTGTAAAACCAACTTGGTGTTTTTGGATTTTATTTTGTCGTTGGGAGTAATATCCACTATTTTTGATATTTTGATTAATATTGTCTATTTTCATGATTTTTCCCTACAACTATGAAACTTTCCATATATATAGAGGTTCAAACATAATATAATTTGCTATTTTGGTATAGTATTATTAAGTTTTGTAAACTTAATTAATGTCCAGTTACCTTTCTGCTCAAATCTTGTAATAGCAAGATTTTGCATTAGTTCAAAAAAAGTTTGATTTTTAATATATGAAAAAACTAAAAATAATAAAGGTGTTTTATTATAAATGTTTTCATTTTTACTTATTAAATTTATATTGTCCGGAGAATAGAATGATACACTGTTTAGGCTTACCATTACTACATTTTGACCGGGCTTTAGTTTGTTGAAAATCTCAGAATTAAGCATGTTCTCAAAATGAGAATTTTTATTTGATAAAAACATGTTTTTATAAATATTTTTTCCATTTTTGTATGCATCTTCATAAGAATTTGATTCAGATAGATATATTGGGAAATTTCCTTTATTAATTTCAACTACTCGATAGTTTGAGAAGTCAAAATATTTTTCGAATCTATTTTTAGGATAATATTCAAGAAGTATCATATCATCTTTTTTTAATTCCATTCTGTTAAGGATATCTGTCATTATTTTATGCCCTTCGGCTCTTCGCATTTTTGGAGCAGAGTATGGGTGAAAAATAATGTATCCTATAGAAGTAAGGCAATATATAATGATTAAACTGTATTTCCATAAATTATTATTTATAGAGTTTACTCCGTAACTTGCAAGGTATATCAATATAGGATAAACTTCAATTGAATATGTTGTGATAAATACTAATTTACCTGTTAAAGATGCAATC
>CALVEU010000060.1 GCA_944326635.1 Candidatus Gastranaerophilales bacterium | reverse complement strand
TCTACCAATTTATATGCCAAACAAAATTTGGGTAGTCTTGAAGATAGGACTATTATTGTTGCGAAGAATCAAACTTCAGGCAGAGGGAGATTTAATAGATCTTGGGTTGATTTAGGCGATGATAATTTATTCATGTCTTTTGTTTTAAAACCATCTGATACTTTTAAAGATGTGTATGCTAATTTGACTCAATATTTATCTGTTATTTTGGTCAATATTTTTGAAGAATACGGACTTGCTCCTTCTATAAAGTGGCCTAATGATGTTTTGATTGATGGAAAAAAGATTTCGGGTATTTTATCTGAAACTGTCATGCAAGGTAATAAATTTAAAGGGTTAGTTCTTGGTGTTGGTGTTAATTTAAATGCAGAAAAAGTAGCTTTATCTTTAGTTAAAGATAAAAAAGTTACTGCTTTAAATATTGAATTAGAAAGAGAGCATGTTGATAAAAATTTATTTTTTGAAAAACTTGTGAATGAATTTTTTAAAAATTATGATGAATTTTTAGAACTTGGTTTTCAGTTAATTAAAAATAAATATATAAATACATGCAATTTTTTAGGGAAAGAGATTTCTGTACAAGTGTTTGATGATAAAAAATCCGGAATTGCAAAGTTTATAAATGATTCTGGAGAATTAGTTTTGCAAAACCATATAAAAGAAGAGTTTGTATTAACAATGGGAGATATATTATGATTGAAAATCTGATGATTGGTTTAACCTTAATGGTACTGGGAATGGGATTCGTTCTTGCATTCTTATGCATATTGATCGTAGCGATGCATGGAATGTCTGCAATTATTGTTTATTTAAATAAAATTTTCCCAGAAAAAATTGATGTAGTTGAGAAAAAATCTTCATCTAAAAGTGTAGTAAAAGATGATGAAGCGATAGCTGTTGCTTTGGCTGCAATTATGGCTAGAAAATAAAAAGTTTGTTTATTAATATAATTAGGAAGGGTAAAGTTATGACTAAAAAACTTATTAAAGTTATGGATACCTCATTTAGAGATGGTTTCCAATCAGTTTATGGGGCAAGAGTATTTGTTGATGATTTTATTCCAGCATTGCAAGCTGCAGTAAATGCTGGGATTAAGCATTTTGAAGTTGCAGGTGGTGCTAGATTTCAATCACCTATTTTTTATTGTAATGAAAATGCTTTTGAAACTATGGATAAAATCAGAGCTGCTGTTGGCCCAGATATAAATTTACAAAGTTTAGCAAGAGGTGTGAATGTTGTAGGTCTTGATTCTCAACCTCGAGATATAATTAATTTACATGCAAAAATGTTTAAAAAGCATGGTGTAACTACTGTTAGAAACTTTGATGCATTGAATGATGTAAATAACTTAATATATTCTGGTCAATGTATTAAAGATAATGGTTTAAAACATGAAGTTACAATTACAATGATGGAATTGCCTATCGGTTGTACAGGGGCACATGATGTTGATTTTTATGAAAGAGTCTTAAGAAGTATTTTAGATGCTGGTATTCCGTTTGATAGTTTAGCATTCAAAGATGCTTCAGGAACTTCTGCACCAAGAAAAGTTTATGAAACAATTAAACGCACAAGAGAAATTTTAGGGCCTGATGCTCATATCAGATTCCATTCTCATGAAACTGCAGGTACAGGACTTGCTGCTTATTTAGCTGCTTTAGATGGTGGTGCTGATGGTATTGACTTATCAATGAAACCTGTCTCTGGCGGTACTGCTCAACCTGATATTGTATCAATGTGGCACGCTTTGAAAGGTACTGATTATGATTTAGGCTTAGATATTGAAAAAATTCTTGAAACAGAAGAAATTTTCAAAGAATGTATGAAAGATTACTTCTTACCTCCTGAAGCATTGTCAGTAAATCCTATGATTATTCAATCTCCATTACCTGGAGGTGCTTTAACGGCTAATACTCAAATGTTAAGAGATAACAACCTTATGGATAAATATCCTGAAGTAGTAGCTGCAATGAAAGAAGTTGTTGAAAAAGGCGGTTTTGGAACATCAGTTACTCCTGTTTCTCAATTCTACTTCCAACAAGCATTTAATAATGTAATGTTTGGACCTTGGAAAAAAATTGCAGAAGGTTACGGAAAAATGGTTCTTGGATATTTCGGAAAAACACCTTGTGAACCTGATGCTGAAGTTATTAAAATTGCATCTGAACAACTTAATTTACAACCAACTACTGAAAAAGTTGTAGATATAAATGATAAAGATCCTAATAAAGGTATTCCTGCAGCTAAAAAACGTTTAGAAGATGCTGGCTTGCCTGTTAATGATGAAAATATCTTTATTTCAGCTGCATGTAAAGAAAAAGGTATTTTATTCTTAGAAGGTAAAGGTACAATTGGTGTAAGAAAATGTGAACCTGGAGATAAAGAACCTAAAATTGATGAAGCAAATAATGCTTACACTGTAACAGTTAACGGTAAAAAATATGCCGTTGCTTTAGAAGGTAGAAAAGCAACAGTTAATGGTAAACTTTATGACTTTGATGTAAAAGCAGGTATTGAAGCAAAAGCTGCGACTGGTGATTCAACTCCTGTTAAGGCTGCATTACCCGGAACTGTTTTGAAAGTTTTAGTTTCTGCAGGTGACGGTATTGCTGAAGGTGATGTAATTGCTGTTGTAGAAGCTATGAAGATGGAAACAGAAATAAAATCTCCAATGGCGGGTACTGTAAAAGAAGTTGAAATTGAAGTCGGTGATAAAGTAAAAACCGGAGATGTACTTGTTACAATAGGTTAAGATTTATTTATTAAAAATAATCTAATTAGTAAAAGAAGGGTAAAACAATGAATATAGTAGACAGTTTATATAAATTATGGCAATCTACAGGTATTGCAAATTTCATTCAACCTGTTGATCCTAATATTACAAACGGTTTTGAACAATTTCTTCATCAATTCGGTTCTCCGATTATGATATTGGTATGTTTGTTCCTTTTGTGGTTAGGTATAAAAAAACAATTTGAACCATTACTTTTAGTTCCTATTGCTTTTGGTGGTTTGTTATCAAATATTCCGGTTGCAGATATTGCTGGTCCTCACGGATTTTTAGGAATTATTTATGAATTTGGTATTCATCAGGGGCTTTTCCCTTTGATTATATTTATGGGAGTTGGAGCTATGACTGATTTTGGTCCGTTAATTGCAAATCCTAAAACTGCACTTTTAGGTGGAGCAGCTCAGTTTGGTATTTTTGGTGCATTACTTTTAGCATTGTGCATATTTGGATTTACTTTGCCACAATCAGGTGCTATTGGGATTATTGGTGGTGCAGACGGTCCTACTTCAATATATGTAACATCGAAACTTGCTCCTGAATTATTAGGTGCAATTGCTGTTGCTGCATATTCATATATGGCTTTAGTTCCTGTAATTCAGCCGCCAATTATGAAATTGTTAACTACTGAAGAAGAACGCAAAATTGAAATGACTCAATTA
Source organism: Candidatus Gastranaerophilales bacterium (assembly GCA_944326635.1). Lineage (GTDB taxonomy): Bacteria > Cyanobacteriota > Vampirovibrionia > Gastranaerophilales > Gastranaerophilaceae > Stercorousia. Next base: position 6,925 of record CALVEU010000060.1, on the reverse strand, counting down.
AGAGAAGTTTCAAAACGTGAAAAAATTGTTTTTCCACTTGTTGTTCTTGGGTTATGTATAATTTTCTTACCAGATGCTTGTCCTTTGATTGGTGCTTTGACATTTGGTAATTTATGTAAAGAATGTGGGGTTGTAGAAAGATTGTCTGATACTATGCAAAATGCTTTAATCAACATAGTTACTATCTTTTTAGGATTATCTGTTGGTTCAAAATTGTCAGCTGATCAATTTTTAACATTACAGACATTATTTATTTTGATTTTAGGAATTCTTGCTTTTTCATTGGCAACTGGAGCTGGTGTAATTTTTGCAAAAGTTATGAATTTGTTCTCTAAAACGAAAATTAACCCATTAATAGGCTCTGCTGGAGTGTCAGCTGTTCCTATGGCTGCTCGTGTATCAAACAAGGTTGGTCTAGAGGCTAATCCTCAGAACTATCTTTTAATGCACGCTATGGGACCTAATGTCGCAGGTGTAATTGGTTCTGCAGTTGCGGCTGGTATATTATTAGCATTATGCAACTAGAATTATATTAAATAATAAAAAGGTCCGGTATTTATCGGACCTTTTTATTTTATATTTCTACATTTATATTTTTACCTATTTTTTCTATTGTTTCTTCTATTTTAATTTTTCTTTCTTGTAGTGGAATATTTTTTAATTGTGTTGAAAGTTCACTTAAGTTTTGATTTTTATTTTTTATTAAATTCCCTGCATATAACATATGAATGTCAAACATAAGTGGGGTTTGTAATATTTCTTTAATATCTTGTTTTTTTATTTCAAAGTCTACAACGTCTACAATTGTTTTAATTAATTTTTCTGGTTCTTTTTTACTTTGATCTGTTAATGTTCCAGTAATGCATTCTATTACATTTCTTGTCGGTAAATTTAAAGTATTTTGTATGTTTTTTATTTTCATATATTCTCCTGTTCACTCTTTAATGAATATGAAAAAATTTTTTGCTATTATTTTAAAATATGTTTATAATTAAATTTGAAAGGGGGATTATATATTTATGTTTAAAGTTGCGTTATTAGGTTCAAAATCTGATTATTTGATAGATGCAATTAGTAATTTTTTTAAAGATAAAGATGTTGATCTTGTTTGTTTATCAAATGATGAGCATTCTGATTTTTTACAAAAAGCTAAAGCTTTAGATTTGCAGTACAAATATTTATCTAATGAGAAAAATTTTGAATATTTTTCTTCTCATAATTTTGATATTGTTGCTGTTTGTGGTTATGATGAAATTCTAAAAGAAGATGTTTTAAAAACCGGAAAATTTATAAATATTCATGAGTCATTATTGCCTGCTTTTAAAGGAGATGATGCTTTATATAGAAGTTTCTCTGCAGGTGTAAAAGTTTCAGGTATAACTATTCATTACTTAAATGATGAAAATTATTATGGCAAAATAATTGCACAATATCCAGTTTTAATTGGAAATTTAACTCATTTTGATGAGTATAAAGAGGAGATGCATTCTGTAGAAAAAATGCTATACCCAATTGTAATCGATAAATTATTAAAAGATGAAGTTTTTGATTTTTCTGATCTAATTAATTCAAATAAATGTACTAATTCTTGTAATAGTTGTGAAGGATGTCATTAATAAAAAGTATAGCTTGAATTGAATTCTTGTTATATAATAAAGAAAAGAGAAGGGGTAAAACATGTCTATAGATGATGCATTGGTTATGATATTGGCTGGTGGTGAAGGGAAAAGATTATATCCTTTAACTAAAGATAGAGCAAAACCGGCAGTTCCTTTTGGGGGCAGGTATAGAATTATTGATTTCGTATTAAATAATTTTATAAATTCGGGTTTTTTTAAGATTAAGGTTTTAACTCAATATAAATCAGATTCTTTAAATAAACATATTACTAGAGGTTGGGCTTTATCTCCGTTTTTAAATCAATATGTTGATTTGGCCCCGGCTCAAATGAGAACTGGTTCTGATTGGTATCGAGGTACAGCTGATGCGATTTATCAGAACGTTTTTCATATAACTGATGAAGATCCGGATTATGTTTGTATTTTTGGCGGTGATCACATTTATAAAATGGATGTATCTCAAATGCTTGATTACCATAAGGAAAAAGGTGCAGATTTATCAATATCTGCAATTCCTATTCCAATATCTGAAGCTCATGAATTTGGAATTATTGAGGTCGATGATGATTGGAGATTAATAAATTTTGTAGAAAAACCAAAAGACAAGCCTAAATCTATTCCAGGAAACCCAGATATGTGTCTTGCTTCTATGGGAAATTATATATTTAACAAGAATATTCTTTTAGAAGCTTTAAATAGAGATGAAGAAATAAAAGAATCTAGTCACGATTTTGGTAAAAATGTTATTCCAATGCTTTTAAGAGATGGTAAAAAGATTTATATTTATAATTTTAATGACAATTCATTCCCAGGAATGACTGATACTGAACGTGGTTATTGGAGAGATGTCGGTAGTATTGATGCTTATTGGCAGGCTAATATGGATTTGTTAGCATATGATCCGGAATTGAATTTGTATTCTCAAGATTGGCCTTTAAGAACGTTCAATTATAATTATCCTCCTGCAAAATTTATTTGGGAGGAAGGTGAACGTGTAGGTATGGCTACAAACTCAATGGTATCGGAAGGCTGCGTTGTCTCTGGTGGCGGACTTTCAAGGTGTGTTCTATCGCCTAAGGTAAAAGTAAACAGTTATTCTCAAATATCAGAAAGTATTTTAATGGAGAATGTTGAAATAGGTAGACATTCTAAAATTAAAAAAGCGATTATTGATAAAAATGTAATTGTTCCGCCTAATACTAGAATTGGTTTCAATCATGAAGAAGATATTAAAAGAGGTTTTCATGTTTCACCAAATGGCGTAACTGTTGTACCTAAAGGTGCAATCTTGTAAAATTTTATCTTTACAAGTTTATTTATCTGTAATATACTAATTTCGCAAAATAAAGATTGTAAATATTTATTAATTTACTCCTATTATTAGCGCAATTTTAGAGCTTTACAGTCTTTATTTTCATGGGAAATTGTGTATGGCAGCTGTAAACTTAAATCTATTTAAAACAATGTATAATAATTTACCTTCTATGCAAGTTAGCAAAGATAAGGTAATAGATAAAGTCGCTTATATTGGGAAAAAATGGTCCTCTCCTCACCAAAGAGCAATATTAGGTATTACAGCTATTGCAATTCAGCCATACATTGATTGGAAAAATAAAAATGTAGACGAAAAAACACGCAAGGTTGCTGTTGCAAGAACTTGTGCAAAAATTATTGCAGGTACTCTTACTGGTGTAGCATTAAGAGCTGCTTTTATCAAAGGTATTGCAGCTATGTCAAAGACTGCTGCCGAAATTCCAGCTAATGCAAGTAATTTTTCTAAAAAGTTTATGCAATGTCTTACTCCTAAAAATTTAGATCCAGTTAATAAAGATGCTTTGGCTCAATATAGAAATGCTATGGGGACAATTTTATCTCTTGTTGCTATGGTATTTACAAATTTCCTAATTGATGCTCCTTTTACGAAATTCTTAACTAACAAATTTATTGGTATGCAAGAGAAAGGAGAGAATAAATAATGTTTTCTCCTTCAAAAATGTGGAACGGATTTAAAAATTATATTTACAAGAATTATGGAGAAAATCCTGGTTCTATGCTTGTTCATACTGGAGTTTTGGGATGGATTTTATCTTCTATGGCTCAAGTATATGCTGTAGTATTCAACAATAAAATATCAAAAGAACAAAAAATGTTTCTTATTCCTCAAGAAATTGCTGATGCTGCAGTAAATATTTTATCTTTTTATACTTTGACAAGTGGTGTTAAGTATATTGGAGCAAAATTAACTAAAACTGCAAAATTAAGAACATCAGAATTGACAAGCTTGTTAAAAAAAAGTGGGCATATTCTTGAAAAAGGTGAAAAACGTTTAGAAAATAAAGTTTATGCAGGTGATTGGAATTTTGATATAACTAAATTAGAAAATTATAATTCTGAAATTGCGGATAAATTTAAACCATTTAGAAATGGTGCTGAAGTTATTACAGGGCTTATAGGCTCTGTTATTTCAAGTAACATTGTTACTCCTATTGCTAGAAATAAGTATGCTGCTATAAAGCAAAAACAAGCAATTTCAAACATGAATAAACCTACTGATGATAAAAATAGTCGTAATAATCCTGTAAAATTTGATAATAGAATTTCTATGGAAGCATATCAAAATCTTGCTTCTGTAAAATATTCTTCAAGTTCGTTAAAAATATAAAATAGTTATTATTCCTGCAACTATTGCTGTGATCATAATGAAAAATACTGCTGTTAATTTGAAAAACGCATCAATATTTTTTTGATCATCATTATCATATTGTAAATTGTTTATAGTACTTTTGGAATAATCATTTTTTAATTCTGTTTTTGTCCTTTCAAAGGAATAATGTAGAAGTTTTTTAAAAGTATATATATTCTCTAAATCTTGTCTTGCAAGAGGATTTGATATTGCTATTTTTTTTATTTTAATGCTGTCTAAATTGTTCAGTTCATTATCAATATATGCAGAAAGATTTGATTTAAAAGTTTCATATTGTTTTGTTATATAAGGACTTTCTATATCTTCAGGCTCTTGATTATTTACAAATTTTGTAAGCATATGTTTAAGTTGAATGAATTTTTCCATGCATTCAGGACAGTTATCTAAATGAATTTTCACATATTCTGTCAGCTTATCACTAAGTTTTCCCTCAACATAAAAACTTAATAAAGCAGTTACTTGTTCGCAACTTAATTGATTTTGCATTATTATTCTCCTTTTTTATATGTATGCTTTTAAATCTTCTTGAAGTTTTCCCCTTGCTCTTGCAATTCTTGATTTTACTGTTCCTATACTTGAATGGGTTGCTTTTGCTATTTCTTCATAGCTAAGTCCTTGTAATTCTCTTAAAATGATTGCAATTCTAAATTGTTCTGGGAGTTCTAATATTGCATTTTTAATTATTTTTTCTAGTTCAGAAGATATACATTTTTCATGTGGCTTACATTTTTTGTCAAGAAGTTGAAATTTAATTGGTACATAATCATCACTATCATCATCAAGAGATACAGTGTCTAATTTCCTTTGAGATTTTCTTAGTTCATCATAAAATAGGTTTGTAATAATTTGATTAAGCCAACTTTTAAATAGTTTTGGATTTTTAAGGTTTTGTATGTTTTTTGCAACTCTAAGAAGAGCCTCTTGAGTTAAGTCAGCGACTTCTTCTCTTTTTTTGCAAAGGTATGAGAATGCTGCAAATACATTTTTCTGCTCTCGTCTGATTAATTCTTCAAGAGCTTTAAAATCGTTTTGTTGAGCAAGAACAACTAGTTCTTCAAGTGCCATTTTTTTGTATTGCAATTTATTGCATGACATAAATTTCTCCTTACCTTTATAGTAAGGAAATTTAATTTATAAATGCTCATTCCTTGTTATATAACCAACTGATTATATTTTTTTTTATAGAATTATAAATTATTTATTCTGCACAAATGTAACCTTTTAAGGCTGTATATGCAGCAACATATGGAGATGCCAAGTATATAGAACCTTCGACATTTCCCATTCTTCCTCTGAAATTTCTATTTTGTGTTGCAAGGCATACTTCTCCATCCGCTAAAGTTCCAGCATGAACTCCAACACAAGGACCGCAGCCAGGTGGTAAAATTGTCGCATTAGCTTCTACAAATGTGTTAATTAGCCCTTCATCAAGTGCTTGCAAGTATATATCCTTTGAAGCCGGACAAATAAGCATTCTAACATCAGGATTTATTGTTTTTCCTTTTAAAATTTTAGCAACAATTCTTAAATCTTCAATTCTTCCGTTTGTACATGTTCCAACAAATACTTGATCTACTTTAACATCAGTTAATTCTTTTGCTAATTTTGTATTATCTACTGTATGAGGACAAGAAACTGTATGGTCAATGTCTTCTGCATTAATTTTAATAATCCTTTCATAAATTGCGTCAGGATCAGGTTTTAGGGTTCTGAATTTATCCTCTCTTCCACGAGATTTTAAAAACTCTTTTGTCTTTTCATCAGCTACAAATAAGCCAGCTTTAGCGCCAGCTTCAACTGCCATATTTGCTAATGTAAATCTTTCAGACATTGACATATTATCTATTGTTTCACCACAAAATTCTAGAGCTTTATATGTCGCTCCATCTGCTCCAATTAGACCTATTAAATGAAGCATTAAATCTTTAGAGCAAATTCCTTCTTTAAATTTGCCATTAACTTCAATTTTGAATGTTGCAGGAACTTTTAACCATGTTTTACCAAGAGCCATTGCGACTGCTATATCTGTAGAACCCATTCCTGTCGCAAATGCACCAAGTGCACCTGATGTACAAGTGTGAGAATCTGCTCCAACAAGTATTTCGCAAGGGTTCACAAATGTTTCTACGAGTCTTTGGTGGCAAACACCAGCCCCAACATCTGATAATATAGCACCATATTCTTTTGAAAAATCTCTTAAAACTGTGTGTGTATTTGATAGTTCTTTTCTTGGACTAGGTGATGCGTGATCTATAAATAAAATAGTTCTTTCCGGGTTATTAAGTTTATTTTTCCCTAATTTTTTAAATTCCTGTACGGTTAAAGGGCCAGTTCCATCTTGAACAGCACATACATCTACTTTTGCAATAACTAATTCTCCTGCTTTAACTTTTTTACCAGCGTGTTCTGAAATAATTTTTTCTGCTAATGTTTGTCCCATAACCATACTCCTTTTTTATTTATATTAGCATAAAAAAAACGACTGTAATAGTCGTTAGGGAAAAAAGGGAAAGGAAACAAATATAAAAAAACAAATAATTAACCGAACGTTTTGAAAGTAGATTCAGTATTTTTTTCAATAACTTTTTGAACAGCATCCATT
>CALVEU010000059.1 GCA_944326635.1 Candidatus Gastranaerophilales bacterium | reverse complement strand
ACTGTTATTTTTGTATCCTGTAATAATATTGAAAATCCTGAATGTCTAACCGGACTAGTTGATAAAATAATTGATGAACCTCATAATGAATATGATTTTGGATCATATAAAAGAGGATTTTTATATTTGCAAGATAAGTTAAATGATTATGATGGATTAATTTTTGCAAATGATAGTTGTTATGGTCCTTTGTATCCTTTAGAAAATATATTCGTTGAAATGGGAAATAAAAAATGTGATTTTTGGGGGATTACTAAAAATCGTTTTGGTTTAATTAAAAATAAATATAAATATAAAGTTATAGAAAGGCCTCATCTACAAAGTTACTTTTTAGTGTTTGATAAAAACGTTTTTTTAAGTAAAGTTTTTGTGGATTTTATAAATTCGATTATTCATCTTGAAAAGAAAAATGATATTATAATTAATTATGAAATTGCTTTAACTGAAAAATTAGAAGCTGCAGGATTTAAATCTGATTTTTATATTAGAGCCTTTTATAAATATAATCAAGCTTTACTGTCTTTTTGGAGATGTTTGATAATAAAATATAAAATGCCTTTTTTAAAATGTAGTATTTTAAGATTAATAAACCAAAATATAATATCAGATTATAATTGGCGAGATGTTTTATTGAAATATACAGATTATCCAATTAATTTTATAGAAAAAAATTTGGAAAGAACTAAGTTAAAGTCAGCGTCCCTAAAAATTATTCCAAAGTGTTTATATCCTTTATATTTTGGATTAATTGCAATATTACCTTTAGGTGTAAAAAAATATTTTGCTAGATTAAATAGTTTTTTAATGAAAGTTTAAAATTATATTTTTTCTTCTCTTAATGGTATTCCTAAAGCTTTTTTTATGGCTCTAAAAAGTCTAGCTTTAAATCTTTTAGCAGTACTAATACAAGCTATAACTAGCGGGATAAATAATTTAATATTTCTTTCTGAAAGGATAATGTCTATTAAGGCTGCAATATTTACAGGATAATCAAAAAGTCTTTCTTTGTAGTAAATATAACTATTGTTGTGCAGACGCCATTTTGTTAGTTTTTCCGGGATATAATAAAAGTCATATTTTCTTGAAAGATGTATAAATAGCCACCAGTCAAAAAGTTTGTCTATTGGAGTATTTAAATTACATTCTAAAAATTTTTTACGATTTACTGTTACTGCTGAAAATGTCAGTAATCTATTGAATATAAATATGTCATTAAAAATATTACAAGGATAAGTTTTCTTTTTTAATAAATTAGCAGTTTCAATTATTGTAGGAGTTACATTTTTTACTCTGTTTTCGTCTCCAAAAAGTTCAACATCATTAAATATTACAGCTACATTGGGATTTTGTTTTATTATTGTATATTTTTTTTCTAAATAATCTTTTTTTAATATATCATCACTTTCTAAAAATGCAATCCATTCTCCTGTAGTATTTTCAATACCTCGTTTTAATGTTTCTTTAAGTCCAAGATTTTTTTCATTTATAAATAATTTTATGCGTTCATCATTAAATGATTTTATCACATTTACAGAATTATCAGTAGAACAATCATCGACTATAATTAATTCCCAATCACTATATGTCTGATCTAATACTGATTGAATGGTTTCTTTTATATAATTTTGATAATTATAACTAGCAGTAACAATAGAAATTTTCATACAATTATAATACAATAAACAAGATTGAATTATTTTATTTTGATTACTATTTAAATTATAAAAAATCACCTTCTTTATAAGAAGGTGATTTTAATTAATGTGTAAATTTTAAAAATTCTGTTATTTAGTTTCTGTTAATTTTGGGTGAGCTTTTTCCCAAGCTTCTTTACATTTAGGATCAACATTTACTCCATGATTTTCTAAAGTTTGAACATCTTTTAGTGATACAAATTCTTGTTTTGAAGCATCTTCCATTGATTTTGCCATTTTATCAGCAGCTTCTTGTTCAGCTTTATTCATCATAGAACCATCTGCTTTCATATATTTTCGTTGAAGAACTTCAACTTCATCTTTTTGATCTTTTTTAAGTCCGAAGTTTCTATTGTATTCATTTTGAATATTTTTGTGGTTTGCTTTTACTTCTGCAGCTCTTTGCTCAAAGGCTAGAGCTTCTTTATTTGCTTGTTCAGCAATTGCTTTATTTTTTAATTTTAATGTTTCCTTGCTTGTCAATCTTGCATCTAAGTTATCCAAATTAGCATTTTCTGTTCTTTCGCCGTTAAATATTGTTCTATTTGGAGTATCAGAATTTTTCTTTTCTTTAATTTTATCTGCTAATTTGCTAGCTTTTCCAGTGATGCTTTTCCAAAGTTTAACACCGCTATCACCGATTGCAAAAAATACATTTTTAACTTGGTCAGCAAATCCTAATTTTTTGCCTTGTTCAGCTACAGCTTTTGTTAATTTCCCTTTACCAACTGCAACACTTAAACCTACATAAGCCGCTGCAAGTGCAGTACCTATACCAGCTGCAATTTTTGCATTTTTATTGTCTTTTTTGAATTCAAAATCTTTTCCTGCTTCAATATTTTCAGCATTTTTAATTAATTGTTTTTTGAATTCATCTTGAGATAAAGTTTGAATTTTACCCTGTGAATTTGTAACTTGAATTTTACCCTGTTGGGTCATTTCTACTTTGTTCCCGCCAATTGCTAATGCAGGTCCAATTGTCATGTTGTTTGTCATAAACTTCTACCTTTCAAAATTTACACACGTTATATGCTTTCATGAAAACACGTCAAGAAAAAAAATGCTAATTTTTTATTAAATATTAACAAATATTTACAAAAAATACTACCCCTTATTTTTAGGGGTAGTATTTATGCTCTCTAAACGGATAAACCTCTCTAAATCAAGCTTTTAAGTGATTCTTTAAGAACAACCAGAGTATCCGCATTTCAAACAGATAAAGCAACCTTCAGCCATTTGGATTTCATTTCCGCATTCTGGACATTTTACTGTTTTTATTTCACCTGTAGGTTCTTCAGAATCAATAATTTCTTCAACTACTGTTTCTTCTACTTTAGTTTCTTCTGTTTTTTTCTTATCGTCCAAATTCATTGGTTGGAATTGACGAGAATTATTTCTGTATACAGTGATACCTTTCAAGTTATTTTCATAAGCTAAAATATATGCTTCTTCAATATCTTTACGAGTAGCATGTTCTTCAAAGTTAACTGTTTTAGATACAGCATTATCTGTATGAAGTTGGAATGCAGCTTGCATTTTTACATGCCAATATGGAGAAACATCATGAGCTGTTACAAAAATTTGTTTAGCATCAGCAGGAACTCCATCTACATGAGCAACAGATCCTGTTTTAGCAATCTCTTTCATTAATTTTTCAGAATAGAAACCATGTTCTACTGCATAATCCTTGAATATTGGGTTAACTTCAAGCATTTCTGTTCCATCCATAATCAATCTAGAGAATACTAGACCAAATAATGGTTCAACACCGCCTGATGCTGATGCTATCATTGAAATTGTACCTGTAGGAGCAATACAAGTTGTAGTTGCATTTCTTATACCTACTTTTGTAATTTGTTCATCTAATTCTTTCCATTGTTCATCAGAAATTTTGCCTGCAGATTTTCCTTTGTATTTGTTATACAAATAGTTTGGAGAATCATATACACTGCCTTTGAAGTTATTAAATCTTCCTCTTTCTTTTGACAATTCAATTGATTCACATTTAGATTCGTAATCAATGAATTCCATAATTTGACCGGCTAATTTAGTTCCTTCTTCTGAAGCGTAAGAAATGCCTAATTTCATAAGCATATCAGCCCAGCCCATTACACCTAAACCGATTTTTCTGTTGTTTTGAACCATTTCAGAAATTTGAGGTAGAGGATAATTATTTACAGCGATTACGTTATCTAAGAATCTGATAGCAGTTCTTGTAGTTTCAGCAAGTAAATCCCAATTGATTTTTCCATCTTCTACCATTCTGCCTAAGTTAATAGAACCTAAGTTACAAGCTTCGTAAGCTAATAGAGGAACTTCTCCGCAAGGATTTGTAGATTCAATAGGTCCAACTAATGGAGTTGGGTTGTCACCATTCATTTTATCAATAAAGATAATACCTGGTTCACCATTTCTCCAAGCACCGTCTACAATCATATCAAATACTTTTTTAGCACTTAACTTGCCTGCGACTGTGTTATTTTGCGGATTGATTAATTCATAATCAGTGCCAGCTTTTAAAGCTTCCATAAATTTATCTGTAATAGCAACAGAAATATTAAAGTTATTTAATTTATTATTATCGCTTTTGCATTCAATAAAATCTAAAATATCAGGGTGGTCAACTCTTAAAATTCCCATGTTAGCACCACGTCTTGTGCCACCTTGTTTAACAGCTTCAGTTGCAGCATTGAATACTTCCATAAATGATACAGGGCCTGATGATACACCCATTGTTGATTTAACAACACTGTTTTTAGGTCTTAATCTTGAGAATGAAAAACCTGTACCACCACCTGATTTATGTATTAATGCAGTGTTTTTTACGGTTTCAAAAATTCCTTCCAAGCTGTCTTCTACAGGAAGTACAAAACAAGCAGCTAATTGTCCTAATTCTCTACCTGCATTCATTAAAGTAGGAGAGTTAGGCATAAAATATCTGCTAGTAATAGCTTTGTAGAACCTGTTAGATAATTTATCCACATCGCTTTGAGATTTTCCAAATTTTAAATCTCCTGCAGCAATTGTATCTGCAACTCTTCTGAACATGTCAGCTGGAGTTTCAACGCATTTCCCTTCTTTATCTCTTTTCAAGTATCTTTTTTCAAGTACTTTAATCGCGTTTTCTGTTAAATCTAATTTTTCCATGCATGTGCTGTTTGAATCCGTCACATTAACCTCCGTTTTATTATGTGTATTAATTATTAATTTATATCCCCTTTTTAATATTAAAAATAAAAAGCATGTCTATTTCTTTATTTTACACCAATAATAAAAAGCATGGCAAGGAAGTTTTTATCTCATTAAGATTTGTTACTCTATTTTTATAGTTTTATTAAAATTGTAATTATGATATTACTATGTGCACCATGTTTATAATATAATATTTGCTAGAGGTATTACATTGAAACATTCGAAACTTACAGCCCTGATATTTATAGCATTAATTCTAGGTGTAATCGTAGGTCATTTTGCTCCTGATTTTGCGGTGAAAATGAGACCATTTGCTGTTATATTTTTGCGAATGGTAAAAATGATTATTGCGCCTTTGCTTTTTGCGACTTTAGTGGTTGGAATTGCAGGCCATGGTGATGCTAAAAGTCTCGGAAAAATTGGGCTTAAAACAATTATTTATTTTGAAATAGTCACAACTTTGGCATTGATTATTGGTTTAACTGTGGCTAATATATTTAAACCTGGTGTTGGGTTTGTAACAGGAAGCACTCCGCATGCAATACATATGCAAGAAGCGGGGTTACTTGCTGCAACTCAGGCTCATACGTCAATAAGCGAAATGGTTACAAGTATTTTCCCAACAAGTATTATTGATGCAATGGCACAAGGAAATTTATTGCAAATCGTAGTATTTTCAATATTCTTTGCACTTGCTATGGTGGCTGTTGGTAAAGCAGCAGAACCGGTTGTAAATATTTTAAATTCAGTATCTCAAATTATGTTTAAATTTACTGAATATGTAATGTATTTTGCACCTTTAGGGATATTTGGCGCGATAGCTTCAACTATTGGGGCGAATGGATTATCTGTTTTGAAAAGTTACTTTAAAGTAATTGGTGCAATGTATTTTGCTCTTGCAGTATTTGTACTATTAGTTTTGTTTATTGCTTGTAAAATTGTAAAAATATCATTTAGGGATTTATTAAGAGCTGTACAAGAGCCTGCTTTATTAGCATTTACAACAGCAAGTTCAGAAGCAGCTTTCCCAAAAGCAATGGAAATTATGGAACGTTTTGGAGTTCCTAAAAATATAGTAGGTTTTGTAATGCCTACAGGATATACATTTAACCTTGACGGAAGTACAATTTATTTAGCTATGGGAGTATTATTCTCATCTCAAATTGTAGGAATTCATCTTGATTTAAATCAACAAGTAATTATAATGTTAGCATTAATGCTTACAAGTAAAGGTATAGCTGGTGCCCCAAGAGTTGCATTAATTGTACTTGCAGGAACTCTGGCAAGTTTCAATATTCCAATCCTTGGTGTTGCAATTCTTTTAGGAATTGACCAAATTCTTGATATGGGAAGAACTGCTATAAATTTAGTAGGTAATTGTGTTGCAACTGTTGTAATTGCTCGTTGGGAAAATGAATTTGATTATAATAAAATGCATGAATTTGTAAAAGAATCTAAGGCTGAAAGTCTTGGAAATGATATACAGCAAACAATTGGAAAAATAAAAGAGGGATAATTAAATATGGGTAACGAAACAAGTACAAAAACAGAATTTAAAGATACTCTTAACTTGCCTCAGACAACTTTGGCAATGAGAGCTAATGCGACTGTAAGAGAACTTGAAATCCAAAAGTTCTGGAATGAAAATGATATTTATAACAAAATTATTAATAATCGTGATAAAGCAAATAAATTTATATTACATGACGGTCCTCCGTATTTGAGTTCTGAAAAAATTCACGTAGGTACTGCTCTTAATAAAATTCTTAAAGATATTTTATTAAAATATAAAGCTCAAGCAGGTTACTATACACCATATGTTCCAGGCTATGATGGTCATGGCTTGCCAATTGAAAATGCTGTTGTAAAAAATATTAAAGGTGGTAGAAACGCTCTTACTCCTTATGAACTAAGACAAAAATGCAGAGAATTTGCTCATAAAAATTTAAAAGGTCAAGAAAGTGAATTCAAACGTCTTGGAGTTTTAGGTGATTGGGATAATCCATATTTAACTATTAATCCTGAATTTGAAGCTGAACAGGTTAGAGTGTTTGGTGATATGTACAAAAAAGGCTATGTGGAAAAAGGTTTAAAACCGGTATACTGGTGTGCATCATGCGAAACTGCTCTTGCAGAAGCAGAAGTTGAATATGCGGATCATACATCTACTTCTATTTATGTAAGATTTAAGTTTGATGAAGAAAGTCAAAATAAGATAAATAATTTAATAGAAGGAACTAAAGGCAAAGATATTTATGCAGTAATCTGGACAACAACTCCTTGGACAATTCCTTCTAATATGGCAATCAGTATGCACCCGAGATTTGAATACACATTCTTTGAATATAATGGTGATGTATATGTTGCCGCTCAAGAACTTTTAGGTAGTTTCTTAAAAGATGTTGAATGGGAAGAAGCTGATATTAAAGTTCTTGGTTCATGCAAAGGTCAAGACTTAGAATTATTAAATACAAAACATCCTTTAGTTGATAGAAAATCTCCTATTATTTTAGGAGAACACGTTACATTAGATGCAGGTACTGGCTCTGTTCATACAGCACCTGGTCATGGTCTTGAAGACTATGAAGTGGGTTGTAAATATGGTATTGAAGTATTTTCTCCACTTGATAGCAAAGGTGTTTGGACTGAAGCTGTTAAAGATAAAGATTTAGAAGGAGTTCCATATTATAAAGGAAACTCAATTGTAATAGAAAAACTTCAAAACTGTGGAGCATTATTAGCTCAACAAGATATAAATCACAGTTATCCACATTGTTGGAGATGCAAAAATCCTGTAATTTATAGAGCAACTCCTCAATGGTTTGTAAAAGTAGATAAATTTAGAGAACAAACTTTAGAAGCTATTAAAGGTGTAAAATGGATTCCATCAAGCGGTGAAGCTAGAATTTCAAACATGGTTGCTGGACGTACAGATTGGTGTATTTCTCGTCAACGTGCTTGGGGTGTTCCTATTCCTGTTTTCTATTGTGAAGACTGTGGCGAAGTAATTGTTACTGATGAAACAATTGAAAATGTAGCAAAAATCTTTGAAAAAGAAAGTTCTGATGCTTGGGTTAAATATTCTGAGGAAGAATTACTACCTCAAGGATTTAAATGTCCAAAATGTGGAAAAACTCATTTCAAAAAAGAAAATGATATTATGGACGTTTGGTTTGATTCAGGTATAACTTGGCGTGCAGTTGTAAATAAACGTTCAGAAGAATTGGGTACAACTCCTGTTGAAATGTATTTGGAAGGTTCTGACCAACACAGAGGTTGGTTCCAATCTTCACTTTTGACATCTATTGCTACTCAAGGAATTGCTCCTTATAAATCTGTTTTAACTCACGGATTTGTATTCGGAGAAGATGGAAGAAAGATGTCAAAATCATTAGGAAACTACATTAGACCTGATGAAATTATCAAAACATATGGTGCAGATATTTTAAGATTATGGGCAGCATCTGTTGATTATAGAAATGATACAAAAATTGGAAATAATATTATTAAACAGCTTGCTGAAATTTTCAAAAAAACAAGAAATACATCAAGATTTTTAGTTGGAAACTTGTTTGATTTTGACCCTAAAAATGATTATGTAAAATATGAAGATTTAAAAGCAATTGATAAATTCGCTCTTCACAAATTAAATCATCTGATTGAAAGTGTAACAGAAGCTTTTGATAATTATGAATTTTATAAATATTTTCAACAATTGCAAAATTTTGCAGCTGTTGATTTAAGTTCGTTCTATTTAGATATTGTAAAAGACAGATTATACACAGCAGGGAAAAAATCATTATCTCGTAGAGCATGTCAGACAGTTCTTTATGAAATATTGCAAACATTAGTTAGAATGTTAGTGCCAGTTATGCCTCACCAAGCAGAAGATATTTGGATGAGTGTTCCTGATTGTCAAAAAGACGGTTTGGAAAGTATCTTATTATCAAGCTGGCCTAAAGCAAAACCTGAATGGAATAATATAAAATTAGAAGAAGATTTTACAAAAATCTTGAAAACAAGAGAAGTTGTAACTCGTGCTATTGAACCTTTGAGGGCAGAAAAACAAGTTGGAAGCTCTTTAGAAGTAGCTGTGCATGTGAAAACTGATGATGATAGTGTATTAAAAGCAAATGAAGAAGAATTATGCAATATCTTTATTACATCCCAAGCATATGTATGTTCAGAAAAACCAGAAAATGTATTAAACGAATATAATGAAGATGGTTATACCGTTTGGGTTACAAAAGCAGAAGGCGAAAAATGTGAACGCTGTTGGAAATATAGAAAATTAAATTCTGATGGAATTTGCAGTGAATGCGAAGAAGCTATTAAATAGATAAAAAAGAGCCTTTAAAAAGGCTCTTTTTTATTATTACAAAATGTTAACATTTGTAATTCGTTTTTAAAGATTTATATAGAAACTGCCGTAACCATGATTAAGAGTAATATTTGAAAGGAAATTAGTTTCAAATTATAAACTAAAACTCATACCAAAAACTTACGGAAAGGGTAAAAAATATGGGAATGGCAGCATCACAAGCAAGATTACTTAGCATAACAGCCAGATTGACCAATAATGAAAATACTGGCCAAAGTATTTCCTATTCAAAACAACGTTTGTCAGATCAGACTCAACAAATTACAAACGAATATAATGAAGCTCTTTCTGCTACTAAATTAACAGTGTTAACAGGTTTTAATGGCGCAGAAGCTACTTATTCTGATATTTCATACAGTTTAATGACAGGACCTCAGATGGCTGAAAATACAAAACAATATGTTGTAACTGATACAAAAGGTAGAATATTAGTTACTAATGATATTGCAAATGCTTATGAAAAATCAAATGGAAATTATAATCAATTTTTAGCGAATTTAACAGGTGCTACTGTTGCTACTAATGGTAAATCTTATTTTCAATCAGATCTTACTGTTAATAGAAATAATGAAGTTTGGAAAAAATTAGATGCAGATGGGAATGAAATTGATGCAATTCCTGGTGAACCAGATGCATATGATACAAATAGTGAAACATTAGCTGCTAAACAAAAAATTCATGAAGCATGGGATGCATATTTTGCAACTGTTGGCATCAACTTAGGTGATGATGAACATGATTTTGGTTTTAGTTGGAACGAATTATATGTTACAAATGAAAATGGAGAATATGTTGATAAAGATGGTAATGTAATTACTCCAGAACAAGCTAAAGCTGGTTTAGGTGTAACTGCAGTAGGTTGTGGTTATGCGGGTTATTCTGGTGTTGATGCTGATGGCAATAATATAAGTGGACCTATAAATTATGAAGGCACAACTCCTGAATCAAGAGCATTATACGATTATGCTATGGCAATTACTGAATCTTATTTAAGAGTTAATAGACCAGGAGAAACAAACTTTAAAACAGAATTTAATCAAGATGATTATAATACAACTGCAAATAGTGATAATACAGCATTAATAAATTATTATAAAAATATTTTTAATAAGATGCAATCTTCAGGTTATTTTACTTATACAAGTAAACCTGGTGAAGCTGATGAAAATCATATTTATTCAGATGAAGGTACAGGTACTGCAGGTACTGTTCAAAAATCTCCGCTATATGATAATGCAACTTTTGAAGAAGCATTGAGAGATGGATCTTTAAGACTTGAATATTATTCTACAACTGATAAAGCATTTAAATCTACAACTATATCTGAAGATACTTGTATTCAAGAAGTTGCAGACGAAAGAGCAATCGCTCAAGCTGAATCTAAATATACACAAGATATGGCTGATTTAGAAAATAAAGACAAAAAATTAGATTTG
>CALVEU010000058.1 GCA_944326635.1 Candidatus Gastranaerophilales bacterium | reverse complement strand
TCCCTTTGTAAAGCATTAACTTATTGGCAACAAGCAAATCCATTCTTGCCCCAAGTTTACTTTTAGGCTTTTTTACACCCTTTGCAACCCCTCTAATAAGCCCTTTATCTTTTGAATACATGACAATAATTTTATCAGCTTCACTTAAATTATAAGCCTTAAGATTAATTGCATCAGTCACAAAATTGTTCATACAACTATCTCTAATTCTTTATTATTTAACTTTAGTTTAAATTTTTAGCTAATTTACTTTCCAGAAGAACCAAATGTCCCGTGGAATACACCTCTAAACATTTGTTGCAACTCATTTTTATTATCAGAATAAGCCATTGCAATATCTTCTGAAATCAAATCTTGTTCATACAATCTGTATAAAGAAGAATTCATTGTAATCATATTGTTGAAAGAACCTTTCTTAACAAGTTCGTAAATTTCTTCCAACTTATCTTTTTCAATAAAATCTTTTACAGTAGGAGTTACAACTAAAACTTCACATGCCGGACGGCGTCCTGCACCATTTGAAATAGGAATTAATTTTTGAGAAACTGTACCTCTTAAAATAGAAGCCAATTGACCTCTTACAAATTCTCTATCAGAAGGCTCATACATATTTACAATTCTGTTAACAGTTTGAATTGCATCATTCGTGTGTATTGTCGCAAATACAAGGTGACCAGTTTCTGCAGCTTTTAATGCAGCAGTTACAGTATCTTTATCCCTGATTTCACCAATAAATATAACATCCGGATCCTGTCTTAAAGCATATTTGATACCATCAGGGAAAGACGGTGTATCAATCAGCACTTGACGTTGAGAAACTAAAGATTTCTTATTGGTAAATATAAACTCAACTGGATCTTCAATTGTAATAATATGTTTTGGATAATTTATATTTATATAATCAATCAAAGAAGCTATAGTAGTAGATTTTCCTGAACCAGTAGGGCCAGTAATTAATACTAATCCATTATTTAAAGAGGCAAACTGTTCAATAGACTCTGGTAGCATTAATTCAGATACTTTTTTAATATTATAAGGAATAGTTCTTATTACTAAAGCACTTTTTCCTAACTGCCTACTCAAATTTACCCTGAAACGAGATACCCCATGAATTTCATATGCAAAATCTAAATCAAATACAGCATTAACTTTGCCTTTAAAATGAACAGGCAATAATATATCATAAGCAATAGATATATCATCTTCTGTTAATATTGGCATATCAACTTTTGTAATTTTCCCATCTATTCTAATTGCAGGATGTTCATCTACTTGTAAATGAACATCTGAAGCTCCAACAGCAACAGCTTTTTTGAGAAATGATATTATATTAAATTTAGAATTTGAATAATTTTCACCCATAATAGTCCTTTCAAGTTTAAGAAAATTATACCATTTTTTTTAAGCATTGACAATAATATATTTAATGTAACGAAAACTTAATATTTTTATCCAAAAAGGAAATTCTAAAAAACAAAATTACTTTATATAAGAGTAAGGGAAATTTAAAATTTCAAAAGGGAAAAATCAATAATCGGATATTATAAAAAATTAATCAAGTTCTTCAAACAGTTTGAACAAGATTAAAGGAAAAAAGTTTATTTTATACTCTCTCTCTTAATATCCTCGTGTTTATTTAATGTTGCCTCAAATGGCAACTTTTTTTTTGCAAATAAAAAAAGAGAAAATAAAATAATTTCCTCTTTTTTATAAAAATATATATCTTAATTTTGAATTTACAATTATTTACAAATAATATACTAAACAGCTGTAATTTCTTTGAGTGTTTCCAAATATTTTACAGCATAAACTGCACCTACTGCACCGTCAGCGGCTGCTGTTATAACTTGTCTTAAAGGTGTTGTTCTTACATCTCCAATTGCAAATACACCTTCAACAGAAGTCGACATAGTTTCATCTGTTACAACAAAACCTCTTGCATCTTGTTGTAATTGACCTGAAATATTTTCAACATTTGGAGTCATCCCGATATAAGGAAATACTCCATTTACAGATAAATTTGAAATTTCTTTAGTTTTAACATTTTCTAAAACTACAGTATTAACAAGGTTATCACCTTTAATTTCTTTTACTACAGAATCCCAAACAAATTCAATTTTTTCATTTTTAAAAGCACGTTCTTGAACAATTTTATCAGCACGTAATTCATTTCTTCTATGAATTACATATACTTTATCTGCGAATTTTGTCAAGTACATAGCTTCTTCAACAGCAGCATTACCACCACCGACAACTGCTACTACTTTATTTCTATAAAATGCCCCATCACACACAGCACAATAACTTACGCCTCGGCCAACAAATTCTTTTTCTCCAGGTACACCCAGTTTCATTGGTTGAGCCCCAGTTGCAATAATTATTGTCTTTGCTCTAAATTCATATTCATTAGTTATAATTGTCTTTGATTTTAAATCAACCGTTTGAATTTCCTGCATTGGGAATTTTTTTACACCAAACTTATCAGCGTGTTCTTCAAATTTTTCCATCAAATCGTAACCCCCAATCACTTGGAAACCTGGATAATTTTCTAATTCCAAATAATTTGAAGGCTGTCCACCTAACATGTTCAAATCAACTATTGCAGTAGATACAGCTCCACGACTAGCATAAATAGCAGCAGACAATCCTGCAGGTCCACCGCCTAAAATAATTGTATCAAAAGTTAATTGCTCCATTTTCTATCCTCATTTTCCTGTAATACTTTTACCTGATATTTTTTCGCCTTTTAAAATATATACAGCAGTATCTTTCTTAATCAATGATTTATCATGAATTGAGAAAGTTTCTAATGTTAAATAATTAACACCCGTGAAAGTATCTCCGTTAAGTTTCAAATCAACAGTATCTGTTAATCTTTTATTACCGTCATACTCCCCTGTCTTTGAAAATCTTATAATATTTCCATCAACATAATCAAGTTTAACAGAAGCACTAGCTCCTGTAAACGGGTTGTTTAAATTTATGACGTCACCACTTCTAGATAAGTTCCATATATCTACAGTCACAGGTTTAAAATATACATCTCCAGACTGCTTATCAATTTTAGCTAACACGCGCCAATTCCCGTAAAAAGAATTAGGGACAGCACCAACCATAGAAACACCTGCTTTTAATGTTTCAGCTGATACAGATAAGCCTACAAAAAAGGCTAAAAAGACTACAATTTTTTTTAAAATACCCATAATTAATACATAATTATTTTATAAAAATTTTCAATAATACAAAAAATTAAACTATACAGAAGCTAATTTAGCTTGTAATACTTGCGCAGATTCCTCATAACCTGCTCTACCCATTAAAGCATAAGTATAATTTTTTGCCTGTTCAACACCAGGTTGATTAAACGTATCAATATTATATAATTCTCCTGCTATTGCGGTTTGGACTTCTAGCATATACAGGAGTTGGGCAACATTATATCCATCAACTTTATCTAAATAAATTGAAACTGTGGGACGTTTATAATCAGCTAAAGATACACGAGTAGAATCAGCTTCTGCATTAATTAATTGATTAATAGTCTTACCACCTAGATAACCAATTCCTGTATATTCAAAAATATTAGGTATTTCAAGAGTATTATCAAAATTTTTAACTCTTATAAAATTTATTACCTTATTATTTGGACCTTCATTGTATAACTGAATTTGAGAATGCTGATCAGTAGCACCTAATGCCTTAATTGGAGTAGGTCCAACACAAACATCATTGCCTTCTTTATCCTTATTTTTACCTAAAGATTCAGCCCATAACTGAACATACCAATCTGATACATATTTCAATTTACTAGAATAAGGCATCATAACAGATAAATTTTTACCCTTTTTAGTATCTAATAAATAATGAATTAAAGCATTTTGAGCAGCGATATTCTCTTTTATATCTGTATTTTTCAACGCTAAATCCATATCTTTGATACCGTTTACGATTTCATCAATATCAATTCCAACAAGTGCAAATGGCAACAAACCTACTGCTGAAAATACAGAAAATCTTCCACCGACATCATCTGGAACCACAAAAGTTTTATAACCTTCTTGTTCTGCAATCTGACGTAAAATTCCAGTTTTTTTATCTGTTGTAGCAACTATATTATATCTATAATTATCACCTAACTCTTGTTCTAAAATATTTTTAACAATCATAAATTGCGACATAGTCTCAGCAGTAGAACCAGATTTTGTAATAACATTTACTAAAGTCTTTTTTAAATCTAAAACATTTAAAAGACCGACCATATAATCAGGATCAATATTATCTAAAAAGAAAATTCTAGGAAGCCCTTCTCTTTGTTCAGGAGATAATAAATTCCAAAAAGGTTTTAACAATGCTTCAGTAACAGCCAAACCTCCTAATGCAGATCCGCCTATACCTAATACAAGAACATTATCAAAACGACCTTGAACCATCGCTGCATACTCTTTTACATACCAAAGAGTTTCTTCATTATACCCAAGATTCATCCACTGAAGCCATTGTCCGAGTTTATCTTTTCTTTTATTTAAATCAACGATAATATTAGCTATTTTGTCTTTATAATTTTCGAATTCTTGTTCTAAATTAAGTCCGTTATCTTCACCGATAATTTTTTCATCTACCCTTTTATAGTCTAATGTTATCATCTGCTCCCTATAACAACCTTTCTTGCATTAACCTATATACATAACCCTTATTTTATGTTATTTATACACTTATTATATACGCTAAAGGTTTTTGTACAAGGGACAATAGAATATTTTAATATTTATTTACCATAAATTAATTAAAATAATAATTTTGATTACAATATTTCTGATTTCCATTAACACACTTCAAATAATCCATATTTTCCATCTGAATTACCCAAGCGCCACAACCGGATCCATTATACCAACCAGCACCAGAAGATGTAGAATTCGGTTTACACATAGATTGTCGGCCATGAGTCCCTGCGCCACCCCTTGGTATAACCTTTTCCTTAGTTACATGAAATGTAAATGTATCCACACCCCAACGATTTGGATACTTATCACCATTTATATCAATTGCAAAATGAAAACAGGTATCTGAATTCATTTTACAACTAAGAGCATTTGCAAAATCTACTTGAGCTCCTACGCCAACTATAATACCATCACTCATTACCAATGCATTACTAGCTCCCGATGATGTTCCTCCAATACGATCAACTTTATTATTTAATAAATCCTTCCTTGCAACATTAGAGAAACAACCTTTGGTTCCTGACTCACATATTTTTACATTTCGAATATATTTTGAAAAAATTACAATTATATCATCCCAACTTTCCACATCCCAAGTAGTTGGATCACCATAATCATTTAAAACTCCAATATATGCATTTGATAATGTTGAATATGCTTTTTTTAAACGAGCGACAGCTTCCTTTTCTCTCTGATTCGCGATAAGTGTTGGCATCGTCAAAGCAACAACAACGCCAATTATTCCTAATGTTATTAAAACCTCTGCTAAAGTAAAACCAATTGCTTTTTTATAGTGATGTATCATATCACTATCATAACATTTAAAAATTCTTTTTTCAACCCACTGAAAACCTTGAGTAAAGAGCTTTAAATTGCCCCCCCCCCGACATTTTTAAATCTTTTCATAACTAGCTCCTTCCTATCTTCTAATATGATATATTAATTTTATCATATTCTTATAACATTTTCAATATTGCAGAGCCAAACAATAAAACTCCAATAACAATTGCGATTACAGAAGCAAACATAACTGCCCCTGCAGATATATCTTTAGCCATACCGACTAATCTTGAATATCTATTATGAAACACAGCATCTAATGAATATTCTATTGCAGAATTCAACATCTCTGTAACAATTACAAACCCTATTGTCAACAATAAAATACACATTCTATCTACACTAAAATCAAGTAAAAAAGCTAAAGCTAGAGCCACCATAGCTAAACAAAAATGAACCCTTATATTTATTTCTGATTTTAAAACAAGACGCATACCTTTTCTGGCATTTTTAAATGTATTTGAAAAACCTTGTTGTTTAAACTTTGTCATATCCCAATACTTTCCAATGCTTTATTTTGTAAATCAATAATAAAATTATAATCTTCTTCTGTTTGATGGTCAAATCCTAATAAATGTAAAATTCCATGACTTATCAAAAAAGCTAATTCATATTCTTTTGTCACGCCTTTTTTTTCGGATTCATCAATAACTTTATCTAAAGCTATTATGACCTCACCTAAATTAATTTCCCCATCAAATACAAACTTTTCCTCACTATCTGCAAATATTGCAAATGTAATTATATCAGCTGGATAGTCTTTATCTCTATATTCTCTATTTATTTCATGAGTTTTGCTACTGTCACAATATAAAAAATCAAAAGATATTGTGTTATATTCAAAAAAATTCAAACAGGATTTTTTATATACTTCAGATTGTGATAAATAAAACTTCAATATATTTTTAGCGACATCTACAAATTTTTTTTCATCAATTTGCCAGCTATCATAAATATTTTCACTAAAAATGTGATACTTAGTCATTTTTATCCTCTTTATGAGACTGTTTATATTCTCCTTCTTCTAATTGTTTTATCTTATTTTCCAAATCTTCATCTAACATTTTTGGCGGCATATTAATTTTTTGATTTTGCAATTCTTGAGCCAAATTTTCCTGATACTTAATTCTATTATGCTGCATTCCTCGCAAAATTCTTGAAAAAGTTGCAGCAATTGTCTTTATATCTTTTAACGTCAAAGGACTATCTGATAATTGTCCATCATTTAATCTTTCTACAATAATTTTATTTATCATTGCTTCTATTTCGTCAGATGTAGGATTTTTTAAAGATCTAACTGCAGACTCAACAGCATCTGCAATCATCAAAATAGCAGTTTCTTTAGTATTAGGCTTTGGTCCAGGATATCTAAACTGTTCTTCTTTTACATTTTCAACACCTTCTTCTTTTACTGCTTGATTATAAAAATAACTAGCCAATCCTTCCCCATGGTGTTGGATTATGAAATTTTGTATTACTTGAGGCAAATGATACTCTTTTTTATTAGCAATCTCAATGCCATCTTTAGTATGAGCTGTAATAATCATCTTGCTTATTCTTGGAGTAAATTTATTATGTGGATTTTCTATTGACACATAAGATTGATTTTCTACAAAAAACAAAGGTCTTTTTAACTTTCCGATATCATGATACAATGCACCGACTCTTGCTAAAATAGGATCTGCACCTATTGCTTCTGCAGCTGCTTCACACAAATTTGATACCATTAAGCTATGATGATAAGTTCCAGGAGCATCCATTTGCAATCTTTTTAACAATTTTTGGTTATGATCACCTAATTCTGCTAAACCATATGGAGTTATTATATTAAACGCACTTTCGAATAAAGGCATTAATCCTGAAGCAATAACTGCACTAAATATTCCATTTAATAAAATAAAAGTACAATTTTTTAGTAACAAAACATTATCAACTTCAATCAAACATTTTTCTAAAATATAAATACTTAAAACAATTACTAAACCTGCAATACCTATATAAAACCCTGTTTTGATAACATCAACTCTTTCTGCATATCGTATTTGGGATATAGCTATTGCTGATAATATACTTAATAATAGAAAAGCAACTAAATATTGAATATTATACTGATAACCTATAGACATAACTGATAGCAAAATGACAGATGCGACAAAAGCAATTCTAGGTTTTGTAAATATTGACATTAAAATTAAAAAAGCTGGAATTGGAATTACATATGGAGAAAATCCTGTTGGAATAATAACACCAATGACTGCAATTAAAAATGATAAAAAAGCTGATATTGCCAAATATCTGGGTTGCATAAAATCTTTTTCAAAATACTTCATATAACTCAAAAATAATACTGTACCTATAAAGACTATAATATAAATTGCAACCAAACCTTGCCAATTAAGTTCATATACATTATAGCCGGCTTGTCTTAATGCATCTCGTTTTAATCTAGTTACAGGTTCTCCATTAAATAAAATTTTATCTCCTTTTTGGAATACAACTTCATATGGTTTTACTGAATTTTGAGCATTTTTTCTTGCAATCTCTGTTGCAAACTCGTCTACAACCAAATTGGGAACTATTACTTGTTCTAACATAGCTTTAATAACAGAAACTTGTCTTTTAGATACATTAGATACCATGTTATTTAAAATAATTTGGTCAATATTATCTTTTTCGTAATCTTTCTCAGTTATTCCTTCATGTAATATATTAGTTAAAGTCAAATTTGATTTATCAAAAACTTCATGCAATATATTATCATCAGCTTTTAACAAAAAATTTATAATGAAATCTCTTTTTGAATCATCAGATAAATCAAATAAAATTCCCAACTCTTCTTTTTTTATAGAAATTTCAACATCTTTTTTTCTTATTTGCATAACAGAAGACTGTAATGTCTGAAGATTTGTTTTAATAAAATCATCTTCTGCAGGAGCTAAAACTGGTTCAACTTTTTGAGCAACTTCTTTTCTATGCTGTTCAGTTCTTTTTACATCTTCGACTGTTAATGTTTTTTGTGCGATTATATCTCGTTTACTTATACCATTCTCAATAATATTTTGAAAAAAGAAATTTTGAGAAGCAATTACTGCTGTCATTAAAACAGTAAATGCAACAAAATATATATATTTGAAAGTTTTTGCAGATGTAAAAAAGTCTTTCAAATTAGATACAAATTCAAGTTTTACCATATATAAATTCCCTATTATTTATTAATCTTTTTATATATTATTACTTCCTATTTTTTTTTCAAGTCTTGCAACTTAATCCGCCTTTGAATATCTTCTAAAAGTTTTCTATTAATTGACATTAATTCCGATAAAACTGCAATTACTGCAACTTGAACACCTGTTATTATCAAAATAGCTGATAATATAAGAGATTGTATATGTCCTGTTCCACTTTCATTTATGAAATAATACAAAAATCTTATTCCAATTAATATACCTAATATTAAAAATATACCTGCTAAAATTGCAAAAAATCTAAAAGGACGATATATAATAAACATGCGAATCATTGTAAACATTGAACGGCGAACGTAATCAAATATATTTTTCACTAATTTTGACTTTCTCAAATCAGGATTAACATTTATTGGGACACATTTTAGAACTAAACCTTTTGCTTTCGCTTGAATAATAGTTTCTAATGTATATGTATAATTATCAAAAACATTTAATTGAATTGCAGCATTCCTTGAAAAAGCTCTAAAACCACTTGGGGCATCTTCTACTTCTGTTGAACTAATTAATCGCATGACAAATGATCCTAATTTTTGAAGCATTTTTTTTAATAATGAAAAATGTTGAATTTTAGATACCGGTCTTGATCCTATTACAATATCAGCAGAACCATCTAATATAGGTTTTACTAATTTTTTAATATCATCTGCACAATATTGATTATCTGCATCTGTATTAACTATAATATCTGCCCCTAAAGCTAATGCTCCATTTATACCTGCAACAAAAGCTTTCGCTAAGCCGGAATTATGAGGCATTTCTACAACATGTTTCACCCCTAAGTTTTTTGCGACATCAACAGTTTTATCAGTTGAACCATCATTTATTATTAAAACTTCTATTTCATCAATTCCGTCTATTTTTTTAGGTAATGCATTTAATGTTACAGGTAATGACTTTTCTTCATTGTAACAAGGTATCTGAATTATTAACTTCATAACTATCCCCTTTTAAAATTTTCTTTTTATTATATAATTAAAGAGGGATTTTGACAAACGTGAAAAATTTCGCAAAAATATTTTTAATAATTATTTTAGGGATAGCTTTAAGACTAATATTTATTAACAAACCTGATGGATTATGGAATGATGAATATATTAGCTGGATGATTGCTGCTACACCTTTTTCTAATGGCTTTATAAATGCAATGAAATCTCAATGCCATATGCCATTTTACTACTTGTATCTTAAATTTTTCATGACTCTATTTGGGCAAAGCGATTTATTACTAAGACTTACATCTGTTTTTGCAGGAGTACTATCAATACCTGTCATGTATTTTATTGGCAAAGAAAATGATGAAAATACTGGAATCACTTGTGCTAGTATTACTGCAATTAGTTCTTTTTTAATTTACTATTCACAAGAAGTTAGATTATATTCCGTACTTTTCCTTTTTTCAGCATTGAGCCTTTTATATACAATAAAATGCATTAAAAATCCAATTAAAAAAAATTTTATTTTATACGCAATTTCTAATTTTTTAATATTATTTACCCACACAATTGGATTTGTATTTGTATTTTTTAATTTAATTATTTTAAGCATTAATTTATATAAACAATTTAAGAAAGTAATTACTACCGTCTGGGTTTCAATATTTACTGGCGGAATTTTATTAACGCCACTCGTATATAAAATATTTACAACAAAATCTTTTTCTCAATGGTGGGGGCATTTTTCTATTTCGAAAATTGGATTCCTATTTACAGACTATTTTTCACCAGTATTAACAAATTTGACTAATGCTCCTGACAAATTTTTATATGCTCCTAAACTTGCTTTATTTATGCTTATACCAACAATAATTGCAATAAGTTGTATTATTAAAGCATTATACAAAAATAAAATTAATATCCAATTATTTTTATTATTTATTTCAACAATCACAATATTAATAATTGCATCTTTAACA
>CALVEU010000057.1 GCA_944326635.1 Candidatus Gastranaerophilales bacterium | reverse complement strand
TTTGAAAGAAACAAATATAATATATAAACTTTAAAGGATAAAAAATGAAAAAAATAATAGAAAAAATTACTATACACTCAATATTGATATTTGTTTCATTACTCTCAATATTCCCTTTTATATGGCTAATTTCAACATCATTAAAAGGGAACAGCGAAAATATTTTCGCATACCCTCCGCAAATTATCCCTCAAGACTTTACTTGGGCAAATTATACAGGGGTTTGGGATAAGGTTGATTTTATAGGATATTTTATAAACAGTATGATTGTAGCAGGTGGAACAGTCTTATTAAATCTTATATTATCTTCAATGGCAGGATATCCTCTTGCAAGAATGGAATTTAAGGGAAAAAAAATTACATTTTTTGCAATTTTAGCAACAATAATGATACCATTTCAGGCAATTATGCTTCCTGTATATTTAATCACATTAAAACTACATCTTGTAGATAGTGTGAATAATTTTGCAGGTTTTATAGGTCTAATAATGCCATTTGCTGTAAGTGCTTTTGGAATATTTTTGATGCGACAAGCATTTTTAGGAATCCCAAAAGAAATGGAAGAAGCAGCGATTGTTGATGGCTGTAACGTTTTTCAAGTATTTTGGAGAGTTCTACTACCAATGGTAAAACCATCATTAGCAGTACTTGCAATATTTACATTTATCGGCTCTTGGGGTGAATTTTTATGGCCAAGTATTGTTTTAACAAAAGAAGCAATGTACACATTACCTGTTGGAGTAAACAATTTACAAGGTATGTTCAGCTCTAACTGGCGATTTATTGCTGCAGGCTCAATTTTATCAACAATCCCAATTTTAATATTTTTCTTAGCAATGCAAAGATACTTTATTTCAGGAGAAAATGAAGGCGCTGTAAAAGGTTAAATCAAAAAATTATTCTACACCTGGTACATGAACATTATAACGAACATCATCGAATTCTGTATTTTCATCATCGATTTCTTCTTGGAAAATTTCTTTTGCGCCACAAACTTTTAAATTTTTAATTATAGCTTTATCTAATTCTTCTGTATAAACAATTTTACCATTTACATAAGTAATATTTGAACTTTTAACTGGTTCATCAGAAATTTTTTCAACCAAATCACTGTTTGAATTTGCTAATATAGTTCTAGTTACATCATTCATTACATCAAACACATAACGCTGACGAGCAGCCATATTATTTCCACCACCACTTGAAATCAAAGTAGTAGCTTTTTCCAACTCCTCTAAAGATTCTTTATAATATTTTAAATGTCTTAATAAAATAGCGAGATTATAATGAGCCTCATAATTCATTGGATTTAATTCAATAGCCTTGCAATATCCAAGACCAGCTTCTTTATAATCACCCAAAAGTTGATACGTTAAAGCTAAATTGTATCGAGCATCATAATCTTTTTTTAGAATTTTACAAGCTTCTTTATAAGCATCAAGAGCCTTTAAAAGATATTGTCTGCGAAAATCCCAATCATCTTCAATATAAACATACTTTTGTTTATAAGCAACTCCTTTATTATAATAAGCTAAACCTTTATTTACTTTATAACTTTTTCTATTACTATATACAAAAGGGATTGATAGTAAATGTCTTTTTGTTTTTAAAATTTCATCATATTGATCAATTGCGCCATCAAAATCGCCTAATTTTTCAGCAGAAATAATCCCATAATTCATTCTCGCAATTACCATTTTAGGATTATATTCAAAAGCTTTTTCATAAGCATCAACTGCTGAATAATAATCTTCATATACTACATAAATATTTCCAAGATTATACCAAGCTCCATAATGTTCAGGATATAAACGCAACGCAATATTATAATAATTTATTGCTTTTTGAAGTTTTTGTTTTTTTAAGGCTTTATCCCCTTTATGCACATAATAAAGACTTTTCACCTTATCTAACTGCTTATTGAAAAATACAGGATGCATATAAATTAATGCTCCAACTCCGGCAATTAATAATAATGTAAATAAACCTGAAAAAAACTTTTTCAACTGCTACACCTCATTATAAGACAATATTACATATATTTAAAGATTTATGCAATACACTATTGTTACGAAATTGTAACATAAATAATGATAAAAAAGCAATTTCACAACACACAAAGTTTTTATATAAGTAAGGTAGGTTAGAAAATTCAATTTGGAGGTTAGGTTATGGCAGACTTCAATATGGCTGCAAGTATGTACGGATTATTTCCGAATATATACAATAACCAGGTAGCACTAAACGATTTAACAGATATGGATTTATACACACCATTAGGAATGACAAATCCAATGATGAGTATGAACGGAAGTATCTTTGGTGGCGGTTATGGAATGTATCCGATGATGCCAGGATTTGGTGGCGGTTATAATTATGAAGACTACTACAAAAATTATGAAAAATATCAAGACTTCATGATTGATAATCAAGTAAGACGCCAACAAAAAATGCGTAATGCCGACCTTAGATTGAATTCACCTCAAGAAGGTATAGCTAAAAAAGCAACTTACCTTCACGAAAAAATAATGAGAAATGAACAACAACAAATTCAAGAAGCATATAGAAACTATCTTGAAAGTGTTAGAAATATGTACGGAGATGCAAGTCCTGCAGAAATAGCAAACAGAGCATCAACTCTATATGCTCAACAATATGGCTGTTCAATCACTGATGACATTAGAAAATATGGTAGAGGATCATTTACTCAAGGATTCTTGCAAACTGTAACGCTCGGTTTGGCAGATAAAAAGACTGCAGAAGAAAACGTCTCAGAATTAACAGGACAACCTGTAGGCAGAAGCGAAAGGACTAAGAAAATCGCAGGTAATATTGCAGGTGGTGCCGTATTTGGCGGAGCTGCTGCAGTATCAGCAAAATATCTACTAAAAGCATTCTGCGCAGGTGCAAAAAACAAACCATTTATTGCTGCATTAATAGGTGGTATAGCAGGTGTAGGTGTAGCACTTGCAACAGCATCTAAATCATAAAAAACAAACCATATTGAATAAAGTAAAAAGAGGTTGAATAGATTATTCAACCTCTTTTTTAAGGTAAATTATCCCAATAAGTTTTAGAACTATCATCCGGATTTTGATTTATTAACGCATAATATGCGCAACCAATACCATTACCTCTTTGGCTTGATTGTTTTGAACAAGGATCACCACTTTGCGAAGAAACATTGCCTAAGCCTGGACTATCATATTTTTCACTATCCTTAACTTCATCTTCAGATAATAATTCAGACATTTTTTTAGGCTGCAAAGTATCATTATCATCAATATAGAAAAAGAAAATATCATGCCCTAAAACATTTGGCAGTTTTTTAGCACCATTTAGATCAATACTCAAATTAATCATTCCAGCATTAACTTGAACATTAAAACACATACCATTTGCCAATAATCTATTAGGATAAGCAGTTCCTCTATCTATGAAAACATCACTTGTTGTTTTTGAATAATTTCTAACAGGAGTAGAATACTCACACTCACCAACAACTTTTAATTTATCATATATAGCATTCGCAATTTCTGTAGATCTAGTATAAGAATTACCAGTTCTAATAGTATACATTTTGCGTATACCTATACCTTTTTCATTAACAACAGAAATTACAGCTTGAGATAACATAGAATGAGCTTGTTTAAATTGAGCTTCTAATTCTTTAGGCTTTGTTCCTCCTACTAAAGTAGGCATTGTAATTGCTGCGACAACACCTAAAATACCTATAGTTACAAGAACTTCCGCTAATGTAAAAGCTTTTTTCAAAATCATAAAATCAACCTCATTTAATTTAATTTAATAAATTCCAAATATTATTATAACAGATTTTATAAACAATATCAATATCCCCACCCCTCCTACCATATAAAAGGAATACCCGCACCAAGGAGTTAAGATGCGGGTATTAAATCAGTAAAAGAGACATCAATGACATTATGGAATATTTAAAAATAAAGTCAAATTTTTCTGGATATTTTTTTTAATTTATTTTATAATCCTCTTATGAAAAGATTTATATATTTATTATCAATTTTATTAATAAGCTCAAATTGCACTTTGGCATTTTCTTTACCAAAAGCAAAAGAAGCTCCTAAATTTGTACAATCTGAGCAATACCAAAACATATCAAATCAAGCAAACATTTTCTATGCAGAAAATGATATTAAAAGTGCCTTCAATCTATTTTTAACAATTCCTGAAAATGAAAGGTCCGCTCAAAACTGGCTTTTGCTAGGAAACATATTACAAGACCAAGGAAAAATAGATGAAGCAATTTTTATGTATAATAAAGCTATTGAGCTTGATGATAAATACTATAAAGCTTATTACAATTTAGGAAACATCTATCTTCAAGACGGACGTCCTAATATGGCTATTGAACAGTATAAAAAAGTAATTAAACTAAAGCCTGAATATCCATATGCTCATTACAATCTTGGTTGTGCATACATTAAATTAGGGAAATATGGCAAAGCGAAATTTGAACTTTTAACGGCAATTGACTTAAAAAACACTGTTCCTGATTTTCACTACAATTTAGCATATGTATACAAACAACTAAATAAAGAGAAATCAGCTAAAACATATATTGAATACTACAATAAGTTAATACAAGAGCAAATGTAGAGGCATTATGTACAAAGGTATAATTTTTGATTTTAACGGCACATTATTTTTTGATTCAGAAAAACACCAAGAAGCATGGAGAGAATTTTCTAAAAGACTAAGAGATCACGCATTTACAGATGAAGAAATGCGCGATTATATGTTTGGCAGAACAAATGAAGATATTATCGCATATCTTATAGGCAAAAAGCCTTCTCCGGAATTAGTTGAATCTTTTGCTAAAGAAAAAGAAGCTGTATATCGTGATATGTGCAGAAAAGATTATGAAAATACAAAACTTGCCCCAGGCGCAATTGAATTTTTAAACTATTTACAAGAAAATAATATACCCCACACAATAGCTACAATGTCAGAAAAAGATAATGTTGATTTTTATATTGAAGAATTTAAACTTGCAAAATGGTTTGATATAGAAAAAATCGTCTATTCAGACGGAACACTACCAGGCAAACCAGCTCCGGATATTTATATAAGAGCTGCAGAGAAATTAAATCTTAAACCAGAAGAATGCATAGTTGTAGAAGATGCAGTATCGGGTATAGAATCTGCAAGAGCTGCAGGTACTGGAAAAATCATAGCAATTGCATCTATGGAAAGTGAAGACTTATACAAAAACATTCCTGCCGTATCACAAATAATAAAAAACTTTAATGAAATAGACAGGAATATTTTTGAAATACCTTGTTATAAAAGTTAATAATTCATTTCCCAATTATCATTCAATAAATATCCAAAACAACCATGCCAATTACCTGAATTTGTCCCAGTACAAGCCTCATATTCTACTTCCCTAGTTTCTTTAGAAAATGGAGGTAGTAAAGATTTATCAGAGGCCAAATCATCAATAATACCATTTGGGTATAAAAATAAAGTAAAAGCATCTCTTCCTAAAACATTTGGCCCCTTAGAACCATTTATATCAACAGAGATTCTTATTACATTCCCAGCATCAGAAGTATAATACCCACTAAACATTCCAAGAGCAGCTCCATTTGCTACAACTACACAACTACCCTGACAAGTAAAATAAGAGTTTACTCCAGATATTTTTTTATAAGAAGCTGCAAAACAAGGTGTTGAAGTATTTCCACAATCTTGAACTATTTTAAAATACTTTTTAAAAAATTCTCCACAAGCTTCATTAGTAGTCAACCCTGCTTCTTTTAAATTTACAGCATTTTTATCAGTTTGATACTGCAATAATGCTTGATTTAATTCATTATAAACTTTATGTAACTGTGTTACATAGGATTTGCGTTGATAATTTTGCATCAGAGTTGGAATAGTCATTGCAGAAACAACACCTATTATCCCTAAAGTTACCAACACTTCCGCTAAGGTAAAACCTTTGTTCTGAGCGGTTAAATTGCCCCCCCCCCGGCATTTGATAATCTTTTCATATTCTGCTCCTTTCTTAATTGTATTTATATTATAGCAAGTTTTAATAAACATTTCAATATAAATATGTTATAATCAAAGCATGGTAAGATTAATTAATGACAGCAATATAGATTTTTTAGCAAACACAGCCTACAGATTAATGAGGCTTCAAGAAATTTTCACACACATTCATGAATACAATAACCCGAACCTAAAACCTTGTATTTATGCAATGTGGCATGCAAATCAATTTTTAGTTCATGGACTAGAAGACAAAGCTAACACGAGTATTCTTGTTAGCAATTCTATTGACGGAGAAGTTGTTGCAAGAGCCGTAGAAAAATGGGGATTTAAAGTTGTAAGAGGTTCTGCAGGCAAAAAAGGGGCTGTAGAATCTACAATGCAAATGCTTACAAGACTAAAAAACGGGGAATGCGTTGGAATAATGGTAGACGGGCCTCACGGACCTTTGCACAAAGTTAAAAATGGGGCAGTTAAACTAGCCCAAATGTCCGGAGCTCCAATAGTACCAGCACACTGGTACTCTCCACAAAAAACATTTATAAATCTTCCTTCATGGGATAAAATGACAACTCCACTAGGAGATTGTAAAATATTAAATTTATACGGAGAACCAATTTATGTAAATGAAAATGCAACAGATGAAGAATTATCTACTGCAAAAGAAAATATAAGAACACAATTACTGAATTTAGAAGCGAAAGCTCCTGAAATATATAACGAGGCAAAAAAACAAAAATTATGGGACAAAAAAAAATAAACATATCTGCAATTCAGATGTGTTCTAAAATTGGGGATAAGAAAGCAAACTTTGCTAAAGTTAATAAGCTTATAGAAAGAGATGTAAAAACAGGTGTTGATATTATAGTCTTACCTGAAGTATGGACTGTAGGCTGGTCTCCAAAGCATTTTAGAGAAAGTGCAGAAGAAATAAGCAATAGTGAAACAGTAACTTTTCTATCTCAAATTGCTAAAAATTATAAAACTTGGATTATAGGCGGGAGTTTCATTTCTAAAGAAAATGAGCATTATTATAATACTTGTCCTGTAATAAATAGAAAAGGTGAACTTATTACAACATATTCAAAAAACCACCTATTTTCCTATTACGGCTCTGATGAAGGGAAATTTGTAGAAGTTGGGAAATCTCCAGTAATGGTAGATATTGAAGGAATAAATACAGGACTTACAATTTGTTATGATATAAGATTTCCTGAAATTTATAGAGCATATCGCAAGGCTGGAGCAGACTTATTAATAAATTGTGCTGCTTGGGGCTTAAAAAAACCTATACCTTGGGAATGTATGACAAGATGCAGAGCTGTTGAGAATCAATCATTTATGGTTGCATTAACTCAATCAGGATATATAGAAAACGGAGAATGGAATATCGGACACTCTCGAATTATTGACTTCAAAGGTGATTCATTATCTGAAATTAAAGATCAAAAAGAAGGTGCTATGAATGCAACTTTAGATTTTAATGAAATGTATGAATTCAGAGATAAATGCACTTGTATTAATGATATTAGAAAAACTTATGAGGTAAAAAAAGTATGAAAAAATTATTTAATATTTTAATTACATTACTTTTAATAATGACAACTCAAGCAAAAACTTATTCTGCTGCAATCGATAAAACGATTGCACAATCAAATATTAATAAAGGTGCAATATCAGTGTCAGTAAAAGATGCAGAAACTGGAAAAGTTATATACAAATTAAATGACAAACAATCAACTATGCCTGCTTCTACTTTAAAATTAATTACACTTGGAGCATCAATTGATACACTTGGTGATGATTATGAATTTTCAACAAAATTGTATAAAACAACAAATAATGATTTATATTTAAAACTTGGAGCAGATCCTTTTCTAACTTCTGCGGGATTAAATTCTTTAATGGAAAAAGCTGTTAAAGAAAAAAAAATAACTTCTCCAAAAATTATTTATATAGATGATTATATTTTTGATAAAACAGAATGGGGTGAAGGCTGGCAATGGGATGATGACTTAAACCCTTTAATGCCAAAATTTAGTTCATACAATATTGATAAAAATTTATTAAATATTATTATTGCCCCAACAAATCTAGGCTCTCCAGCTCAGATCTATACAACTAAATTTTATCCTGTTACCTTTATGAATCTTGTAATAACAGGCAAAGAAAATGACATTGAATTAAACAGAAATAACAGTATTTCTCCAAACATTTTAAATTTATCAGGCACTATAAATAAACAAATTACAGAAGAAATTCCTATTAATAATCCTAAAAGATACTTTATACTAAGACTTGAAGATGCTATAAAATCTGCAAAAATGGATTATTATGGCGGTTTCCCTCAAAAGAAAACACCAACCTTAAATGTTTATCTTGTTGCAGAAATAAAACACCCAATATCACAAGCAATTAAAGCTATTTTAATGAATAGCAATAACTTTGTTGCAGAAACAGTATTCAAATTAGCTGGAGCAAAATTTGTAAACAATACAGGTTCTCTATCGCATTCACAAGAAATGTTAGATGCTTATTTCAAAAAAATAGGAATTGATGCCAAAGATATAAAAATTGTAGATGGAAGTGGCGTATCAAAAAACAATATAATCACAACTGATTTTATGACAGATTATCTCGTAAGACAATCTAAAAACGAAGCATTTAAAAATGCCCTACCTACTGCAGGAGAAGGCACTCTTAGAAATAGAATGCTTTATTTTAAAGATAATCTGAGAGCTAAAACAGGAACATTATCAGATGTAAGCGGTATTGCAGGATATATTACATCAAGAAGCGGAAAAACTTATGCATTTGATATTATGATTAATGATCCCAAAACAAAGTCAAATGATAAAAAATCTCTTGAAGAATATATCATTAGAGATATTTACACATCATACTAAGGATTTTTATCTCCAAAGAAAATTATCTTAGACAAAGCACCAATAAAACCTCCAACAATTCCTAATACAATAGCTGTTTGCACTCTTGCTTTAGGTAAAAAACTTTTTATGGCTTTATAAGCATTTTCTAACTTTGGAGATCTAATAAGTTCGACCAATTTTGCTTCACCAGTATTAGTTTTAGATGCTTCTAAAATTAATTTTCTTGCATCTACTAAAATTTTATGAGCATTTTTTTGAGGTTCAGTTGCTTTACTTAAATATTTTTGAGGAATAGATTTTTCAAACACATCAGGCTTTTGAGTTAAAAGCTGTTCAAGATTGTATTTTCTTGGAGCTAAAGTATATCCAATACCTGCACCAATCATACCTGTCATCAAACCAACTTCGGCAGGAGAAACAGACGTATAACCATACTGACTCATAATAACCTCCTATACTCTTAATAAACACTTTGCAGATACTTACATTTAAACTCATAATAAAAATTTTTACCGTATTTTTTGTAGAGAATTTACATCTCGTAACAATTCGTCAAAACTGGTGATTTATGCTATATTTAAAGAAATTAACTATTAATCTAAAGGAGTTAAAATGGAACCTTTTGTTACTATAATCACACCAACATATAACTTACTTGAAAATAATTTAGCAGATGACTTTAATCTATTAATTTCATTATTAGATCTACAAACTTATCCAAATATAGAACACTTAGTAATTGATAATGCTTCAAATGACGGCACTATTGAAATGCTTAAAAACTATAAAAACAAAGGATTTTTCAAATTCTACTCAGAAAGAGATACAGGTAAATTTAATGCATACAATAAAGGGGTTATGAGAGCAAAAGGGAAATATGTAACATTTTTAAGCTGCGATGATTTTATCCATGATATTACTTCAATATATGATATTGTAAATGTAATGGAAGCTAGCAATGCTGATTTCACATTTGCTCCTGCATATTGCAGACATCCAGAAGGTTTTGTATTCTTATTCACACCTTCAATGCATAATGCATTCCAAGTTATGCCTTGTGCAAGACAAGCAATGTTCTTCAAAAAATCAATGATAGAAAAAGAAAATTATTTTGATGAAAAATTTAAAACAATGTCTGACTTTGATTTTATTATGAGAATAATTATGAAAGGTTACAAACCTGCATATTTTGATTCCACATATGTAACTTACAAACTCGGAACAAAAGCAATGGAAAATCCACAACGCTCTGAAGAAGAAAGCAAAGGCATTTATTTCAAAAACTTTAGATCAATCTATCCTATAAATGATGATATATTAGATCAAATGGCAAAATATTCAGCATTTCCTCAGCCTCTATTGGAAAAACTTTCAAAATATTTTCCGGAAGCTGATAGAGAATTATTCTTCTCTAAATGCGAAGAAATGCATCAAATTAGATTAAATGCAACAAAAAATCAACAACAATAATTTGTAAAAACTTGATTTAAAAATTTGCAAAAAAATCTTTGCAGAGTATGATATAAGTAGGATATTTTGATATCTTACATGTGTATACAAACAAATAATGAGAGAAAAAGAAGATTAGGGAATTAACATGAACGAACAAAAAGTTGCAGTAATAGGCTGCGGTGTATGGGGAAGAAATATTGTCCGCAATTTTTATAATTTAAATGTACTGGATACAGTATGCGACATTGACGAAGAAAATTTAAAAAAAGTAACAGAACAATACCCTGGTGTAAAAGTTACTAAAGATTTCCACGAAATTATAAATAACAAAGAAATTACAGGAGTATGTGTAGTTACTCCTAGTCACACACA
>CALVEU010000056.1 GCA_944326635.1 Candidatus Gastranaerophilales bacterium | reverse complement strand
AATTTATAATGATAATAAAGAGGTGGCTAAAGCGGTTATTAATGCATTTCAACCGGCAGATGCAGAAAAATATATAAAGGAATTAGGATGAGTGTGAATAATTTAAAAAAAATATTAGTAACAGGTTCAAGCAGAGGTATAGGAAAAGAAATAGCACTATATCTAGCTAAAAACGGTTATGATATTGATGTTCATTACGCTCACAACAAAGAAAAAGCACAAGAAACAGCTGACGAAATCAAAGCTCTTGGACGTGAAGCACGAATTTTAAAATTTGATATTAAAAACAGAGAAGAATGTGCATCAGTTTTAGCTGACAAACTTTATTACGGCATCGTATTGAATGCAGGTATTGCAAAAGATAACGTTTTCCCGACACTTGAAGGTGATGAATGGGACGATGTAATTAACACAAATCTTACAGGCTTTTACAATGTCTTAAAACCTCTTGTAATGCCTATGATTTCAAACAGAATTAAAGGAAGAATTATTACATTATCATCAATTTCAGGACTTTGCGGAAATCGCGGTCAGGTAAATTATTCCGCATCAAAAGCAGGTATAATCGGAGCTACAAAAGCACTTTCGCTTGAACTTGCAAAACGAGGAATTACTGTGAATTGTATAGCCCCAGGGGTTATAGAAACCGATATGATAAAAGATGTTCCCGTAGATGAAATCAAAAAATTAATACCGATGAAAAGACTAGGCCAAGCTCGTGAAGTCGCAAGCCTTGCAAATTATCTGATGAGCGAAGACGCTTCATACATAACCGGTCAGGTAATTTCCGTAAACGGAGGTATGTATTTATGAAAAGAGTTGTAGTCACAGGAATGTCTTTGACAAGCCCTTTAGGAAGCGATATTAATACCGCATTTGAAAGCTTGCAAAAATTAGAAAATTGCGTTGAATACAACAAAGATTTAGACCAATACAAAAGATTAAATACAAGACTTTCAGCAAGAACAAAAGGCTTTGAAATTCCGCCAAATTACAACAGAAAAGTCCTTCGCACTATGGGACCGCTTTCTGTTATGGCTGTAAGAACTGCAGAAATGGCTCTTGAAGATGCTGGACTTTTAGGAAACGAAATTATAACAAACGGTCAGACAGGTGTCAGCTATGGTTCATCTTCAGGCTCTTTAGATGCAATTATTGATTTTTACGGAATGCAAATTAATAAAGAAGTTCGCGGTCTAAATTCAGGCTCTTATGTAAAAATGATGCCTCAGACAACAGCTGTTAATATTTCATTGTATTTTAAAACCATAGGGCGTCTTGTTCCCTGCTCAACTGCCTGCACTTCAGGTTCTATGGGAATAGGATATGCTTATGAAACAATAAAAAACGGATATGAAACAGTTATGATTGCAGGGGGAGGAGAAGAACTTCATGCAACTGAAATTGCGATTTTTGACACTCTCTATGCCACAAGTCAAAAAAATGATACCCCAAAACTAACTCCATCACCTTTTGACAAAAACAGAGATGGTCTTGTAATAGGCGAAGGAGCAGGGACTCTTATTTTAGAAGAATATGAACACGCTAAAAAACGTGGAGCAAAAATCTATGCAGAAATTATAGGCTTTGGCACAAACACAGACGGCACTCATATTACAAACCCAAACAGAAAAACAATGGGTATAGCACTGGAACTTGCACTAAAAGATGCAAATCTGTCACCTGATAAAATCGGTTACGTTAATGCCCATGGAACAGCAACCCTGCAAGGTGACATCGCCGAAACTTATGCAACAGAACAAGTTTTCAAAAGACAAGTTCCTATAAGCTCAACAAAAAGCTACACAGGTCACACTCTAGGTGCTTGTGGTGCTATTGAAGCAATTTTAAGTATCGAAATGATGAACAGAGGCTGGTTCCACCCAACAATAAACCTTAATGAAATCGATCCTGAATGCGGAGATTTGGATTACATCAAAGGACAAGGCAGAGAAATTACAACAGATTATGTAATGTCAAATAATTTTGCCTTTGGTGGAATTAACACATCATTGATATTCAAAAAAATCTGATTCATTTTCTTTATTCAATTTTTTTGCAATCAAACAAGCCGCTTCATAAAAAACAATCGGTAAAGAGCAATACCCTGATACGATTAATGCATCTTTTATCGGAGTTGATTTTTTCAAAGGCTTTATTTGTGATGCTTTTGGGGTAACATTATTAATTTTTACTGTCGGTACTTTCATAAAAATATTCTCTTATTTTTTATGAATAAATACATTAGACACAAGGACAGAAATTTTGTTATTTTTATATTATAATGAAATTCAGCTGATTATATAAATAGGAAACAAGTATGATAACAACAGATAAATTGACTGTAAGATTCGGATCTCAAACATTATTTGAAAATGTAAGCATAAAATTTACCCCAGGTAACTGCTATGGCGTAATAGGTGCAAACGGAGCAGGAAAAAGTACATTACTAAAAGTTATAGCAGGTGACATTGAGCCGACATCAGGTGAAGTGCATATCACTAAAGGACAAAGAATCGCGGTTCTTCGTCAAGACCACTTTGCATTCGATGATTATAAAGTTATTGATACCGTAATTATGGGTCATAAAAAACTGTATGATATTATGCAGGAACGTGATGCTTTATATGCAAAACCTGACTTTAACGATGAAGACGGGATTAAAGTTGCACATTTAGAAGAACAATTCGCAGAACTTGACGGCTGGCAGGCAGAAGCTATGGCAGCATCGTTGTTATCAGATTTAGGAATTCCTGATGAATTACACTATGAGCAAATGTCTGAACTTGCAGGTAGTGAAAAAGTGCGTGTATTGCTTGCTCAAGCATTATTCGGCAATCCTGATATTTTGTTACTTGACGAACCTACAAACCACTTGGATTTGAATACAATTTCTTGGCTTGAAGAATTTTTAATCAATTTCCAAAACCTCGTAATCGTTGTATCACACGATAGAAAATTCTTGGATAATGTCTGCACACATATGGCAGATATTGATTACAAAAATATTCAGCTCTACACAGGTAACTATACATTCTGGTCACAAGCAAGCCAGTTGATTAAGAAACAAAAAGAAGAACAAAATAAGAAAACCGAAGAAAAAATGGAAGAATTAAAAGCCTTTATTGCCCGATTCAGTGCTAACGCATCAAAGGCAAAACAGGCTACATCAAGAAAAAATATGCTTGATAAATTGTCTTTGGAAGAAATTAAACCTTCATCAAGACAATACCCGAGAATTAGATTTACCTACAACAAAATCCCAGGTAAAGACGTTCTTCATGTAAAAAATTTATACAAGTCAGTTGATGGAGAATTGCTAATTAAGAATTTAAGTTTTGAAATTAATCAAGGTGAAAAAGTAGCATTTATTGCACGTGATCCTTTTATAATTTCAAATCTTTTTGATATTTTGGAAGACCGCGTAAAACCTGACAGCGGAGAAGTTACATGGGGTGTTACAGCAACTCATTCATATTTCCCAAAAGATAACAACTTTTATTTTGAAAACAATCTTACAATTATGCAATGGCTTGCACAATATTCACCGGATCAACATGTAAACTTCTTACGCGGATATTTGGGCAGAATGCTATTTTCAGGCGATGATGCCGATAAAAAAGTAAACGTTTTATCAGGCGGAGAAAAGGTTAGATGTCTGTTTGCAAAAATGATGATAGCTGAAGCAAACGTAATGATTTTTGATGAACCTACAAACCACCTTGATTTGGAAGCTATTACAGCATTAAACAACGCAATGATTGATTTCCCTGGCACAATCTTATTCACATCTCAAGATTACCAATTAATCCAGACAGTTGCAGATAGAATAATCGAAATATCTCCAAAGGGTTACATCAATATGCGCAACAAATATGATGAATATTTGAAAAATCCTGTAGTAATCAAAAAACGTCAAGAAATCTACGGAGCATAGGAAAATTAAATTTCCAAAAGCTCATTTATATCTACATCAAGACAGTTTGATATTTCTAAAATCTTACCAATAGACAAATTTTGTGTTCCTGTTTCAAGCTTTGAAATATAGCTCCAAGAAACATTCATTTTTTCTGCAAAACTTTCTTGAGTATAACCCTTAGATTTACGTGCAATTTGTATATTTTTAGCAATCTTTTTTAATACATCAGACTTATTCATATAAATTAATTATCACATTACTTGACAAATATGTGTATTCAATTATAATTGTATATAGTTATAATTGAATAATAGGAGAAACTATGAATTACCAAAAACTTTCTGATTTTGATAAATTGAGGATTGTTGAACGCAAAGTATATGATGCATATTCAACAATAAAAATTATCGCAGATGCTTTGCAATTCAGAACTGTTTATGAAGATTGTGACAACCATTCTGACTGCATAAAGTTTTTACGAAAAGCTCAAAGCAATTTGCACCAGTTGAGGAATTTATTTTAAATTATTTATTTTTTTGGAATAATTTATCAAGACCTTTTGCAATAGCAAAGTGCATTACAGTTGCAATTCCTGCAAGATAAGCTGATACTTTATGCACAGTCACCTTATTTGCAAATTTTAAACTCTTCATGCCAGTAATTCCACAGACAGTGCCAAACCCCATTGCTGCATAGCCTGTATTA
This sequence comes from Candidatus Gastranaerophilales bacterium, assembly GCA_944326635.1. Lineage (GTDB taxonomy): Bacteria > Cyanobacteriota > Vampirovibrionia > Gastranaerophilales > Gastranaerophilaceae > Stercorousia. Next base: position 6,327 of record CALVEU010000056.1, on the reverse strand, counting down.
GATACAAGTTTCTTATGTAATTTTCTTTTATTACCATTTTGCACTAAAGGTGTCGGAGAAATCGGCTCTATCATTTGTCCTCCTTGTTAAAATCATTTTTTACATAAATTGTATATTTATCTTGACCAAAATGTGAGAATGTAATTTTTCCGATTGACGAAGCTTTGAAAAGTCCGCCTACAGGAGAAATTTTTACACTTTGAGGATGGAAAGAATATTTATGAAAATACTCTTTTGTATCATTCAGCAGTAAAAAATCTTTCTTTTTCAAAAAATGTTTTTTTACAGTGAGCTTTTTATCTTGATTAAATTGAGAAATTTTTATTATCTCAGCATTTGGAAAAATCTCATGAATTTGCTCATCTGTTAATTGTTTTTCTTCAAAATTTTTGCCATTATAAACTAATTCATAAATCTTTAATTCAGCGTTATGGCAAGTAATCAAACGTCCGTTGAATACAAATTCATAATCAGACCCAAGCATTGTAGGTCCGTTATTGTCAGAAAAAGAATAGATTGAATAATTACCAGTACCTGTTGATGTTTTTTTAGATATTGAAATATCACCATCATTAGATTTGCCAATCGAAAAAAGATTGCTCTTTGGTGAATAAAAAAGTTTTGTATTATTTAATACAGGTTCCATATCCCCTGCAAATACAGGAGAACAAAGAAATAAGATACCTAAAATAATTATAAAATTTTTCATAAAATCCTCTTTGTATTTTATAATATTAATATAAAAATTATAAAATTTATGCAATTGTCTGATTGGCAATCAGAGAGATTACGTCTGTTTACTGATTTGTGAAAAAGTTCAAGCAAAACAGATGCGAAGGCAAAGTTTTAAGGGGCTAAAACAAGTTGAAGATTACACTGCCTGAGTGCGTTTGTCTAATAAAGCGATAATAATATTATTGTTAAAATATAACAAATATCAACAAAAGCGCTTTATGAACAGTCGTAAGCGATTTTGGGTGAAGAGGCTACGCTCCTTCTTTAGTGCAGACAGTATAAGCATATCCAAAATCTAATATGTCTACATGCGTAGCATAAAAAAAAGGAGCCTAACTCTCCGATAAAAATTTTCAAACTGGTTTGAAAATCTCCACAGAGGAGAAAAAGCTCCATTGGAATTAAGAATAGCTGGAAGTATGAAAAAGATTTAATTATATTTAATATGGATTTACCGATTATGGCAATTACCCAATTGATTAATTTTTATAAAAAAAATGACGGTCACCCGTCATTTCTTCTTTTATACTTTAGCTTTAAACTCACTTAAACATTTTGCCAGTTGATCAGGACAGCTTGTTGGTTTGTCACCGCATCTTATACCGGAAAATTTTGAGATTACATCATCAATTTTCATACCTTTCACAAGCTGACTTATTCCAAGCAAATTACCAGGGCAACCGCCTAAGAAATTTACATCTGTAATAACTTCATCTTCATTTATTTTTACCTGCATTAATTTACAGCAAGTACCTTGAGTATTGTATTGAATTACTTTTTCCATTTTCTTTTTCTCCAAAATAAGTTTACAATAATATTGTAGTATAAACATTGACAAAATAGCTTAGCATAATTAATATTCATATATGATTAAAAAAATAATTCTTATATTATGTATTTTATTAACTCTTCCAGCTTGCGCAGAAACTATTTTGACAGGCGGAATAGATTATAATGTCGATTCTGCAAGACAAGAGCTTTTGCAAGATGGTACAAGAAAATTAAGTCCGCATTTAATTTCTAAAAACATGATTGACAAAAACAATCATAAAAATTTGGAATATCTATTCAAAGGTAATGTTGAGTTAAAAGACAGAACTTTAGCATTTTTTTCTGATTCGACATATGCGGTTATGTATGAAAATGACAAATACCACGTCTGGTACTACACAAACAGCGGAGAATTAATTAATGCAGAAGAAAAAAATCAATTGAATTATCCATATAAATCATACAAGTATGACACATCAGGCAAATTGATCAATATGGGATTACGAGTATCAAAAGCAGAAACATTTATTTATACCCCAAAAGGTAAATTGATTGCCCATTGGAAAGGTCAATATGCTTATGATGAAAATGGTAAAATAATTATGACACGAAGATATGCAAATTAAGGAAACAACTAAATAAAAGACCGAAAAATATTTTCGGTCTTTTCTATATGTTTTTTTATTTTTCTATTTTACTTTAAATTTGAAAAATAACTTTTAATTTTATCAACAAATGTAAGTTTTTTAAACTCTTTAGATTTAACCGATTCAATCATAAAAGGTTCAGGCTGAATAGTTCTTGCAAACTTAATATCAGGTTCTCCAAAAAGCATTACATAAGAAGGTTTGTAACCTTGTGGAATATTTAAATAATCTGATAGTTCAGGCATCATTAAAATACAAAATTCAACAAGCCCACACCAACAAGTCCCAAGATTCATACTTTGAGCATACAATTCAAAATAACTTAATGCAATAAACGGATCCACACTTTTGCAAGGAGCATTAAAAGGTGCAGACACAACAACCATATGAGGTGCTCCTCTAAATAGTATGTCCTCACCATCTAAAAATGCTTTTGTATAACGACTCAATTTTTTCGCAATAACTTTTACTGGTTTTGTAGTCAGAGCCTCTTTTATTTTGCCGTTCACATGATCCCTAAATTCATCCATTACTGAAATATCATCGATAAATGCAAAATGCAGTTTGTGAAAATTTACCCCGGTAGGAACATAATTAAGCATATCTTTTAATTTTTGCAATTTTTCTTGAGAAACATTTTCTTTTTTGTAATGTCTTACACTTCTGCGAGATTTGATTAAATTCAAAATCATTTCAGGATCTTGAGAATAAATTCTATCAGAATTTTCAGGACGTTTATCACATACAGATAAAGCTCCTACAGGACATACCGCCAAGCAGTGCTGACATTTGAAACATTTTTTTTCATCTATCTCAGGAATTTGTTTATCATTAAATTTCAAAGCCTTTACAGAACAATCTCTAATACACTGACCACAATGGATACATTTACTTTCATCAATTTCAAACATAATAATTACCTTCCTACAAGTTTTATACTTAATAATTATACATAAAATAAATTATCTTTACCCTAAAAAAAATTAATGATATACTTTTGGTTACAGACAGGGAAATTCTATGAAAAAATTTTTGATTTCTATTTTAATATTATTAATTTGCCCCTCTTGTTTTGCGCAGCAAGAATTAAAAAAAATCTCTTTGCAAGAAGCACTTGATATTGCTTTAGAAAATAATATAGATTATCAGGCTTCCAAAATGAACGTAGGAATCGCAGAAAATAAGGTTAAAGAATCAAATAGGCTGCAAAATCCTGAAATTAATGCATTTTTTAACATTGGAGATATCGCAAAAGGTAACCCTCAAATGGCAGGATTGTCAGAAAAAATAGAAATCGCAAAACGTGATGCAAGAAAAAAATTAGCTCAATCAAATTTAGAACTTACTAAACAAAACTTAGAATACACTGAATTTGATCTAAAAATGGACGTAAGAGAAGCTTATGTTAATTTAGTAGCTGCTAAAGAAATTTTAATCGTATTAGAACAAAGACGAAAACTCTTAAATGATTTACTTGCTATTGCAAAAAAACGTGTTGCAGCAGGCGAAGTTGAAGAAATTGATGTAATCCAAACAGAAATTGCACTAAATCAACTTGTAATTCAAGTAAATAGTCAAAAAGCAAATGTAAAAAGTGCTATGTATGATTTTAATAAAGCAATTAATGTGAATAATAAAACATCAATAAAATACGATGCTGAAGATGACAATTTCTCGGATAAAGATGACTTTATCGCCCTTTTAAGTCCAAAACCTATGGATAAATTGCCATCATTTGATGAAATTTCTCAAAATTCATTAAAAAACAGATATGACATAAAAATAGCTAAACAAGAAATTGATGTTGCTAAAAAAAATTTAATATATGTAAGTCGTCAAAGAGTTCCTGATTTAGAGTTACAAGGCGGATATGGCTTTATGACAAAAGCTACAAGTGATTCAGGCGCTTTCACAAATGGTGCTTACGCAGCTGCTAATATTGTTAATATTCCACTATTTTATTCATACAAACCTGAAATACAAAATGCAAAAATGCAAATTAATCAAGCTGAATTACATTATATGTCTGTACAAAATAAAGCTATGAACGATTTGCAAAGTGCTTATGAAAAATTTGTGACAGCAAAAATAAATTTAAATTACTATAACAACAATTTACTAAAAAATTCAAATGAATTAATAAAAGTCGCTAAAAAAAATTACTCAACAGGAAAATCAACTCTAACAACTCTTATCGTAATGGAACAATCATACAGATCAATAGTTGCAGGATATACTTATGCTCTTGCAGATTATTATAAATGTTGGATAGATTTTTTAAGAGAAGTTAATGTTGAAAACTTTGACCTCAGTGAAGAAAGTTTATAAAATAATAAAAAAAAAAGGATAAATATGTCAGGACAGGAAAAATTAATTAAAATAGCTCGTGGGCTTGAAAAAGCAGACTTAGTAATAAAAAACGCAAATATAATCAATGTACTATCAGAAGAAATTCACAAAGGTGATATCGCAATTTCTGACGGAATAATTGCAGGTATTGGAGAAGGTTATGAAGGTAAAAAAGAAATTGACATAAACGGAGCCTACATATGCCCTGCATTTATTGATGGTCACGTTCATATCGAAAGTACAATGATGCTGCCTGATGAGTTTGCAAAAGCTGTTGTACCATGCGGTACTACAACAGTTATAATCGATCCTCACGAAATTTCTAATGTCTTAGGATTACATGGGATAAGTTATATGCATGAAGCAGTTAAAAATTTACCGCTTAATGTCTATACAATGCTTCCATCTTGTGTTCCTGCAACTCCTTATGAAACATCAGGATTTGATCTAAACAGTTATGATTTAGCTCTTTTAATCGATAGTCCTTGGGTTTTAGGAATTGCAGAAATGATGAATTATTCAGGACTTTTAAATCTTGATAAAAATGTTCTTGCAAAACTTGATCTTGCAAAATCAAAAGGTAAAAGAATTGACGGACACGCACCGTTTTTAAGCGGAAAAGATTTATGTGCCTATGTCGCAAGCGGAGTAAAATCAGATCATGAATGCACAAATCCTGATGAAGCTATTGAAAAAATTCGTCTTGGTATGTATGTAATGATTAGAGAAGGAACAGCTGCAAAGGATTTAGACGCATTAATCCCTATTTTAAAAGAAAAAAATACAAGAAAATGCATGTTTGTAACAGATGATAGACACCCAAAAGATTTATGTGTACACATCAATGATATGGTAAGACGTGCAGTCGAAGCAGGTGTCGATGTAATAAAAGCTGTTCAAATAGGAAGTTTAAATACTGCAGAATACTTTGGATTAAAAACACAAGGAGCAATAGCACCTGGATATAAAGCTGATTTATTAATTCTGCCGGATTTAAAAACGTTTAAACCTGATATTGTAATAAAAGACGGAAAAATTGTAGCAGAAAACGGACAACTTTTAAAAGCTTTCACAAAATTTGAAAAACCATCAGTAAGAAGTTCTATCAACGTTCGTTGGATTGAACAAAAAGATTTTGAAATAAAAGGAACATCAGAATATGTAAATACAATAGAAGTTGTACCTAAACAATTGATTACAAAATCATCAATATGTAAAGCTAAATTTGAAAATGGGAAATTATACAGCAACACAGATACAGATACATTAAAAATTATTGTAATGGAACGTCATAGAGCTACAGGCAATATTGGAAAAGGTTTTGTAAAAGGTTTTAATTTAAAATCAGGTGCAATAGCATCAACCGTTGCACATGATTCACATAATATGATAATTGTAGGTACAAACGATTTTGATATGTTTACAGCAGCAGTAGAATTAGTTAAAATGCAAGGTGGTAAAGTAGTTGTAAATAATGGAAAAGTTATTGCAAAATTGCCACTTCCAATTGCCGGCTTAATTTCTGACAAAGATTTTGAATATATTATCAAACATTGTGATGATTTGAATAAAGCAGTAAAAGATCTAGGCTGTACACTAGACGATGCTTTTATGACAATGAGTTTCTTGTCATTACCTGTAATCCCTGAATTAAAAATTACTGATAAAGGTTTATTTAGTACAAAAAAATGGGATTTTGTAAAAATTAATCCGGAAAATGTTATTTGTAAATAATAAAAAAGCCACCTAATAATAGGTGGCTTTTTTTATTTATTCATTTATTCTTCGATAGTTGTTGTTATATTACTATTTTGTATTGTTTGTG
>CALVEU010000055.1 GCA_944326635.1 Candidatus Gastranaerophilales bacterium | reverse complement strand
CAAGCAATGCAACGTTATGCTCAACTTTCTAATAAAGTTAACAATTTAACTGCAACAAAAGACCCTCAAAATCCGCTTGATACAATTTACCCAAATAATGGAAAAATAAATTCACCATCATTTGAAAAAGTTCTCCAATCTACTACGAAATCTAATTTCGGGTCATTATTACTTAATCCTGAATTTAAAAAAGTAAATGCAAATATAATCAGTCAAACACCACAAAGCAGTTTTCAAAACGCACTAATAGAAGCAAATGCAATCCAAGCAAACACTCAATCTGCGACAAAATCTCAAATTTTAAATGTTGTTAATCAAATTGCAGAAAAACATGGTGTTGACGAAAAATTAGTACAAGCTCTAATTAAACAAGAATCAGGATTTAACCCAAAAGCAAAATCAAAAGCAGGAGCTATGGGACTAATGCAATTAATGCCATCTACTGCTAAAAATTTAGGAGTGCAAGATCCTTATAATATTGTACAAAACGTTGAAGGCGGAGTAAAATATTTAAAATCAATGTTAAACAAATATAACGGAAATGTAATTTTAGCATTAGCCGCATACAATGCTGGTCCTGGAGCTGTAGATAAATATGATGGAGTTCCACCTTACAAAGAAACTCAAAATTACGTTAAAAATATTTTAGCCAACTATCTATAATTAATAATTTTGCACAATTTTGTTGTTTTTGCTACAATAAAATAAAAGTAGGAAAGGCATCAAATGAAATTTTCATCATCTTTTAAAGTAGGGCTTTTAACATTATTAGCATTGATACTTTTAATCGGAGTAGTTTTCAAGGTTAAAGGTCGAACTTTTTCATCTGCAGACAGAATTGAAATACAATTCAAAGATGTAAACGGCATGCGCCCGGGGGCAGGTGTTCAAATGATGGGGCTAAGAGTAGGACAAGTAGAAGAAATTACCCCCGTAATTGATGGTGAAAACAGTTATGTTAAAGTAAAATTTGTCATAACTGAACCTAACGTTGAAATACCTAAAGCATCAATATTTTCTATACAACAATCAGGACTTATAGGGGAATTATTTTTAGAAATCACACCGCCAAAAACAAGAACTGTATTTATTCCAATGGTGAATAAAGATATTCTTTATAAAGATGATGATGTTGAAATGAAATTGGATAAAAAATTCTATAATGTAGGTAAAATTACAAACATTGAAGTTGTATCAAAAGATGTTGTTCCATACACAATGAAAGACAGCATTAAAACAAATTACGCATATAAAATTGATTATGTAATTAATCTTCCAGGACTTATTTTACCAGAGTTTTTAAAAGGTAAAGTTACAAAATCAAACGGAACTAATAAACTTTTAATTTCAACTTTAGATGATATTACATTGCCCTATCCAAAGCAAGAATCACCTTATACAATAATTGAACCAATGAGAATTGCTGATTTTATGGATTGGCAATACCGAGCTGCAGAATCTTTGACAGAAACAAATAAAAAAATTAATGATTTATTATCTGATGAAGTAATTGCAGAATTAAAAATGTCAGTTAGAAATATTAATTCTTTAACAGGTCAAACAAGCGACACTATGGCTAAATTAAACGGATTAATTGATGACTCAAGCAGTGATTTAAGACAACTAATGGTAATGATGGATAAAGCTACAACTGATTTTAATATGCTATCTTATAACATTAATAACATAATCGGAGATCCACAATTTAAAACAACAATGTTATCTACAGCAAATTCAGTTGATAAATTATCTCAAAACTTAAATAAACTTATCGGAAACGAACAAGAAGCTCAACAAATGGCTGAAGATATCAGAGCTATTACACATAACGTAAATGAAATAAGCGGATATGTAAATTCACTTACAAAAGACGATCAGCTTAAAAAAGATATAAACAGAGCTGTTGCAAATGTTAATACTGCAATGGTTGATATTTCAACAACTCTTGAAACTGTTAATAAATTAACACCAGAAAAGAAAACGGAATTACAATCAATTATTGAAGATACAAGAGTCACAACTTGTAATTTGAGAAAATTCTCTGAAAAACTTAACAAAAGATTTTTACTTTGGAGATTAATGTTCTAATATTTGATAGGAAAAAAATATGAATTTAAAAACAGAAATTTCCAAAATACATTATGATAAAAATGCAAAAGGTTTGATTTTAAAAATTTTAGAATTTGCTTCAATATTTTATGGTTTAGGAAGCGGATTAAAAAACAAACTTTATGACAAAAATATAATCAAACCTAAAAAAGTAAATGCTTTTGTAATATCTGTTGGCAATTTAACTACAGGTGGTGTAGGGAAAACTCCAGTTGTATCAGAAATTGCTAAATATTTTATTGACAAAGGAGAAAAAGTTGCAATAATTTCTCGCGGTTATGGAGGCAAACTTTCCAATAAAAATATAAATATTATCTCTGATGGAGAAAAAATATATTATAATGCATATTTATCTGGTGATGAACCCTATTGGCTAGCACAAAATACAAAAGGAGCAATAGTTATCACTTGCAAAAACAGATACAAAGGCGCCGAATATGCTATTAATAAATTTAGAGCTACAAAAATTATACTTGATGATGGCTTCCAACACAGAAAACTTTATAGAGATTTAGATATCGTCTTAATGGATAGCAAAATGGGATTTGGTAACGAAAAATTACTACCTGCAGGGCCATTAAGAGAAGGAACTGAAGCTCTTACAAGAATTAATAAATTGATTATTGTAAGTAAAGATATTGACCATTCAAGAGCAGAAAAATTATCAAAAATAATGGGTAAAAAATTAAAAATACAAACAGAAGTCTGCTATACTGAACCAGACATAGTATACAATATTAAAACAGGTGAAATTTTACCTAAAAACAGCGAAATTACAGCGATATGCGCAATTGGGCAACCAACACAATTTTATAACTTTTTGAAAGATTATAAAATTAAAAATACCAAAGATTTTGATGACCATCATTCATATATAGAAGAAGAAATTCCTCAAGGAACAATTATAACAACAGAAAAAGATGCCGTCAAAATGGTAAACTTTAATCGAAACGATATTTATGCACTAAAATTAAAAACAGTAATTAATGTTGAGAAACTATTAAATAATGCAGAAAAAAATTAATATAGACAAAATTGTAGAACTACTAAAAGAAGCTAAACAACCACAAAGCGATTTCGTAAAACTTATGGATAGTTTTAAAGACCCGTATTTGGTATTAATAGCCTGCATTCTAAGCCTTAGAACAAACGATAAAACAACATATCCTGCGACTTTAAGAATGCTTGAATTAGGCAAAACACCTAAAGATTTTGCAAATTGTGATGTTAAAGAACTTGAAAAAGCAATATATCCAGTTGGTTTTTATTCAAATAAAGCAAAACAGATTGCAGAACTTTCTAAAATTCTTGTTGAAAATTATAACTCAAAAGTTCCAGATTCAATAGAAGAATTATGCAAATTTAATGGAGTAGGTAGAAAGACCGCTAATTTAACCTTATCTCTTGGTTTTAATAAACCTGCCATTTGCGTAGATGTCCATGTACATAGAATTTTTAACAGAATTGGATATGTCAAAACAAAAACTCCAGATGAAACAGAATTTGCATTAAGAGAAATTCTACCTGAAAAATATTGGATAGATATAAATACATTGTTAGTTACGCACGGACAAAACATTTGCAAACCACAAAAGCCCAAATGCAATGAATGTCCTATTGAAAAATATTGTAATAAAATGATTTAAATTAATATTGCTTAATATTCTAACAAAAAATTTTATTTTCTTATTTTTTATCCACTGATATAAGGAGATTACTATGAATACACCAAAAATTTTTAATAGAATAGAAAGACAAATAGAAAAACATAAATTAAATAAAAGAATTTCTGAAATTAACAATTATGTAAAAATACATGATGTTAATACATATGGAGATTCCTTTAATCAAATGTACAATGCTCGAGAAGTAATGGCAAACTATGCAAAGAAAAAAGGGATATCTATAGATATATATGATGCAAAAAAATTATTAGAAGATGATGAATTTGTATCACCTGTAATAGAAAATAAATTTTCCGACAAACTAAATGTAATAGTAACAAATTTATTAAATGGGAAATCAGAATCAAAAATAGTTTCTGCAAATACAGATAAAACATATAAAAAAATTGCAGAAATTCCAATTGTTGTATCAACAAAACCTGACAATTTAGATATAATGAGAAAAGGTACAAGACAAACAGAAGATTCTTTTATTAGAAATTTATATAGAAACATAGAATTTCTAACTAATAGCGTAACCCGTAAAAATACTAAATAAACTTGATTTTAAAAGGCTCTTATGTAATAATCTGAATAAGGTTGTATATTTATTTTCCTTTTCTAATAACAATGTACAATCGGGGTTAATCAGAAAATAAAATACATAGGAGTTCGATATGAGTGTAGAAAACCCTCATAAAATCGACACATCAAAGTTAGATGAAATTATTCAGTCATACGACTGTAAAAAATCTAACTTGATTGCGATTTTACAAAAAGTACAGGAAGTTTACCGATACCTCCCTGAAGAAGCTTTAATTTATATCGGGACCAAAATAGAAGGGTTATCACCAGCAACCGTATTTGGAGTTGCAACTTTTTATGCACAATTTTCACTTGAGCCAAAAGGGAAATACGAAATAAAAGTATGTGATGGAACTGCTTGCCACGTTAGAGGTTCAATGCCTGTTTTAAACGCTATAAGAGCGAAATTAAATATGCCCGAAGGTCAATTAACTAGCGAAAATGGTCTATTCTCACTTGAAACAGTTAGTTGCTTAGGCGCTTGCGGTCTAGCTCCTGTTGTAGTTATTAATGAAAAAGTATATCCTCAAATGACTTCTGATGCTATCACAATAGTATTAGACACGCTAATGAAGGAGGAAAATTAATGTTAAACATTGATATAAAAGAAGAACAAAAAAAAGCTAAAGATATTATAAATAAACAAGGCTTAAGAGTTCTTGTTTGTGCAGGCACAGGCTGTGTAGCTAACGGTTCATTAAAAGTTATAGAAAAATTCAAAGAATTAGGCGCAGACGTTTCAGTCCTCACTGACTATGACAAAATGACAATAGTACCAACAGGATGCCACGGTTTTTGTGAACAAGGCGTACTTGTTGTAATTCCAGATAAACATATTACTTATGTAAAAGTAAAAGAAAAAGATGTTGAAGAAATCTATGAAAGTCATATTAAAAATAACAAACCTGTAGAAAGATTATTATATGTAGATCCAAAAACACATGAACATATTTTAGATGATGCTCATATTAACTTTTATGCAAAGCAAACAAGAACAGCTCTTGCGAACTGCGGAAATATCAATGCAGAATGCATAGATGAAGCAATTGCAGTAAGAGGATATGAAGCATTAGCAAATGTCTTAAAAGAAAATAATCCTGACGCTGTAATAGAAACAATAGAAAAGTCCGGATTACGCGGAAGAGGAGGTGGCGGCTTCCCTACAGGTCGTAAATGGAGATTTACTGCAGCAAATAAAGGAGGAAAGTCATATATCGTATGTAACGGAGATGAAGGTGATCCTGGAGCATTTATGGATAGATCTGTAATGGAAGGTGACCCGCATAAATTACTTGAAGGAATGGCTATTGCAGCGTTTGCAATAGGTGCAGACGAAGGGTATATTTATGTTAGAGCAGAATATCCACTTGCAATTAAACGTTTGAGAAAAGCTATAAAAGATGCAGAAGAAAGAAATTTCTTAGGCAAAAATATAATGGGAAGCAATTTTTCTCTTGATATTCATATCAAAGAAGGAGCAGGTGCATTCGTTTGCGGAGAAGAAACAGCTCTAATCGCATCTATTGAAGGCGAAAGAGGAATGCCAAGGCCAAAACCGCCATTCCCTGCCAATAAAGGACTATTTGGCAGACCAACCTTAATTAATAATGTTGAAACTTTAGCAAACGTTCCCGTAATTATGCTAAATGGCGCAGACTGGTTTGCACAAATGGGAACAGAAACATCTAAAGGAACTAAAACATTCGCACTTACAGGAGAAGTAAATAACACTGGTCTTATAGAAGTTCCAATGGGCACTACACTAAGACAAATCGTATTTGATATTGGAGGTGGAATGCGTGACGGCAAAAAATTTAAAGCCGTCCAAATTGGAGGTCCATCAGGAGGTTGTTTAACAGAAGAACATCTTGATATTCCAATGGATTACGATAACCTTATAAAAGCAGGAGCAATGGTAGGATCAGGCGGTCTTGTAGTAATGAGCGACAAAACTTGTATCGTTGAAGTTGCAAGATTTTTCATGAATTTCACCCAACACGAAAGTTGTGGAAAATGTGTTCCTTGTCGTGAAGGTACAAAAAATATGCTTAGAATACTTGAAAAAATAGTAGCAGGCAAAGGTACAATGGATGATTTGGAACTTTTAGAAGAACTTGCTCATTCAGTAAAAGAAGGTTCTTTATGCGGTCTTGGAAAAACAGCTCCAAATCCCGTATTATCAACACTAAAATATTTCAGAGACGAATATATAGCTCACATTAAAGATAAAAAATGTCCTGCAGGCGTATGTACAGCAATGAAAAAGATTGTTATTAATGAATCTTTATGTAAAGGCTGTACAAAATGTGCAAGAGTTTGCCCTGTGGGTGCTATTGAAGGAACAGTAAAAAATCCTCACCACATTAATCAAGATAAATGTATTAAATGTGAGGCTTGCTTAACAAACTGTCCATTCAGAGCTATCGTACTTGAATAAAATTAATAAGGAATACAAAAATGAGTGATAAAAAAACATTATTTATAGACGGGAAAGAAGTTGAATTTACTGATGAACCAAATCTTCTTGAAGTAATAAGAAAAGCAGGAATGAATGTTCCAACATTTTGCTATCGTCCAGATTTAACTTCATTCGGAGCTTGCAGAATGTGCGTTGTAGAAGTAGAAGGTAGAGGCATTCAATCTTCCTGTACAATGCCGCCAGAAGCAGGGCTTAAAATTCATCTTAACACTGAAAAAACTAGACGAATCAGAAAAACAGTTCTTGAATTACTACTAGCAAATCACGACAGAAATTGTCTAACTTGTGAAAAATCTGGAAATTGTGAATTACAAAAATATGCAGAAGAATATGGAATTAGGACCATTCGTTATCCTGATAAAGAATTAGAAGACTACTTACCAATTGATGATTCTAGTCCTTCAATTGTTAGAGATCCGAATAAATGTATACTTTGCGGAGCTTGCGTTAGAGCTTGCAGCGAATTTCAAGGACATGCAGTATTAGGATTTGCAAATAGAGGATCAAAAACTCTTGTTCAACCTATGAATGGAAGACCTCTAGGTCAAGTAGATTGTGTAAATTGCGGGCAATGCGCTGCTGTATGTCCAACAGGTGCTCTGACAATCAAATCTGACATAGAACAAGTTTGGAAAGAAATTACAAATCCTGAGAAAAAAGTTGTAGTCCAAATGGCTCCTGCAACTCGTGTTGCAATAGGTGAAATGTTTGGTTTAGAACCTGGCGTAAATTCTATAGGAAAAATGAGTGCTGCTCTTAGAAAAATAGGATTTGATTTAATATTTGATACTAATTTCGGTGCAGATTTAACCATTATGGAAGAAGCTACTGAATTTTTATCAAGACTTAAATCTGGAGAAAACTTACCAATATTTACATCTTGCTGTCCTGCTTGGATTAAATATTTAGAAACAGAACATCCTGATATGCTACATCATCTATCAAGTTGTAAGTCTCCAATGAGTATGTTGTCACCTGTATTAAAAACTCTTGATCCAGAACATTTTGGAATAAGCAAGGATAATATGGTAGTTGTAGCAATTATGCCTTGTACAGCAAAAAAATATGAATGCAAACGACCAGAATTAACTACTAATGGAAAACCTGATACTGATTATGTTTTAACAACTCAGGAATTAGGCAGAATGATTAAAGAAGCAGGAATTAACTTTAACGCTTTGGATTCAGAAGCACCAGATTCTCCTTTCGGGGAATACACAGGAGCTGGAACCATTTTTGGAGCTTCCGGAGGTGTTGCAGAAGCTGCAGCTAGAACTGCATATGAATTTGCAACAAGCGAACCTTTAAATGATGTTGATATAAAACAAATGAGAGGAACTTCTAATCGTTCAAGAGATATCGAACTTGATTTAAAAGGTACAAAATTAATAATAAGAGTTGTATCTACATTAAAAGAAGCTGAAAAATCTCTAAAAGAAATAAAAGAAGGAAAAGCTCAATTCCAAATGCTTGAAGTAATGGCGTGCCCTGGTGGTTGTATAAATGGTGGCGGGCAACCAAGAAGTTGTGATGATTCAAAAATAAAAGAAGAACGAGCTCAAGGTCTTTATAAAGAAGATACAGAACTTCAATATAGAAAATCCCACTTTAATCCATCAATCAGGAAATTATACAATGAATATTTGGAAGAACCCAATTCTCATAAAGCACATGAATTACTACATACAATTTATACAAATAAATTTACAGGTTCCTACAAAGACATTTAAGACAAAAAAATCCCGACTTAATAAGTCGGGATTTTTTTTGTTAATTTATTTCTATTTTACAGCTTTTTTAACAGCTTCTGTAATATCTGATCCGCCATATAATACTGCACCTTTAGCTAGAACAATATCATATCCACCAGCTTTTGCCTGAGCTTCTATTTGATTAGAAATAGCAGTATCAATAGCTGTTAACTTAGCTGCATAATTTTTATCCATTGCAGCTTTTTTAGCAGCTAACTCTTTATTATATTTATCTTCAAGTGCTTGTTTTTTCTTTACATCAGAAGTCGCTGCTACATCCTTTCTTGCTTTTTCTATAAATGCAACAATTTCTTTTGTTTTAGCTTCTTGATCCTTCTTTAAAGCTTTAACTTGAGAAGATGCACTGACTACAGATGAAACATCTACAACTGCAATTTTTGATGGGACATCAGACATTGCAAAATTCCCCAAAGATAAACCTATTACAAAAGTAGATAAACCAACAACTAAAAATTTAATTTTTTTGTTCATATTTTCTCCCTTATACACTACTTGTGCCAAATTTATTTCAAACCATACTCTAAAGAATTGAATTTTAAAATAAAATCTTTACAAGCACACTTATATCATATATAATAGTAACAGGTCAATTATAATTTTGTAAAAAAGTTTAACTTTTATTACTATATCTTAATAAAAGTTAAAAAAGAAGTTTTATTTTACTATTAAAACGCAAAAATAATCTTGACTAGATTTAATAAAATATATATATTTTTTTAAAATTAAAAGGTGATTAAATGAAAAAGATTAATTCAAAGAAACATATTATTGGTGCAATTACTTTTATGAGTATTGCATTAACAATATCTGCATCTTATAATCCTGCAATTGCTGATCCTTTTGCCGGCGCTCCAATAACACCTGGACAAATTGGTGCTGAAGCTGGTATGAATCAAATGCATGATAGTAATTATCTAAAAGAAAAATATCAAGATAATTATAGAAATGAAGATTATCAATATTATCAAGAAAGAAAAAAACTTGAAAAAGATCCAAATGCAGGAAATCAAATAATTCAAAATTATAATGGCGGATCAATACAACAAGCAACAGTTGAAGAAATGAATACTAAAGGCGTATTTGTAAACACTGTAGAAGTTGCTCCATCTGAAATTTTAACAAAAGAAGAAATTAATAAACTTGTACAACCAATTGTTGGCAAAAACGTATTTATTGAAGATATTCAAAAAGTAATTGACAGTATTAATAACTTATATGCAGAAAAAGGGTTTGTAACTGCAAGAGCTTTCTTGCCAGAACAAACTGTTGAAAACGGCAATATTTATATTGCTTTAACAGAAAGTAAAATCGGAAATATAACCGTACAACAAAACAAATGGACTAAAGACGGCTATATCACAAGCAGATTACCTCAAAAAGAGGGAGAACTATTTGATATTGTAGAACTTGAAAAAGACGTCCTTGATTTTAACAGATATAATGATGGCGTAAAATTGTCAGCAAACTTAAAAGCTGGTGAAAAGCCTGGAACTACAGATATTGAATTAGTTGCAGATGAAACATTCCCATTTCATGTAATGGGTATTTTTGATAATGCTGGTCGTTATAATACAGGTAGCCTTAGAGGTGGTGCAATGATTTATGCGGATAGTTTATTCGGACACCGCGATAGAGTTGCATTAGGGTCATATTTTTCAAAAGGCGCACAGAGCCCATTCTTTGATTATAACTTTCCAGTAAATAGGAAAGATGGTAGAGTCGGTTTTATGTATTCTTCTACATTTGCAAATGTAAAATACGGACCGATGGCAGATTTATTTGATTTAAGAAGTACAGGTTCTCAATATTCTGTTTACTATTCTCAACCAATAATCAGAAAACCTGGATTTGAATTAAAAACATATGCCGCTGCAAATTATAAAAGATCTAGAACAGATATTTCTTTAAGAGATTTTGACAATGTTGGAACTCACAGTATTGACAATATAACATCATTAGAAGTAGCATTACAAGCTAGAAAAGATACAAAATATGGTATATGGTATTTGAACCAAGACGCATACTATGCAATACCAATATTTTCAAGTGATAGAGATAACAACTATTTTAAATATAGTGGAAGTTTAGTAAGATTACATGACTTCTCTCATGGTATTATCGGACAATTAAGAAGCAATTATCAATTCATACCAGGCGATAAAAAAATTCCTTACTTAGATCAAATGCAAACAGGTGGTTTGGCAACAGTAAGAGGTTATAACGAAGGTTTAATGATTGGTAAAAACGGATACTTTATTAGTGGAGAATTAATGTTCCCAATTTTACCAAGAGAAATTACAAGTCCAAGAAGTGGTGAAAAAATTCCATTTATCGGAAAATATGTTAAAGGTGCAATTTTTGCAGACACAGCAGGTATTTTCCCAGCAGCAAGTGAAGACGTATATGGTGGAAGTTATTTCGCTGCATCAGTAGGTATGGGCTTAAGAGTTC
>CALVEU010000054.1 GCA_944326635.1 Candidatus Gastranaerophilales bacterium | reverse complement strand
AGGTATTGAATGCGTATGTACATGGGAATCAATATGATCAACTTTTGCATAATTCATAACAGTTTCAATTTGAGTTCTAAATTCAAATTCGACCTGATTTAAAAAACTTTCATCATATGATTTTAAAAGAATACTTAAAAATCCGTTATTAAATTTCCCTCTTTTATTTGTCAAAAGAGGAGCTTTTGTCAAAGAGCGTCCTTCAATAATGTTCAAATGTACTCCAAGTCCTAAATTTGGACATTCAGGAATGATCTCATTTACTGCTGCATTAAATGCTTTTCCGTTAGCACAAAGACTAGCACTTGTTAAAAAACCGTTATGATAACCATCTAGGACTGCTCTGTTGAAAGCTTTTGACATTCCAAAATCATCTGCATTTAAAATAAATTTTTTCTCTACCATATTCTAAAAAAATCCTTGCTTTAATAATATGTATATTATAGTATAAAGTTGTCTATTTTGGCAAATGAGAGAGAAAATTTATGGATAAACCTACATTAGCAATAATTGTTCCTTGTTTTAATGAAGAACTATGTGTAAAATCTACTATTGAAAAATTGTTGATTTTGCTAAACTCAATGGTTAATAAAAATAAAATAAAAAATGATAGTTATTTATATCTTGTAGATGATGGATCTGCTGATAATACTTGGAATATTATAGAAGATGCTCACAAAAAAGATAAGCGAGTTAAAGCATTGAAATTTATAAGAAATTTTGGTAACCAGAAGGCTCTTATCGCTGGGTTAGAAGGAGTTAGAAATCTTGGTTGTGATTGTGCTGTGTCTATTGATGCAGATTTACAGCAAGACGAAAATGCAATTGAACTTTTTATTGAAGAATATATGAAAGGTGCAGATATTGTATCAGGTATTAGAAATGACAGAAAAACTGATTCTTTTTTCAAAAAAGTAACAGCTTTGATGTTTTACAAAACAATGAATATTTTAGGAGCCAAAATACCTCCTAACCATTCTGATTACCGATTAGTAAGTAAAAGAACTTTAGATATAATGGAGTTATATCCTGAAAAATATTTATTTTTAAGAGGTTTCTTTAACGAATTAGGTCTAAAGACTTCTTATGTTCATTTTAATGTAAAACCAAGAATGGCAGGGGAATCTAAATTTAATTTTATGTCACTGATGGTATTAGCATTAAACGGAATAACATCTTACAGTGTTGTTCCTCTCAGATTTGTGGCGGTATTAGGCTTTTTTATGGCGTTATTTGGCTTTTTAGTTGGAGTTGAAACAGTTATTGAAAAAATATTTTGGCATAATTCTCCTAACGGCTGGGCTACAACAATTATTTTATTGTGTGTATTTGGAGGAATACAACTATTTTGTTTAGGTTTAATTGGTGAATATGTAGGTCAAGTATTTAGAGAGATAAAAGCAAGACCACGCTATATTAAAGATATTGAACTAAAATAAACTAGAAGGTTTATAAATTATGTAAAATACAAAGAAAGGAGCCAGAAGTGAAAGAATGTAGAAGTGTCGGGGGGGGGGGCAATTTAAAGCTTTCCTGTCTTCTTTTTCAAAGGGTTGAAAAAGAAATAATAAAATGTTATATTAGTGATATAATACATCACTATAAAAAAGAAAAAGGGTTTACACTCGCAGAGATTTTAATAACATTAGGAGTAATTGGAGTTGTTGCAGCTTTAACTTTGCCAAGTTTAATTAATAAATATAAAGCAAAACAGTTACAGACTGCATTTATGCGTACAAGTAGTATAATTCAAAGTGTTTTAAATGAAACCGCTGTAGAATTTGGTTATGCAAGTTTTCAAGATATTAATTCCTTATGTTCTGGGTTATCTGCTGCTGAA
Organism: Candidatus Gastranaerophilales bacterium; assembly: GCA_944326635.1. Classification (GTDB taxonomy): domain Bacteria; phylum Cyanobacteriota; class Vampirovibrionia; order Gastranaerophilales; family Gastranaerophilaceae; genus Stercorousia. The sequence goes on along the minus strand of CALVEU010000054.1, from coordinate 9,245 downwards.
AATGGTGCTTGTAAAGCAAAATATAATGATCTGTTTGATGATATCAATGATTTTTATGCTTCGAGATTTCGTATTGTTAATACATTGAGGAATGAAGATGTAAGGAAATATTCTTTTAGCAATTATTCAAATTTAACTAAAACTAGTTATACCAATATTTATGGTGTAAATAATATATATTGTTTAGCTGATGGAACTTGTATTACAACTCTTTTATTTTTTTATCACAATCCAGCAGATGGTATTTCTCTGACTTTTGATACTAATGGTCCCGGTAGAGGTCCTAATAGATGTGGTTATGACATATTTTTATATAATACAGGAGTATGGACTAAATTATGTTCAAAAGAGCAAGATGGTGGTGTGTATAATGGCCGTGGTTGCTATGACTATGCTATCAAAGATATAAATCCAGACGATAATTCAAAAGGATATTGGGCAAGTTTGTATTAATAAAAATCGTTAAAATAAAAAGTGGGTACAAACCCACTTTTTTATTTTGCCGTGCCACTGTCTATCGAATCAGATAAATAAAATCTTTAAATATATTATCTCTTTTTAATTACATAATACCCGCAAGTATTATCTTAGTGCTGCTATGTTTCCATCCTGACACGGTTCGATAGCTTACGCCACTATGCACTTAAACGTCAACAATAATAGATTTATCAAAGTTATTTACCGAACCCTCACAACAGGCTCTGCACCCCGCATTAACTTCGGGTCAAGAGATTGCAATTCCCCGTGGAGCACGGCTGAAATTATTATAACATAAACAAAATTTTTATATACATTTATAATTTTTAGGAGCTCTCCAGCCGTTGCGAATTATTTCTTTAAAACATCCGCTTCCAATCCCCCCATAATTATTCCCTGCAATATTAATTGGCATATAAAAGATAGAACTTTCTCCATCAAGACTTTTCCCAGTCAGCCCATCGATTCTTGTTGTTCTCATTCCAAATTCTGCAAAATATATGTCTTTGTTAGTTTTATTAGGACCATTTGTTCCATTTATATCTATTAACCACATTGCAAACCAACTTGAGCCAACACCATGTACATTAGTGATTTTAAATAAAGTTCCATCTTGCAGTATAAAACCTGTTTCTGAATTCATATTGACTTCTTCTCCCGTTTCTGCATTTATTCTAGTATATGGACAATCTCCAGGTTTTAAACATTTTTTTAGTGGTTGAATATAGGGGAAGATAAGTGTATTTAAAAATTCATTATTACTTACAGGGCTACAGTTATCATTTGGACAAGTTAAGTATTCACCATATTCATTTTTAACTAAAGTATTAATTTGTGCCATTGTTGTGTATATTTTTTTTAATTTTTGGATTGTTACAATTTTTTTGTATTCTTGGATCAATACAATAATCGTAAAAGCTGCAACTATACCTATTATTGTTAATGTAATTAATATTTCTGCAAGAGTGAAACCATTTGATTCAAGTTTTAATTCTTGTTTAAATTTCATAAAATATCCCTTCTTAATATGTTCCCATATAGAAACATGTTGAAAATATTATATAGATATAATTCTACTATGTCAAGTAATAATACTCTTCAGTGTTCGGAAATTGAACAAAAATACTTAGTTGAATTTGGTAAAAATATAAGATTTTTAAGAAATAGTATTGCTCAAAAAAGTCTACGAATTTTTGCATATGAAAATGATATTCCTTGCGCAACATTAAGTCGAATTGAAAATGGTATTAGGATTCCTAATTTATTAATTTTAAGGAAAATTGCAGCAGGACTAAATTTTGATTTATCTACATTAATTTCAAAGGTTGAAGAAAATATTCCAGAAGATTTAAAGGGTTTTGATATATAGATTAATTATATCTATATGGTCAATGTAAATATTTCTCTGAAAACTGTAATAATAGTTTGAAAGGAGAAATAATGGAACGTTTAGATTTATATAGATGTGAAATCTGTGGAAATCTTGTTGAAGTCATTTTAGCAGGTGGCGGAGAGCTTGTATGTTGCGGTCAGCCAATGCAAAAAATTGATGGAAAAAATAAAGAGGAAGCAGTTTTTGAAAAACATATTCCTGTGTTTGTAAAACAAGAAAATGGAACAGATGAAGTCAGAGTGGGAGAAGTTCTGCATCCTATGACAGATGACCATTATATTATGTTTATTGAAACGATTTCTGAAGATAAAAAACAGGCTCAACTACAATATTTATCACCTGGTGATGAACCTAAAATGCTATTAGAACATAAATTAGGTAAAACTTTAGCAAGAGAATTTTGTAATTTACATGGTCTATGGGAGGGCGAAAGTGATTAGTGAAAAAGTAGAAAATATTTTAAATTCTCAAATTAATAAAGAATTTTATTCTGCATATCTATATCTAGCTATGTCTGCTTATTTTGATGAAATTGGTCTATATGGCTTTTCAAATTGGACAAAAATCCAAGCTAAAGAAGAAGTAGAACATGGAATGATTATTTTTGATTACATTATTGAACGTGACGGGAAAGTAAAACTTGAACAAATAAATTCCCCTGAAAGAAATTTTGAAAATCCTTTACGGGTATTCGAAAAAATATTGGAACATGAAATTTATGTAACAGAAAGTATTAATTGTGTTGCATCTTTGAGTGAAGATGAATGTGATCTAGCAACACGTCATTTTATAAATTGGTATATCTCTGAGCAAGTAGAGGAAGAAGCTAATGCTCGTGATGTTATTAATAAATTAAAAATGTTTGGAGATGATAAAGCTTCTTTATACCATCTGGATCAAGATTTAGGTAAACGTGAATATAAAACTCATTCATATAAAATATAAATTATTTATTTTATTTCTTAAAAGAGGAATTTTTAATTCCTCTTTTTTATTTATATTGCGAATTTGTAACTAATTTGTCCAGAATAAAAAAATATATTATTATGGAAGTATGAATAATGGTAAAATTGTAGTAGTTGATGATGAAAAAATGGTTACCTCAGCATTTAAAACTTTATTTAAAGTTGAGGGATATTCTGATGTACATTTATTTAATGTCCCCAAAGAAGCAGTTGATTTCTTAAAAGAAAATACCCCAGACTTAATTATTTCTGATTTTATTATGCCTGAAATGAACGGGTTAGAATTCTTAACTGAGGCTAAAAAACTTTATCCTGAAGTAAGTATGATTCTTTTGACAGGTTATGCTGATAAAGAAAATGCTATAAAAGCTATCAATGAAATTGGACTGTATAAATATATTGAAAAGCCTTGGGATAATGATGACTTAATAATGAATATTAAAAATGGAATTGAAAGAAGTCATTTACTAGAAAATTTGAGAAATAAAATTAGCGAATTGGAAGAAGCAAAGAAAAAATTACAAGATTATTCAACTAATTTAGAAAAAATAGTAGCAGAACGTACAGCAGATCTATCCGAAGCTAATAAAAAGCTTTCAGGAATTATTAATTATTGCGCAGACGGCATTATTATTGTCGACGGTAAAGGTAATATCCAACAAGTAAATCCTGCTTGTGAAAATATGGTTGGATTATCAGAAAATGCCCTTTGTAAAAAGAAATTCCAAGAAATTGCATATTCTAATGTGAAAGAATTTAATTCTGCAAAAAATAATAAATCAGGTGAAATTTTTGGTTTAAGTGAAGAAAATTCAGAGATTTTATTGCGTGATTATTTCATTGTAAATGAACTTAGCGGAATTCATACACCTGTAGAAATTAGCTTTGCTGCAATTTCAGGTGAAAATAACAATTTTGATAAGTTTGTAGGTGTTATAAGAGATGTAAGTGTCCAAAAAGAAACAGAGAGATTAAGAGATGATTTTATTGCTACTCTTACTCATGATATGAGAACTCCTTTATTAGCAGCTATTCAAACTTTAAAATTCTTCTTAGAAGGAGCAATTGGAGCACTTGATGAAAAGCAAAAAGTTTTATTATCTACAATGCTTCAAAGTAATGAGGATTTATTAGGGCTTGTTAATGCTCTTTTAGAGGTATATCGTTTTGAAAGTGGAAAATTAACTTTATGTAAGACTGTTTTCCCAGTTAAAGACTTGGTTGAACAATGTTATACTGAATTAAAACCGCTTGCTGTAAAGAAAAGTCTGGATTTTGATGTAACCTTTGATATGCCTGATGATTTGCATATTTTAGCAGATAGAGCAGAAATTAAAAGAGTTATTACAAATTTATGTGGTAATGCTCTAAATTATACAAATAAAGGTGGCGAAATAAAAGTTCTTGCGAAAGCTCAGAGCGGAGATTTTATATTTTCTGTTACCGATAATGGTAATGGTATCCCTCAAGCTGATATTCCAAATTTATTTAAGAGATTTTCTCAAGGGACAACAAGAAAAAGATCTACTGGTACTGGACTAGGCCTTTATCTTTCAAGACAAATAATTGAAGCTCATAACGGTAAAATTTGGGTAGATAGTAAAGTAGACAAAGGTAGTGAATTTTCATTTTTATTAACAGATGTAGTAAAAGATCCAAGTATTAAAGAAAGACAGGTTTCTAATGGCTAAAAATATCAGAGTATTAATTGTCGAAGACCATGATATGGCTCGTATGGGGCTATCTGTTGTATTAGGGAACAATCCTAATATTGAAATAGCTGCAATGTGTGCTGATGGTCAAGATGGCGTAGACAAGGCTCTTGAATTAATTCCTGATGTTGTTGTCATGGATATCGGTTTACCTACTATTGATGGTATTGAAGCTACTAAAAGAATTAAATCATCAAATAATAAAATAAAAGTTTTGATGTATACTTCAAGAGAAGATGAAGATGATATTTTTGACTCTTTTCAAGCTGGAGCTGATGGATATATTACAAAAGGCGCGACCTCAGAGCAGACCGTTTCAGCTGTTCTTGCGGTTTCAGAAGGTGCAGGCTGGTTAGATCCTGCTATTGCAAAAGTAGTTTTAACAAATATTCGTCGTACAAATACAAATCCAGAAAGAAAAGGCGAAATTAATTATAAATTAGGCAAAAACTTGTATGGTTTAACAGAACGTGAAATGGAAGTTTTGGCTTTAATTGTTGATGGGCTTACAAATCCGCAAATTGCAGAAAAACTTGTGATAACAATTTCAACTACAAAAACTCACGTTCACAGTATTTTACAAAAATTGTATGTAAATACCCGTTCAAAAGCTATATCTATGGCTATGAAAGAGGGTTTAGTATAATATGATTTATGCGCTTTTAGGGATTGCTGCTGCTTTTTGTGCTTATATTCAGTGGGGAGATGAAATTCCTATCCCTAATTTTGATAAAGATATAAATAAAAAAGAAGCTAAGTATATTCACAATGTGAATAAAAAAACTGAAAAAGAAAAGTTTGAAAGAACAAAGCTCAATAGAAATCCAAGTGGATATATGACAGTAGAAGAATATGAATTATTGTCAATTCCTAAAGATAGAATGACTGTTGAGGTTGATATTCCTAAATTTACAATTCCTGCAGATATGGTATATGTTCCTCAACCTTCGTATAAAATTGTTAGATATAACAACCCTCCAGGAAGTCCCGAAATTGAATTATCCAAAACTTTTTACCAAAAACGCCAGCAAAATGCACAAGGAATTGTCTCTCCAGATTTTTCCAAATTAGTATATCCTGCAGTGTATTATTATCCTAATAGTGGCTCTACTGCTTGCGATTTGTTTGTTATTAATTTGGAAGAAGCTAAATCTAATATGGATAAAATTTTAACGGCTAATACCATCCATAAACTTTCTGATCCTATTTTGTCTACGGATAAGAAAAATGATAATTATTATACATTTAGGACTCTTACACCAATTGATTTTAATCCTGATGGTTCTAAATTGCTTGTAAAAGAGAAAATAGGAAACACAAAAGATGGTATTTGGAAAACAACTCCTGTTGTGTATGATTTTACTACAGGTCTTTCCTATGATTTAATAGAAGTAAGAGATGCAATAATTTATTATTGGAAAGAAAATAAAGATTTGAATCTGGAAGATAAAAGATGGGATGTATATCCATTAGGTTTTGCTGTTGATGATCCTGATTGGATAATTGTAAATGCTGTAGCATATACTGGTAATACTCCTGTTAATTTAGGAACTTGGAAAGTTAGTTCAAAAGGAGAACAATCTAGGTTAATTACTTTTACAAACTCTGAAGTTCAAGTAAGCATGAATGGATATAAGCTAGTAAAAGATGGTATTGTGCCTTCAGCTATTACAGAAAAAGAACAAAAAGAACTTGAAAAAATAGAGAAGGCTAAAGTTAAACAAAAGAAAAAAGAAGATAAAGAAGAAGTAAAAGCTCTTGAAAAATCATATAAAGCAAAAATTAAAGAAATGGATGCAGAGTTTAAGGAATCTCAAAAAGATTATGATTTAAGAAGAAAAATTCAAGGGTCAACTTCTAGTGATGAAGTGTTAATTAAATATAAAGAAATAAAAGCAGAACAAGAAGCTAAAAAGCAGCAACAATTGGAAAAACAAAGAGAAAAAGAGCTTAAACATCTTGAAAAATTGCGAAAACATGAAAAAGATGAAGAAGTTAAGGATTCTAATGCGTCAAACTGATATGCTTAAAGTAGTTAGGATCTGAAAGAGCTTTTGCGGTACATCCTATACCTGCTTCACTCCAGTTTTTCCCATCTCCAGGACATGTTGTGTAGTATTGGTTTGAAGGGAAATCATTGAAATTTCCTACTGCTTTTATCATATTATATTTTGGATCTAAGTACCAGAAAAATACATCTTTGCCATATCTGTCAGGTTTATTTTTCCAGCCATTAATGTCTATTGCTAACAAAGAATATGTATTATCATCATTCCAAAAATTTCCGGAAGAATCTTTTATTTTTAGTTTTCCAAACCACAAAATCATTCCGTTTTTCAGACAGTAAGGTTGAATTAAATCACTAGCTGATGCACCTGCAGCTTTATGTGTCCCAAAATAGTTATAATAACCAGCTTCTGTTTCGTCTTTAGGTAGTTCACAATTACCACTTTCAAAGTACATTTTTATAATATCACTATTTCTTCCATTTATAACTTCATTTAAGTCAACTTCATCATTGCGCATGCGCAATATACCATCTTGTAATATGGTATTAGCTTGCAAAAACTGAGTTCGTAAAACTTGTGCCTGATATTTATTAATTAGAGACGGCATAGTTAGAGCTACAACTACTCCTATAATTCCTAATGTTATTAGTATTTCTGCAAGTGTAAAACCCTGTATTCCCTTAATCCATCTTACTTTTTCGGGGGGGGGGCAACTCTTAAAGCTTTTATATCAAACATTTTGCCTCCTTATATATTTTATATTATTTATCATTTTTGAATATTTGTCAATATATCAAGTTTTTCTTTGTGAGTTAGTTTTTTTATTCGAGCTTCTTCTTTCATCGCATCAGATTTTGTATCAAACTCTTTTTGATATACCAATTTAACAGGTTTATTTGCTCTTGTGTATTTTGCTCCTTTGCCTTCAAGATGAGCTTTAAATCGTTTTTGAACATCATCTGTGTAGCCACAATAGAATGTGTTTTTCTCTGTTAAAATAATATATGTATAATATTTTTTATCCATAACATATTTATAAATAAAAAAGACGATTTTTATAACCGTCTTTTAATGTATTTCTTCTTTTTCTTTATTCTCAAAAATTTGTATTAGCAAACAGATGTAAATCCACCAGAAGAAGCTCCACATGATGCTCCAGAAAATCCACCACCGCAACTAGCTGTAGATGCTGAAGATGAACTATCCGAAAAACTTCCGCTAGATGTTAATGTAGATACGGCATTAGAAAAACTGCTTAAAAAACCACCTGTATATGCAACAGCTTCACCAGAATCAGAATATTGTGTATAATCAACAGCAAAAGGATTACTTGTTGAAAACATATCATATACTCTTGTTTCAAATAAGCTATGTTGTTGGTACATAGCTAATGAGCCTGCTGTTTCAACAGATTCTGCAGGTCTAGTGCTTCTGATATTATTAGTTCTTGTTTCAGATGATTTTGATGCAATGTTATTCATTATCTGCTCCTATTAATATCTCGTGTCTTACATTTATATAAACAAATTTAATTTTAATGAATTTCGACATGTATTTTTTTTGTTACAATCCTTAATATATTATATCAATCTATAGATTTATTATATTAAAACTCTTGGTTGATGCATATTTTAATCATATCTTGTATTGTGTATGTGTAGAGGATTAAAAGGATATGTTGAAAAAGATTTTATTTACATTAATAATATTTACTGGACTTTCAGCTTATGCTGGAGATAATTTTCTAAATTCTGTTGTAATTGATAATAATGACGGAGAAATGTCTGTAATATTAAGGTCAGATGAAATTACTAAAGTAAAAAAGGAAATTGAATCTTCTGACAAAGTAATTCTTACTTTGAAAGGAATTGCTCAGTCCCCTAACATTAATACATTATATAAAAATGCAAAAGATGTAAACGGATTAGTAATTCAAAATGATGGAAACAATGATTTAAAAATTTACATTGAAGCACCAAATATTGCAAAAGCTGATGTGATTTTTGATACTCCAAATTCCGCACCAATTACTGTAAGTGATTCAACTGGAGAAGAAAGAACTGTTTGGAGTGTAATATCAATTGCTTTATTACTACTTATAATGCGTTCTGCTAAAAATATTTGTACAGAACCTCCTAAAAAAGATATTAATGAGATTATTAAAGAACGCGAAAAAGAGCTTTATAGAAATTTCCAAAAAGAAGTAGCATCAATGCCAAGTATTGGTTATAAGTTAAAAGCATATAATAAGCATGTTATTAAAGGTGAAACATTAAGATCATATTCCACTTATACAAAAGTATAAAAAAGTATAAAAAAAATCCGCATATAAAGCGGATTTTTTATTATTTAAATCTACTAATAATTTCTTCAATCTTTTTAGCAGATGTGCCATCACCATATGGATTCTGTGCTTTTAATCTAGTTTCTTGTCTTGACTTTGATAAAACCTCTTCACTATGTGAAATAATTTTATCATAATCAGCTCCAACTAAAATTGAAACACCTGCATCTATGCCCTCTTGTCGTTCTGTTTCATAACGCATAACAAGTGTTGGACACCCAAAAGATGGTGCTTCTTCTTGTATACCACCAGAATCAGTTAATATCAATTTAGCATTTTTCATCAAATAAACTAAATAAGGGTAATCTAGTGGTTTTAAAAGTTTAACATTTTTATATTTCCGCA
>CALVEU010000053.1 GCA_944326635.1 Candidatus Gastranaerophilales bacterium | reverse complement strand
TAAGTTCTTTTTTATCCGTAAAAGCTTTTTTATCAACTTTAAATTCTTTAGAGCCTATTCTTTCGGCTTTTGTTATTGTTAATTTTGTTATTCCTCCAACAATTCCAAGAATAGGAAGCATTAGCATTGTAGCTTTAGTTTTTGATTTTAGGATATCTTCAATTAATTTAAGTCGTTTAAATTTAATACTATCTGTATTTTCTTTTATATTTTTTATAAATTGTGGCAAAGCATTTAATTTATCTTGAGCTTGGTATTTTTTAATAAAATTGTTGCCTAAGTAGTATCCGCTAATAGTAACAGCTGCAGTTGCGGTATCTGCAAACGCTTGTACTGAATTTTGTTGAGAGTTTTTATATTTAGTAATTGTATCTTTTATATTTTCTTCAGAAATTTCACCTTTTTCAAATTTATCAATTTCTTTTTCGACAGCTTTTGATCCAAGACCTATATTGGTTTTATTTTTTAAAAAATTGTAGAATTTTCTTATAAGTCCATTGTTCTTTTTTTCTTTTACAAATTCATCTCTTATATTAGATTTCGGTGTTGTATTTTGAGTTGTATTTGTTGTGTTTGTAATTTTTACATCATTTTTTACAGCATTGTCTGCTGGTTGTGGAGTAATGTAATATTGATTATTCCCGCTTTTATTTAAAAAATTATCTATTCCTGACATAATTTTTCCCTAATTATAATAAAAATTCAGGAAATTTTATTTTGCTTTTTTTTTACTAATTGTTAATTTATATTAATTTTTGTCGCAATTTTTTTTATCTTTAATATTTTATATAATTAATGTAATAAAAATTTTTAGGGAAAATTAATGGGACAATTTTTTAATTCAATCAATGAAGTAAGAAAAAATTATAATAAATATGATGCTTGGGAACAAAAACAGGCTGATGAAAGAGCTCAAAAAGAGTATTTAGCTGCGAATATTGAAATCCCTGAAGATAAAGTTGAGTTAACAAATAAAAGAGCTCAGACAGTTATTAGAGCAACAGAAATAATGGATGCGAGGTCTGAAGATAATTGTCAAGATATGGAGCAGTTAACAGGGCTTATATCTATGGTTCCACTTCTAGGGTTAACTTTTGCTCAAGTCCCATTATTAAATTTTGTTGATAAAAAACTTACTTCTAAAATAGGAAAGAAGATTGATAAATTAAATGAAGAAATTAAAAATTTATCTGTAGATGACAGTAATAGAGCTCTAAAAATTTCAGAGCAGAAAAAATTAACAGCAAGAGTTTTTAAAATTCATAATGGAGTTCAAAAATACGGACCTTTTGCTATTATGGGGTTAATACTCTCTAGTGCTGTAGGTATGATTCTTTGGGGAAATTCTAAACAAAAAGAAGCTTCAAGGATTGGTCGTTATCAAGCAAAACAAAATGAGTTGAAAGATGTTAAAAACTTTGTAGTTTATACTCCTGAACAATTAGAAAAAGCTAAAGAGATTGCAAAGTCGATACCTGATGAAAAAGATCGCAATAGTATCTCTAAAATGATTAAAGAATTAAAAGATATTTCAAATGATAAAAAGGCTTATAAGGAGTGGCTAGCTAACAAAGATCCAAATGAAATCGAAAAATTAAAATCTGTAAATTTATCTCCTGAGCAATTGCAAAGAGCTCAAGAGGATAAAGAATTAATTGTAGATGCTGTAAAAGAAATAAATATAAAAGCAGAAGAATATTCTGAAAATGTAGAAAATGCATTTGATACATTTGGAACTTTATCTTGGATTGTGGCTACTCCATTAGGTATTGGAATTAATAAATTATTAAAGTTAGCGAAGGTTGATAAAAAAGTTAGAAATATTGTCTCTATTGCAGTTCCTATTCTAACTTCATTTGGAATACAAATGCAAGGGACTTTAGAAGAAAAAAAAGCATCAAGAATCGGGAGATACAAGGCAAGACAAGATTTATTGAAAAATCCTGCAAGGCTAATGGCTTTTTCTTATGAAGATATGAAAAAAGCAGAAAATATTAAAGCAGATAAGCAAAAACAAAGTTTCTTTAAAAAATTGGGTGGCAGTTTTTCATTCTTGGTATCCTATTTCAAAGATAAATCAGAATACAATAAATATAAAAAAACAACATATAAAGAAAATGAAAAATTACAAAAAGCTCTAAGTCAAATTGAAATAACTGATGTTCAAAAATCAGAAGCTAAATCTTTGCAAAAGAACGTATTTAGAGCCTTTGATGAAGTGGATGAAATGTCTCAAAGATATTCTGAAGATGTTGAGGCAGGTTCTGAAATTGTAAAAGAATTAGGAATGACTTTATGGAGTGTCGGTGCTACTTTAGGATTAGGATTTTTGACAGCATCGGTTGTTAAAGGGAAATTCCCTATAACAAAACTTGGTAATTGGCTTACTAATTTAACCTTTGATTCCAAATCTTCAATTAAGCAAGCTGTAAATAATGTTTATGATGTTGTAAAAAAACAAGATAAAGTTACTGTTCAAAAATTCCAACAAGCAATTGTTCATGGGGATTTGAAATCATTTTTAGAAAATCCTAAAAATAAAGATTTAAAAGTTGCTGTAGAACCTTTACTTGCAGAATTTGGGAAAATAGGTACACAAGGTATAGCTAATTCTGTTGCAAGTGGTAATAAAAAAGGAATGTCTGAAATATTATCAGAATTGTTTGCAAGTCATTTTAAACAAACAGCTCTTGCTAAATGGACCCGTAATATGATTACTCAGTCTACTAAATTATGGGTTAAATCAAAAGCTTCTAATGCAGATGTTGAAATTGCTAAAGATGTACAAGAAAAATTGGGAATGAATTTTAATTACAAAAATTATAAAACTTTAATTAATAGTGGTATTGTTGCTGGTTTACCTGTGTTAGGTGTGATTTTTGCAGTGCCTTATGCATTTAATGCTTGGCTTACGAATATTCAGAAAAAAGCGGGTAAAATAGGTATTATGAAAGCTATGGATAAAATTGATGATCCAAGAGTTTTTGCATCAGATATTTATCCAGTTTCATCTCAAAATGCTCAGACAAATTCTGGGAATGGCAATATAGAAAACGGAAATTTATTAGAGAAATTTAAGCAACAGGCAATATAATTTCAAATTCTGTTATTTCAGTTGTTGATTTATTTAATTTTAAAATAGCATTTTGGGCTTTCAGATTATCGACGCAAATATGTAGCCCAAGTCCGCTGCCTGTAGATTTTGTTGTATAACCTTCTTCGAAAATCATTGATTGCTTTTCTTTTGAAATTGGACTTCCGTTATTTGAAATTTTTATGTGTACCTCATTATTTTTAATTTCTAATGAAACATTAATTTGCCCTTTATGTTCGATAGCTTCTATGGCATTTTTTATTATGTTTACGATGCAGGCTAGAAATTTATTTTCATCTATATATACTTTTGAATCGCTTTTAATATGACAATTTATCGTGATATCTTTTTCATGAATATATACAGTTGATAGTTTTACTCCTTCTTCTAGAATTTCTTTAATGTTGCATTCTTTTGGTGAAAAGTTATTTAATGATTTTAGATCAAGTAATGAATTATTCATTATTTTTAATGATTTGCTAATACAATTTATAGCATTGTTAATTGATTTGTTGTCAATCCCTTCTTGTTCTAAATTCCTTTTTATAATTTGCGTATAAATTTCGCAAATTGAAAGATGATTTCTTATTTCATGTGCTACACATCTTGATTGTTCTGATATTAAATTAGTATTGTTCATTTCACCTCTTTAACATTAAAGGCTCAGTTTTTTAAGACTGAACCTTTAAACTCTTATATGAAAAGTATTAAATTAAACAGCCATTTTATGTCTTCTGTTTGCAAAGCCATTGTTTAGTGCGTATAAAACAGCTTGAGTTCTGTCATTTACTTGTAATTTTTGGAATATATTATTTACATGAGTCTTAACTGTAGTTTCTGATATAAATAATTTTCCTGCAATACCCTTGTAGTTATTACCCTGTGTAAGTAAGTCTAATACTTCTTCTTCTCTAGCTGTTAAATATGTAAGTAAATTTTCTTCTGCAGCTGTTTGTGCTTCTTCTTTGAATGAACGTTGAAAATATTCAAAAAATCTTGATGTAAGAGCATTTGGAAGATAAATTTTGCCAGATGCAACTTCATCCATAGCATAAATAAGTTGAGCTGATGCCATAGTTTTTAAAACATATCCTTTAGCACCTATTTTCATAGCTCTAAAGATTAGATCCGCATCATCATAGCCGCTTAATGCAATTACTCTAATTCCTAAGTCTAATTTTTCTATCTCTTGGATTGCTTGAAGGCCATCTTTCTCTGGCATATTAACATCCATCAAGATAATGTCAGGGCGATATTTTTTTGCTAGATTAATTCCGATATTAGCGCTTGTTGTTGCTCCAACAACTTCATAACTGCTTTCAAGTGTAATTAATTCTTTAACTCCTCTTAAATGATCTGCGTTATCGTCAATTAATAATACTCTAGATCTTCTTTTGAACTCTCTCATTTTTTATCTCCCTGTTTTTTAAGCTTCCCTCTACACTATACATACTACTATTTTTGTACGGTCTTTTTCATCCATGTCCTGATTGATATTGATATATTGAAGGTTTGAGAATTTGTCTTACATCTTTAGATTGATAAAATTTCTCAATCATGCTCTACACCATGCTTTTGGTGGTTTTAGCCGCATGGTTGAGAAAATTTTTTTATAATACTTTTAGAGTAATTTTACTGTGGTATAATTTTTTTATTAAGAGGATTTGTGTATGGAAATTTTAATATTTTTGGTTGGTTTTTTAATTGGTGCTTTGTGCGTATTTATACCTTTTAAAGTAATTAGTAAAAATGATAAAACTTCAAGAGATTTGATGCTTGAGCAAATGAAGTTGTATTTTGAGAACACTGCTAATAGAATTTTTAAAGAACATTCATCTGATTTTTCTATTCAAAATAGAGAAAGGTTGGATGAATTTTTCAAAAGATTTAAAGAAAAGATTGAAGATTTTGAAAGACGTGCCGAGGAAAACTTTAAAACAGAATCAGATAATTTTAAGATTTTTGATGCAAATATAAAAAATTTTTTAGATACAGGAAATAAAATCTCTCAAGAAGCAAATTCTCTTGTGAGTGTAATGAAAGCTGACAACAGAACATCAGGTAAATGGGGAGAAATTGTTCTTGAAAGAGTTTTGGAAGCTTCAGGATTGAGAAAAGATGAAGAATATAAAATTCAAAAAGGCACAGCAGAAGGAAAACCAGATGCAACTGTCTTTTTGCCTGAAGGTAGATGTGTTTATATAGATAGCAAAACATCTTTTGCAGCTTGGGACGGATTTGTAAACACACAAGATGAAAGAGAAAAACAAATTCATTTAAAAAAATTTGTTGATTCAACAAAAGCACATATAAATGGTTTGGCAAAAAGAGAATATTCTGTGGAAGAATCATCACCTGATTATGTTTTGATGTTTATACCTATTGAAAGTTGTTATTCAATGATGTTTTGTGATGATTGTGCTTTATGGGATTATGCTTGGAAAAATAGAATAATGCCTGTATCTCCATCAACTTTACTTGCGGCTTTGAAAATTATTAATGCATTCCATATTGTTGATAGACAAAATAAAAATGTTCTAGAGATGGCTCGTTTGTGTACTAATATCCACGACAAATTTGCATCTCTTTTGGCTGAACTTTTAAAAGTCAGAGATAATTTGAATTCATCTTTGAAAAAGTTAAATGGCTCAGGAAACATAATTAATCAAATAGAAAAACTGGAAAAATTAGGTTGTACTTATACAAAAGAATTACCTGAAATACCTGAAGATATTAGTTAGGATTAAGAAAAGTTGTATTACAAGCTTAATTCTTGTAAGGGTTGATTTTATTTTTTTGTAGTGCTATATTTTTTGTTAATATGATAGAAAAACCTAAAACAGCTAAAGATCGAATTATTTTAGCATTGGATGTTGACAATTTAAAAGAAGCTCATGAATTAGTAAATGAGTTAAAAGATTATGTGGGATATTTTAAAGTCGGATTACCTTTAATTGTAAATTATGGGTTTGAGGCATTCAGACTATTGGAAGAAAATGGCGCAAAATGCTATTATGATTGCAAATTTCATGATATTCCGCATACTGTACAAAAGGCTTGTATTAGTCTAGTTAAAAATAATATTAATTTTTTCAATGTCCATATTCAAGGTGGTTCAAAAATGACATCAGCAGTTGTGAAAGCTTCTAGAGCTGCTGCAAAGTCTATGGGAATAGAACCTCCTACGATTTTAGGAGTTACTCTTTTATCAAGTTTTGGACAAAAGACTTTAACAACAGAATTATGTGTTGATAAAAATATTGAAGATTTTGTATTGCAGCTTGCTAAAGTCGCAAGGGAATCAGGTCTTGACGGTGTTGTAGCTAGTGCAGAAGAAGCTCGTCGGATTCGTAAAGAAATAGGTGATGATTTTATAATTTTATGTCCAGCAACCCGTCCTACCTGGTCTTCTGTAAATGATCAAGTAAGGGTGGATACTCCTAGAGATGCTATTTTATCTGGAGTTGATTATATGGTTGTAGGCCGTCCTATTACATCTGCAGATGATAGAATTGCTGCTGCAACTTTGATTATTGATGAGATTGAAACTGCGCTTGAAGATAAAATGTCTTTAGTTTAGTTAGTATGTGTTTGATTGTTGAGTTTTTATATATTTTTTCTTTTTAGGATTAAATGTATAAATTGAATATTCTTCTCCATCTGTTTTTATTTTAATGGAGTTATGTCTGTCAGTTCTATAAATGTATGTTTCTCTTAAGGTATCAAGTGTACCTTTATATGGATGTCCGAACGAATTTATTCCTGTTGAAATTATTGAAGTTTCAGTTTTTATATGATCAAGCATTTCTTTATTTACTGTATTTAAACCTCCATGATGTCCTACTTTTAGAATTTCAATATTTGTTGGAATATCTGATTTTAATTGGTCGAATGTTTTTGTTCCTGCATCTCCCATAAATAACATATCAAAATTTCTATAACTAAGTAGTGTGATTATAGAGTTATCATTTTCTTTATCAGTTTTTGCTTGATAAGTTTGGATATTTAAGTCATTTTCTTTGTATATTGAAGAGTTGTTTTGTGGTATTTGGGTTGGAATTTGATTTTTTTCTAATTCATCATAAATATTTTTTGATGTGTCAGACTTGTCATTGTATGAGTTAATATATACTTGTTTAACTTTTACGTTTTTTATTATATCGACAGCACCGCCAGAATGGTCATTGTCGAAATGAGTTATAATTAGAGTTTCAATATTTTTTATTCCTCTGTCTTTTAAATATTTAATAATGATTGAATTTGCTTGGGCTTTGCTACCTTTGTACCCTGATTTGCCTGTATCGATTATAAAATATTTATTTTCAGGTGTTTTGATTAAGAAACAATCTGCATTTTGAACATCAAATACAATTATTTCCAAATTGTTTGACGGAATTTGTATAAATGAAATTAATAATAAGGTTAGCAAAGATAGGCAAAATATTTTAAGTTTCTTATTAAATCCTGTTTTTATTCCAAGTGTGATAGATAGAATTATTCCGTAATAAATGAATATTTGAATAATAATTGGATGTCTTGTTGTGCATAATGAATGTGGAAGTTGTGCAAAAAAGTTTGAAATCAATACTAGAATATTCAATACATAATTTAGTATAAAATCAAATAACATACATATTTTATCCGTAAATGGGGCAAACATTGCAATAATTGAACTTACAAAACCGCCAAAGCTTATTACGCTTAAAAATGGCATACTCAAAATGTTTGCAAATATTGAATATGTGCTAAATGTATTAAAATAGAACATTTGTATTGGAGCTACCCAAATTTGTGCAACTACAGGAATTAAAATAGCTCCGATTAAAAAGTCTGGAATTTTAGAATCTTTATATTTGTCAAAAATAATATTTGCAGTTGTAAGAAGTCCGAATGTTACAATAAATGATAATTGAAATCCAACATCGTTTATGTACGCAGGATTGTATATTAGAAGAATAGTAGCTACAAAAGATAAAAGGGATATTGTATGCGCATCTCTATCAATTAATTTTCCTACAAGAATTAATAAAAGCATTAAAGCTGCTCTTAATACAGATGCTCCCATACCAGTCATCATTGTATAAAATATGACTAATATCATTCCAGATAAAATCGTAATTTTAAATGGAGCTCTTATTCGTCGCATAAAAAATACCCAAAAACCGTATATAAATGCAACGTTCATACCTGATGCTGCTAAAATATGTAAAAGCCCTGAATTTATAAAAGATGCTTTTATATAATCTGGTGGAGCAATAGCATCATCACCAAAAACAATACCTCCTAAAATTTCAAGGTTTGGAGATTTTAAATATTCGCTATGTACATTTATAATTTTATCTCTTAAGTTGTTTAGGTTTTGCAAGAATTTCCATTTTATTGTCGGAGTTTTTTCTGCAGGAGTTATCTCATCTGTATAGAAAACGGTGTATGTATTGAAATTCCTAAGATATTTGCCATAGTCAAATTGAGATGGGTTGCTAGCTTTGAAAGGTGTTCTTAATTTCCCTTTAGCCTGATAATAATTTCCGATTTTTAATTCTTCATTTCCTGTATATGTAATTAATGTTTTGCCTTTAATATTTTCGCCGTTAAGAGTTTCTGTTTTAAAGAAAAATTTAGTTTTTCCTTTTCCGTCGCTATTAGGTATTGATGTTATTTGACCTTGGATAGTTACATTTTGTCTTGCAAACTGCACTAAGTCATCTGAATTTGCTGTTCTAAAATATGCATTGAAAAAGCCGAAATAGAATATAACTATCCAAAAGATTATGTACTTAGTTGGAATATAATTTTTTATGATTAAAAATACAGCAAGAATTGTTAATAAAAAAGCTGAAATAATTGCAATATCGTTGAAATAAGCAAGAATTCCAATCATAAATATTATTGCAGTAATAAACATTACAGTATTTTTATTCTGCATTGTATTAGCAACAGCATTCCTAATCATATTTAAAATTATATTATAAATATAACTTTAAATTATTATGATTCTTTTTTGAAAATCCACCAGCCTTTAGTATCTTGTTTTTGAAGTTGTTTTTGTTGTTCCGGTTGGTATAATGGTTTTCTTATTGGTGAACGTTGTGCAAATACACTCTTCGATAGGGTATTAATATATTTATTATTCAAATGTGCGTAATCAAATAGGATAACACCTTTTGCGTTTACTTTTCGAGCTTCATGAATTAGTCTGATTAAATCTTCATCAGTACCGCCCATAAAGGTTACAAAAAGTCCTGCATAAAAATCAGTGTTTCCAGATTTAGCGTTAATTACATCTGACATCATTTTATTTGCAGTTTTAGAGTCACAAGTTAAAAATAGAGGAGTAAGTCCGTTTATATAGCCTCTTGTAGTCCAAGTTCTCCAGTCTTGTTGCTTATGATCAAGAGCTGCTAACCTGTCTGGGAAAATTACTGCACTTATATATGTGTTTGATTTTCTACCCATTTCTCCAATTTTTTTCACAACATTTGTAACTTGTTCTCTTCTGTAATTGTTCCATTCAAGCCAAAGTGGGTCTGTCTTTAAAATATCTGCAGGATCTACACCATATATTGTTTTGAAATCATTTCTAGCATAATCAGTATAACCCCAATTTGAGTTTTCATTTAATGATACACAGTTTGGGTATCTGATGTAATCGAGGTTTATGCCATCTGGTTTGTATCTGGTAATAATTTCTTCTGCTAATTTTACTACAAAGTCTTGAACATAAGGATTAGCTGGGTCAAGAAAGTAGCCGTTATGTTCAGATGTTGATTTTGAAGGGTCTACAGAATCAATATCTTTTTTTATTTTATTCCCCCAAGACGGGTTCATTGCTAAAATACTTTTAGGATTATCTTTTGGATTTTGAGGTCCTACATAAAATGTTTCAAACCAAGTATGAACTTTTATGTTTCTTTTATGTGCTTCTTTAATCCATATTTCAAGTGGATCTATACCTGCAAACTTTTCATATTGTGGAGTAAATCCATATGCTTCCATTGTTTTACTTGGAAATATTGTTTTACCATGAAAATATGTTTCTAAAAATATATTATCAATTCCAGCGTGTTTTAATCTGTTAAGAGTTTTTTCAATTTCTTCTTCAGAAGTTTCTGTTGGTCTAATCCATACTCCTTTTAATTCCCCATTTTTGTATGGAACAACGCTTTTTAATGCATCATTTGATGCTTCTATTGCAAGTTGTGAATATTTTTTTACTTCTTCAGGATTTTTTCTTGCTTTTTTTAGATAATCTTTTGCATCGTTGATGTAACTTGTAGGTATTCTCCAATTATAATCAGGGCTTAGTGAACGGTAATATTGAAGCATTTGTTCTGCTTCGCTTATTTTTTTCTCTGATTCAAAAATATAACTTTCAGATGTTGTATATGTGTATATTAAATTAGATGCTCTATCAATATATATTTTTGTTCCGATTTTAATACTTGAATTCATCCAAG
Organism: Candidatus Gastranaerophilales bacterium; assembly: GCA_944326635.1. Lineage (GTDB taxonomy): Bacteria > Cyanobacteriota > Vampirovibrionia > Gastranaerophilales > Gastranaerophilaceae > Stercorousia. The sequence goes on along the minus strand of CALVEU010000053.1, from coordinate 568 downwards.
TTTTAGCACGACCATGACCGCTTATTACAATGCCATTAGGTGGTATTAGAGAATCCGCTCCTGATAATTCTGTTACAGTGTTTCCTTCTACTATAGCTTCGGCTCCAAATTCATTTGTATTTGTTCTTGCCCCAAAGTTAGGAGTATAGATTACTAATTGATTAATACCTCTTGCTCCTGGTAGATAACTTCCTGTTTTATTTGTGAAGGCAGTAGGATCAATTGCGTTAATTAAATTTTTTGTATAGCTGAATACAACTTCATTTTTACCAGCTTCGTAAGGTTTAAATACTGGTGCTAAAGTGTCATCAAAAATTGTGCCAAGATCAGAATTATCAAGATTTGTTTGTGACTGTGTTGACTTGATTTGTTCTGATAATGTATTTAATTGCCCTTTTGCAGTGAGTGTTTGATCAATGTCTTCAGCTTTTGCAAATGATGCTGTAAATATAAATAATAGAAGAATGATTAATATGTTTTTTAATTTCATGGTCTGCTTTTACTCCCTAATAATATGATAATATTCTGATTTATCATAATTTAGCTCATTTAAGAGTTGTATTTTTTC